>NZ_DAHVHY010000047.1 GCF_027322205.1 Acidithiobacillus sp.
TCTGGACCCCCGCGCACTTCTGGCCACTGGCCATTTGCTGTCGGCAAGACTATGCCAAAGCCTGTATTCCCATGCTGCCGGTCACCCACGGAGTGGATCGGACCCGCAAGGAGGTTTTGCGCTATGCGTTCCTCACCTGGATGGTCAGCATGGTGCCGGCCTTGCTCACGGGCGACTGGGTGTATGGCGCGGTAGCATGGGTTTCTGGCGCCTGGTTTGTCAGAATGGCGGTACGGCTCCACGGATTAGCGGAAGGTGAGGCAATGGATCGCTATGCGCGGCGGATGTTTTTTTATTCTATTTCCTACCTCTTTCTGCTTTTTACCGCCCTGATTTTGGGTAAACTGGTGATAGAGTATGGCCTCTTTTGAGACTTCTCCCCGTGGCAAAGGCCTGTCCATGAGTCCCCTCGAAAAGCGGGCAGTCGCTGGTTTGAGTTTTATCTATGTTGCGCGCATGCTTGGTTTGTTTATGCTCATGCCGGTACTGGCCCTGGATAATGACCAGCTCCGCTACAGTACGCCGCTGCTGCTGGGTGTTGCCATCGGTATCTACGGACTGGCCCAGGCTGTTCTGCAGTTTCCTTTCGGCGTTGCCTCGGACCGTTTCGGGCGGAAAAAGGTACTGGTTTTCGGGATTCTGATTTTTGTTCTGGGATCGCTCTTAGGGGCGGTGACCCACAACATCTGGGGCATTATTCTTGCCCGTCTGCTGCAAGGCGCCGGAGCCGTGTCATCGGTACTCCTCGCCACCGCTGGTGACCTCACCAGTGAACAGCATCGCACCAAAGCCATGGCCGCCATCGGCGGCAGTATCGCCATTGCCTACGTGCTGGGTATGGCATTAGGCCCGGTGTTTTATGGTCTTTCCGGTCTGACGGGCGTTTTTCTGGTCGCGGCTGCCCTGGGTATACTCGCGCTGTTTCCTCTGTGGAAGATCATTCCCCCCATCCCCCGCAATCTCCAGCACCGGATGGGTAGCTGGCGCGATGCCCTGAAGATTTTCAGGCATCCCCCGGTACTGACTGCGAGTGTCGGCATTTTCATTCTGCAGATGGTGCTGGGGGCCAGTTTCGTTGTACTTTCCCCGGAGCTGGTCAACGCCATGCACATTCCTAACGCTGCCATTTGGGAAGTCTACCTGCCGGTGATGTTGCTCTCGGTGGCCGCCATGCTCTACCCGGTGATTTACGCTGAAAAGTACAAGCAGCATGGCCGGATGCTGATTTTCAGTGGTTTTGCCATTGCGGCGGGATCCCTGATCATGGGACTGCTGGCTGGGCGGTTCTGGCCGGTGGCCATAGGGGCGGTGATTTTCTTCAGTGGGTACAACATCGCATCGGCTATTCTACCGTCCATGATGAGCCGCAGCACCAAGCCGGAACAGCGCGGTGCGGCCAGTGGCGTCTACTCGCTGATGCAGTTCATGGGGATTTTTGTGGGTGGTGTAGTGGGTGGCTGGGGCTTGGGGATCGCCGGAGAAAAAGGCGTGTTCTATATCCTCGCCGCCGTCGGCCTCCTGCTTGCCCTGCAAAGCTGGAATGGAAAACGGGTGGCTCTACTCTTGGAGCCGGATGCCCGGAGGTAGTTAAGAATTCACTATATTTCTTAGCCGCCAATAATAAGCGCTAGCGCGCCAAAGGCAATGCAATAGATACCAAAGGGCCGTAGCGCTTTGATTTCATGCTTATGAAAATAGTGCATCAGAAACCAGACGGAAGCCCAGGCACAGATTCCCGATAAAAGACCTGCAAGAAAAATGGTACCGAGTAATTCGGACGGCATATTTGCGTGGAAGAGCTTGGGCACTTCCAGCATGCCGGCCGCTGCAATAATCGGGGTGGCGAGCAGAAAGGAAAATTTCGCGGAATTTTCATAGTCCAACCCTACACCGATACCAGCTACCAGCGTTGCGCCAGAACGCGAAAATCCGGGAATCAATGCGAGGGATTGGGCGAATCCTATGCCAATAGCGCGCGGCCAGCTCAGGTTGTCCAGTGAATGGCTGGGTTGCCGCGCGCGCAAGCGATCTCCCCAGATGAGCATGATGCCGTTAATCATCAGTGCCACCGCAGCAAAGGTGAAACCGCCGAACAGGTCTTTGATTTTATGGGCGAGGGCAAGGCCCAGTAAACCGGCAGGAATGGATGCGATGAAGAGGATCCATAGCAGCCGTGATTGGGGATTGCTGGGACGTCCACGCGCACGAATGAAACCACCCAGCAGCGCTGCCCAGTCGCGCCAGAAGAACAAGAGTAACGCCGCGGCTGTGGCGAGGTGGAGCACGACCACAAAGGGTAAAAACCACTCCGCGTCGCGGTTGATGGGCCAATGCAGAAGCGCGGGTACCAGGATAATGTGCCCAAGACTGGAGATGGGAAATAATTCCGTAACGCCTTGCAGCATGGCCAGGAATAGTAGGTAGATATGGTGTGCCAAGCTCTTTCCTTCTATATGTAGCGCACGGCGAGAATGGTGTACTCCCGCGTTCCACCAGGAGCGCGTACTTCAACCAGATCGCCTTCGTGCTTACCGATAAGCGCACGCGCAATGGGGGAGCTAATGGATATCTTATTTTCCTTGAGGTCCGCCTCGGCATCACCGACGATCTGGTAAGTCACCTCGTTACCCTCTGCATCTTCCAACTCCACGGTAGCCGCAAAAACAATTCTACCACCCGTATTCAAGGTCTTGGGATCAATGACCTGGGCGCGGGACAGATGATCTTCCACCTCGCGAATGCGTCCCTCAATAAAGGCCTGCTGTTCTTTTGCCGCGTCGTATTCGGCATTTTCCGAGAGATCACCCTTGGCACGGGCCTCGGCGATCGCTTCAATGACGGTGGGCCGGTCCACGGATTTGAGGCGATGTAATTCATCGCGCAGGCGCTGGGCACCAATAACAGTCATGGGAATTTTGTCGCTCATATCTACCTCGTGCTGGTGTTTGTCTGGTTCAGATCCTGCAGCCGGAGGACGCTGCGTTCCTCCGACATCAGGGCGTGAATGGCAGCAGCGCCCGCGATAGCGCCCGCCAGGGTGGTATAGTAGGTCAAGCCCATCTGCAGCGCCGCACGGCGGATGCTGAAAGAATCCCGCACGGACTGGCGTTCGTCCACGGTGTTGATGATGATTTGCACCTTGCCGTTTTTGATCGCATCGACGATGTGGGGACGGCCTTCAGTCACCTTGTTGACTGCAGTGACTTCCAGACCTTCCCCGTGCAGAAAAGCGGCAGTACCCTTGGTGGCGATCAGCTTAAAGCCGAGTTCGGACAGCGTCCGTGCCGCTGGGATAAGGCCCTTCTTATCTGCATCGCGGACGCTGAGAAAGACGGTGCCGGAGCGCGGGAAGTGTTCACCGGCACCGATCTGTGCCTTGAGGAACGCCTCCCCGAAACTGGCACCAATGCCCATCACCTCGCCGGTAGATTTCATCTCTGGCCCCAGCAGCACATCCACGCCGGGGAATTTGATGAAGGGGAAAACCGCTTCCTTAACGCTGAAATGGGGCGGATTGGGAATTTGCGGAATGCCCTGTGCCGCTAGTGACTTCCCGGTCATGCAGCGGGAGGCAATTTTGGCCAGAGGCCAGCCGGTGGCCTTGGAGACGAAAGGCACCGTCCGTGAGGCGCGCGGGTTCACCTCCAGCACATAGATGCGCTCTTCCTGGACGGCGAACTGACAGTTCATCAGGCCTACAACACCGAGTGCTAAGGCCAGTTCCACGGTCTGCCGCCGGATTTCGTCCTGAATGGCTGGGGACAGGGAGTAGGGTGGCAGACAACAGGCGGAGTCGCCACTGTGAACGCCGGCCTGCTCAATGTGCTCCATGATCCCCGCCACGATCACTTGTTGCTCGCTATCGGCGACGGCATCAACGTCCACCTCCAGGGCGTCATTCAGGAAACGATCCAGGAGAACGGGCTGGTCATTGGAGATACGCACAGCCTCCACCATATAACGTTCGAGGTCATCTTCGCCGTAGACGATGCGCATCGCGCGACCGCCCAGCACATAAGAAGGACGCACTACCAGCGGATAGCCCAATGCGCGCGCTTTGCTCAAGGCTTCCGGGGCACTCCGCGCAATGGCGTTTTCCGGCTGCCGCAGGTTAAGGCGCTGCAAAAGTTGCTGGAAGCGCTCGCGGTCTTCAGCCAGGTCGATGGAATCCGGAGTGGTGCCGACGATGGGTACACCGGCGGCTTCCAGATCGTTGGCGAGCTTCAGCGGCGTTTGACCACCGAACTGGACGATCACGCCCTGGGGTTTTTCGACCGCGACGATTTCGAGGACATCTTCCAGCGTGAGCGGCTCGAAATACAGGCGATCGGAGGTGTCGTAGTCGGTGGACACTGTCTCCGGGTTACAGTTGACCATGATGGTCTCAAAACCGTCTTCGCGCAGGGCCATGGCCGCATGCACGCAGCAATAGTCAAACTCGATGCCCTGCCCGATCCGGTTGGGACCGCCGCCGAGAATCATGATCTTGGGCTTGTCACTGGGCTCCGCCTCGCATTCCACCTCATAGGTGGAGTAAAGATAAGGCGTCGGTGAGCGGAACTCGGCAGCGCAGGTATCCACCCGCTTATAGACCGGGCGAATGCCCAGCTTCTGGCGGTGCTCGCGCAATAGTTGTTCGCGGCAACCCAACAGGCGGGCCAGGCGCCGGTCCGAAAAGCCCATGCCTTTGAGCGTGCGGAGCCTGGTGCCATCGAGACTCGCCAGAGCGAGACCGCGCAAACTCTCCTCCGTTTGGACGATCTCGAAAATCTGCTCCAGGAACCAGGGGTCAATGTGGGTGGTGCGCTGCAGGCCGCCCTGATCCCAGCCGCGCCGTATGGCGTCCGCCAGATACCAGAGGCGATCGGCACCAGGAACCCGTAACTCCTGCTCCAGCTTTTGCAGGGTGTCCGGATCGTTGCCGATGAGTTTCTCATCAAGACCGTCCACGCCCGTCTCCAGACCGCGCAGCGCCTTTTGCAGCGACTCCTGGAAGCTGCGGCCAATGGCCATCACCTCACCAACCGACTTCATCTGAGTGGTCAGATGGGCATCGGCCTCCGGAAATTTCTCGAAGGCGAAGCGGGGAATTTTGGTGACCACGTAATCGATGGTCGGCTCGAAGCTCGCTGGTGTCGCCTGGGTGATGTCATTACGCAGTTCATCCAGGGTGTAGCCCAGCGCCAGCTTGGCGGCAATTTTGGCAATGGGAAACCCGGTGGCCTTGGAGGCCAGCGCCGAGGAGCGCGATACCCGCGGGTTCATCTCAATGACGATCAGCCGCCCATCTTCGGGGTTGACAGCAAACTGCACATTGGAACCACCAGTATCTACCCCGATGCGGCGCAACACCGCAATGGAGGCATCACGCATGCGCTGGTATTCGCGGTCGGTAAGGGTCTGGGCGGGGGCCACGGTGATGGAGTCCCCGGTGTGAATACCCATGGGATCAAGATTCTCGATAGAACAGACAATGATGCAGTTATCCGCCCGGTCGCGGACTACTTCCATCTCGAACTCTTTCCAGCCGATGATGGACTCTTCGATGAGAATTTCGTGGGTGGGGCTGGCCTCCAGGCCGCGTGCGGCGATGTCCTCAAACTCCTCGCGGTTATAGGCAATGCCGCCGCCGGTGCCGCCCAGTGTGAAGGAGGGCCGGATGATAACCGGGAAGCCGATGTCTTCCGCGATCTGGCGTGCGCCTTCCATGTCATGACCGAAGGCGGAGCGTGCTACTTCCAGGCCGATCTCTTCCATAGCCTTTTTGAACAGGCCACGATCTTCGGCTTCACGGATGGCCTCCACGGATGCACCGATCAGTTTGACACCATACTGCTCCAGTATTCCCTCCCGGTGCAGGTCCAGGGCACAGTTCAGCGCGGTCTGACCACCCATGGTGGGGAGGATGGCGTCTGGGCGTTCCATGGCGATGATACGTGCGACTGTTTGCCACTCGACGGGTTCGATGTAGGTGGCGTCCGCCGTCTGCGCATCGGTCATGATGGTAGCGGGGTTGGAGTTGACCAGAATGACGCGGCAACCCTCTTCCCGCAGCGCCTTGCAGGCCTGGACGCCGGAGTAATCGAATTCGCAGGCCTGGCCGATAATGATGGGGCCAGCGCCGATGAGGAGGACGCTTTTGATATCCTGGTACTTAGGCATGGTGACGGCCTCCGTGCTGGTTCATGGCGCGAACAAAGTCGTCAAAAATCACACTGGCATCATGGGGGCCGGGTCCGGCCTCAGGGTGTCCCTGAAAGGAAAAGACGGGCAGGTCTCGATGTGTCATACCCTGCAAACTACCGTCAAATAGAGAGGTGTGCGTCGCAATCAGGCAATCCGGCAGGGTATCCGCATCCACCGCAAAGCCATGATTCTGGCTGGTGATCAGCACCTGACCGCTGCGCAGGACTTTGACCGGATGGTTGGCTCCGTGGTGTCCGAACTTCATCTTGATGGTTTTGGCGCCCAGGGCCAGCCCCAGCAGCTGATGCCCCAGGCAGAGTCCGAAGGTGGGAATGCCTGCAGCGATGATCTGACGCATGGCCTCTCCGGCATAGTCGAGGGCCGCAGGATCGCCGGGGCCGTTGGAGAAGAGCACCCCATCCGGGAGCAGGGCCATCACCTCAGCAGCCGCAGTGCGGGCTGGCACGACCGTGACCCGGCAGGCACGATCAGCCAGCAGTCGCAGAATGTTCTGTTTGGTGCCAAAGTCGTAAACTACCACATGGCGCTGCGTCCGGGTGATGGGTTGTGTGTGATAGCCCTGATCGGGAGCGCCGCTGGCGAGATTCCAGGCGTATGTCTCCCGGCAGCCCACATCCTGCACCAGATCACGACCGAGGAGGCCGGGGAAGGCACGCGCCGCGGCCAGGGCGTCGTCATCGCTGCAGGCGTCTCCGACGAGGACGGCGGCATTCTGGGCGCCGCTATCCCGCAGTCTGCGGGTCAGGGCGCGGGTATCTATTTCGGCGATGCCCGGAATCTGATGGGTTTTTAAAAAGTCGGACAAGCCTTGCGTGCTGCGCCAACTGCTGGGCGTGCGCGGCCGGTTGCGTACGACCAGGGCAGAACAGAATATCCGGGCACCTTCCATATCCTCCGGATTGACGCCCGTATTGCCAATATGTGGATAGGTGAGCGTGACAATCTGCCCTCGGTAAGAAGGATCAGAAAGAATCTCCTGGTAACCACTCATGGCGGTGTTGAAACAGATTTCACCCACTGCCAATCCGGTGGCACCAAAGCCTTTACCGCGATAGATGCTGCCGTCTGCTAATGCCAGGACCGCCTGCACGCCCCACCTCGCCAACAAGAGGATGCAAAAAAAGGGAGGGGGTCCCCTCCCACGTAGATATCGTCTATTCTAGGGACCCGGAGGGAAGTGGTCAACGCACTATTTTGTTAAGCTGCACGATGTAGTGGTCATCTCATGCGGGCGTTTTAGGGACGTTGGGAGAAATAAACCCTTGAGTGGTTATGTTCTAATGATAGGCCTGAACATTGTTTATGACTTGAGGAAGGAGTGCTTTATGGGTTGGATGCAATGGTCTGTGCTTGCTGCGGGTAGTGTGTTGGTGTTGACAGCATGTGCAACAACTACGACTAACGGCATGGCGCCACAGCCGCAAGGTGCTGTCAGTAACTACCCGGCACTTGCCGCTGCCCCGATGTCATCTGTTTCCACTGCCCCATCGCCGTTGGTGCGCAGAGCACCTGCGGTGCTGCCGCAAGTGGCGCCTTCAGTGGTGCCACCGCCGATTACTTATTACTCGTCCACTGCCTTACCATTGGCTCCTCCTGCCGCTACGCCATCTATTCCCTCCACGTCGACCGTTCCAGCGGTACCCCCCTCCGTGGCGCCGACGCTGAACGGCGCCAAGACGTCCTTTTCTGGTGAATGGCAGGCGGATATGACCAAGGCGCGTCAGGACAGCGCCCGCTGTGCGGCGATGTCGTCTGCTGCGCAGACGGCGTGCTGGCAGGGCGTCTCCACCTGGGCGCAGAAACGAGCGGCACGTTATCAATCTCTGAGCACTCAGGCAACGGGTGCTCAGGCTCAGCAGATGCAATCTGCCGCAAAATTTTTTGGGGTGACCAGCGAATGGGCTAGCGCTTGTGGCGCCCTGACTCCACAGCAATGCGCAGAATCGCCACTGATCGGCAAGATGCAGCAATGGAAGGCGTCTGTAGGGATTCCCGGAACGACGACACCCACATCCTAGAATAATTGATTCAGACCGTCGAGAAGCTACAGGCTGGCATTGCTGAACAGGGCACGTGGTTACTGGTTACCAATGGCTGTATCGAAATCAGCACCGGATGCTGTCCAACGAAGCCAAATATGCGCTGAGGGCGAGGATAAACAATGGATCGTTTCCTTCTCTGCTCAGGAGATCCCATAGCAGATCTTCTTGTATGAATAGATAATTGTGTGAATCATTAATGAGTTGCAGGTTATCACCCCTTGCAGGAGAAGAAACATGGATCGCGAACAATTGTTAACCGCTGCCAAAGCCCTGCTGGAACCCCTCTCCAGCCTGGAAATGCTGTGTGAAGCCGATGAACAGATGGAAAATGACATCTTTTATATGAACTGCACGGCACTGGATAGCATGAATTTTCATCATGGCCGCCTTAATCCTCTGCTGCGCGGAGCGGATGTGCGAAGCGCTATGGGGCATTCCATTCACCAGTTTCACAAAGATCCAGAACGGATTCGGAAGATTTTCCGTTCATTGGCAGCGGGTACTGAGAGCGAGCATGATACGGAACTCACCCTTGGTGATGTGACCTTTGCCCTGAATATCACGCCGGTACGCAATGAAGAAGGCAATGTACTGGCTTATCATGCGTCCTGGCGAGATATCAGCGATGCGAAACTCGCCGAACAGGTTATCAGCCGCATGAGCGAGACCGCGGCCGAGCATGCCGCTGCACTGACCAGTACAGCCGCAGAAACCATCGGGGCCATGAAAGAGGTGGGTGGTACGCTCAATGGATTGACTCAGTCCATTGCCGAGAATCGAAACGCGTCCCAGGGGCTTATCGCGGAGGTCAGTGCTATCGGTCGTATCGCTCAAACGATCCGGGAGATCGCGTATCAGACCAACCTTCTCGCCCTTAATGCGGCTATTGAGGCTGCCCGGGCGGGTGAACATGGCCGCGGCTTCGCGGTAGTGGCCGATGAAGTGCGTAATCTTTCCAAGCGGGTCCAGGAGGCGACAGAGGAGGTGCAGGGTAATATTATCACCATTGACGTATCGGCAAAAACTATTGAATTATCCAGTCAGTCTGCAGAGCAAAAAGCACGTGGTGCCGAATCGGTCACTGTATTGCTCGGTAGCCGGGTCGAATCCCTTAATACCCTTGCTGCGCTTATGACCATCGACGCCGCTAAAAATGATCATCAACTATTTGTGCGGAATGTGCTGGCTGCGGTAAGCGCACACGATGCCGCGTCAGTCAACCGGGAGGTTCCCGATTGTCATCAGCGCAAGTTCGGCCGCTGGTATGACGGCATTGGCCGGGAGTTCTTTGGCCAGATACCCGCCTTCCGTGAACTGGAAGGAATACATGCGCAGGTACATCAAGTGGCCAAGTCCATTTATTCATCTTTGCAGACGGGCAATCGGGAGGAGGCCATCTTGCAAGGTTCTGAACTTTCTCATTTGGAACAGGAGATTCTGGGTAAACTGGATACCCTGAATGTAACCATCAATGCACTGCACAAATAGAAGAAGTGCCGATCATGAGCGATGTCCTGCACGAAGTGGACGAACGTTTTCAGCTCGCAGATACCTCCAGCAGGAACTACAGTGGCAGCTGGAAAGCCTGGATGCCTTTCAGGCGCAGATGGATGAAACCGAGCAGAAACTGGCGGTCGTGTGCCAGATGGATCAACCCTGGGTTGATACCATCCGTACCATTCTGGAGGTCGTACTTGGTATCCCAGGCATAAGTGGTCGCGCATTCCTGAGGCATGACGCTCAGGAGCATTTCGTGGCGGAGTTTTTTGCTGGGAGTTACCACCAGTTCTGGGGTTTGCTTCAGTCAGGTGGTCGGGGCGTGGCACTTGCTGAGATGCAGTTCCGCTTCCAGCGCGCATGGGAAAGCGGAGATATATAAACCGTCTCTAATTTTGCCACGCAAGGTAATGCGCCACTTCGTTTGGCCGCAGCGGGGGCTCAGACGCCTAGTGCAGCGATTCTGCCGTTGCGATCAGGCGAGCAGGACACTACGGCCATACTCTGTCTGATCGGGAATTATCCGTTCACTTTTAATGCGCCGTCTTTTCAACGTTTCCTGGCCGATGCCGCTCTCCAGATCAAAGGTGCCCTGCGTCGCCAACAACGCCCTACGGTTAAAAAAGAAGGCATTAGCTTTGATCAATGTCGTTTGTATCGTCGGCTACTGGTCTCTGGTGGGCTCGTTATGGTGTATCAGCCAATCATCGATCTGCTTTCTGGGGCTGTATAGTGAAAGTTGAGGTATTGGCACGCCTGCGGCTGCAAGGCGGTGCCCTTCTGGCTCCCGAACAGTTCCCCTGCCATGGTTTTGGCCAGCACGAACTGGCCGATCTGTTTCGTCTGGGGTTATGCCATAGTACGCCCCATGCTTGCTGAAGACCTGCCTTCCTGGGTCTATGGTTGGCATTGGGACATAGATCCGGTTATCCCAAAACGATATTGGGCACCTGGACCCAGTTTTGGCGATGGCAACGCCAGCAATCTATAACTGTCTTTTCCCCGAACCATATGGTTCGTTGTGGTATCGGTCGTTTTGTACTGGACTGAGTTTTGCAGAATGGCCTTTTGGATCATGCTCACCAAGCTATGCATCAGGCTCTACTTAGCGCTGATCCGGACGCCAGCAGGCAATCCATGCAGTACGTCGAGCAAATGCCCTTATCGCCCGTCTTGCCGAAATCAAGAAGGGGCATGAGCGGCTTGTGCCCTTTAATTTTCCCATGTGTACACATGAGGCCTGCAATCTTGGTGCATTAAAGAGACATAAAATCAGTGTAGTAAGAATAGGCAGACCCTTATGGGCACCATTTTGACAGATCCCGGGGATACTCTGCGCAACAATCCATATAATCGAACCGACGGCAGCACAATACGCCAAGCATGAGGTCGTGCGAGTGCCGATGCTTAAATAGTTCAGTAAAAAAATGGTCATCAACAACACTAACTATACTCCTTGTTGTAATGATGGAATATGATTTATTGGTGATGCTCAGCGTTACAGAGGGCAAAATTATACAAAGGTTATGTGGTTATGTTGTTGATAATTAGTTCCCATTAAATATTTGCACACATGCCAAAAATGACTGGTACATATTCAAGGCCATGCCAAAAATGACAGGATTCGAGTTTTGATAATGGATTTATAGGCTAATCAGAATGCCAAATAACTGCAATGAATCAAATCTGTATTGCCATATAATAAGAAATACAGATAATAACAATATTATAATTTAATTATGGAACGAGGCTTGCTTAAGCAAGTTAACAACAACACAAACAGGTGTGGTTATCTATGTTATTTAGGCAGTGCGCCGCCAAGAAAAGATCGCTTTCATATGTTCTGGGGGATCCCATCACCAGACAGGGTGTGATTATTGACCCCACGGCAGATATCGCTGCACAGGCACTGTCATTTTTGGCAGAGCGAAAAATTGCGTTGCAATATGTTCTGCTAACTCGCTTTCCTGACCCTGTTCTCGAAGATACGTTGGACAAACTTAGACCCTTTGGTCCGCGGGTGATTGCACACGAATCGACGGAATACCAAGGTGTCGACGTGCGTTTGCGGGATAATGACAGTGTACATTTCGGTGAGGAAACCATCCGGGTGCTTCACACCCCAGGGCAAATGCCCTGCGCGGTTACCTATTTGTGGGCCGATCGCTTGTTTACCGGTGAAACACTTCTCGCGACAGGGCCTGGTACCTGTGGGCAAGGGGGTAATATTGTCCAGCAATGGCGCAGCATTCGCGAGAAGTTGCTTGGATTTCCAGATGAGTACCTGGTTTTCCCTGGTCGTGAATCCCGCAGGCGCCGCGTAGCTTGTGTCGCGGAGTTCCGTTTGGCTTTCAGTAACAAATCTAGCGTCACTGCTTCGCCAGCCCACAAGTATAGTGCACAGACTCAATCTGATCATGCAGGCCAGTTGGATAAAACAAATAACAGTAGTAGCAGCGAGATGGTGGGAGCGTAGGGAGGCCGGTGGCGAAGGCCCGGATATATTACACAGTATGTATTGGAGGTTCAGGTGTTTATAAAGAATAAACGCTACAAAATGTGGGCACAAATGGTGCTACCACCAACATTGCTCACGTTGGGGGGCTGTTCGAACAACGGCCTATATCTGTTGAAGCCGGAAGGTTTGGTGTCGCGTACATTTTATCACTACTTCATTCTTGATGTCGTGATTATGTTATTGATTATTATCCCCACAACGTTACTAACTATATGGGCGATGTGGAGATATAGAAAGGGTGGTAAAGGAAGTTACGATCCAACGTGGAACCACTCAAATGCCATAGAGGCCATTGTATGGGGTATTCCTCTAGTGACAGTCGGTATCTTGTCTTATCTGTCAGTAAAGGCTATTTATGATGTCAACCCTTACAATCCAGGCGTCATCGCCAAAGTTCAGAAGGCTGATGGCGGAGATCCCGTGGAAGTCGATGTGGTCGCGACAGATTGGCGTTGGTTGTTTATTTATCCGCAACAACATATTGCCTCGGTAAATGAATTAGTGGTCCCGGTAGGGACTCCTGTCAAGTTCCGCCTGACGTCCACTTCTGTTGTGAATGATTTCCTTATTCCACAGCTGGTTGGCATGATAGATGTTATGCCAGGGATGCGTACCAAGCAGGCGTTGGTAGCCGATAAGGCTGGCACTTACATAGGTTATTCTGCCGATTACAGTGGCGCGGGACTGTCATGGATGCATTTCCAAACGAAGGCCGTAAGCGCGGCACAGTTTGCGCAATGGGTGAAGGGTGCACAGAAATCTACTCAACATCTTAGTTATGCTGGTTTTAATCGCTTTGCAAGGCCTTACATCGCTGTTGGTGGTGATCAGCAAATCTTCGGTAATGTGCAATCTGGTTTGTTTGATTATGTGATTGGCGAAGTCATGCGCGGTAAAGTATGGCCGACACCCATGGCTATGACCGAAAATATGGTCAATTACATGCAAAAACAACGCGCCGAACAAAAAGCGGGGGATTATTGACATGCTAGTACATTTACAAGGGCCGTGGACTCCTCTGCTGGGTCGCCTCACGCTTCAGCAGATACCTTTTCACGTTCCGATTCTTGTGGTGACTTTTATAGTAGTGGCCATCCTGGCTGCCGTGGTGCTGGGAGCAACGACGTATTTTGGTAAATGGGGATACCTTTGGCGCGAATGGCTGACAACGGTTGATCACAAAAAAATCGGTGTCATGTATATTTTGCTGGGGCTGGTCATGTTGCTGCGAGGATTCGTTGATGCCTTGATGATTCGCACTCAACAGGCAATGGCCGTGGGTCCCAGTTCGCCGGGTTATATGGGGGCGGTGCATGGATATCTCACGCCATTCCATCTGGGGCAGATTTTTACGGCACATGGATTGATCATGATAGTGTTCGCAGCGACCCCGTTGTTGGTAGGGCTTATGAACATCATCGTACCCTTGCAGATTGGTGCCAGGGATATGGCTTACCCCTACCTGAACGCCTTGGGATTGTGGCTTACTACAGCCGGTGCGGCATTGGTGATGGTGTCGTTGTTTGTCGGCAACTTTGCCCATGGTGGATGGTATGGCTTCGTACCCTATTTTGAGTTGTCATATAGTCCTGGTGTTGGCGTCGATTACTGGATGTGGTCTTTTCAGTTGGCAGCTATTGGTACCTCGTTAGGTAGCATCAATCTGATTGCTACTATCGTCAAGATGCGTGCCCCTGGCATGACATGGATGCGTATGCCCATGTTCACATGGGCGTCCCTCAGCACCAATCTTATCGCGCTGACCTCTTTTCCCGTATTGATGGTCACGTTGGCTTTACTCGGAATGGATCGTTATCTAGGTACCCATTTTTATACTGCTGGTATGGGTGGTAACCTCATGCTTTATAATGACCTGTTTTGGGTTTGGGGCCATCCGGAAGTGTATTTCCTGATTCTTCCGGCTTTCGGAATAATGTCGGAAATAATTCCCACATTCTCCGAGAAAACCTTGTTTGGATATGCGACTATGGTAATCGCCTCATTTGCCATCGGCGGGGTGGCTTGGGGAGTGTGGCTGCATCACTTCTTTACTATGGCTGCAGCACCTAGTGTCAATAGTTTTTATAGTGTAACAACCATGTTGGTAGGTATCCCTACCGGTGTCAAAGTATTCAACTGGATTTTTACCATGTATCGTGGGCGTGTTCGTTACGAGCTACCTATGTTATGGGCACTGCTTGCGTTATTCCTCCTGCTGGTTGGTGGCATGTCAGGTATGATGAACGCATTTGCCAGCAGTGATTATATGTGGCACAACAGTTTGTTTGTGGTCGCGCACTTCCATATGATGGTCTTGGTGATTGCGGCGAGTGTTTTTGGTGCCGTTGAGTATTGGTTTCCCAAGGTGTTTGGCTTTAAGCTCGAACAGAAATGGGGTAAATGGTTCTTCTGGTTTATGATCCTTGGAACCGGTTGGGTTTTTGTTCCCATGTTCCTCTTGGGTTTTGGCGGTATGACCCGTCGTCTGGACTATATTCACTATACGCAATGGTCACCGTACCTGCATATAATGCTGATTGGTATGGTATTTTATGTGATCGCCGTGGTGTTCTTCGTGGCGCATCTGTATATCAGCCTGCGGGATCGTGCCAAAAATCGTGCGGGTGCAGATGCCTGGGGTAGCGGGCGGAGCCTGGAGTGGGCGACACATTCTCCTGTCCCGGCATATAACTTTGCTATTACCCCACACGTAAACGCACGGGATGAGTGGGCATGGCGTAAGGAAAACGGGCTGACGGAACTGCATCCAGGTGATTATGAGAGTATTCATATGCCAAAGAATACAGGCGTTCCTCTATTCCTCGGTATTCTCTTCATGGGCCTGGCTTTTGCCCTCATCTGGCGGATCTGGTGGCTGGCGTTGTTGTGTGTCGCACTTATCGTGGTACTCATCATTCTTCGTTCCTTTGATCATGATACGGATATGACGATTCCTGCAGAAGATGTGGAGCAGGTAGAAAGTGATGCTCGCGATGAAACATCCACAGCTATACGGCCCGCCGGGGTACTGGGTGGCACGGCGATTGCTCACTCTACCCTTCAGTCTGGAACGGGTGGCATCAGCGGCAGCACAAGTCCTTCGTGGACCCCAATGGATCGTTAGCGGACTTATCCCGACTCTAGTAATCGGGTCGGGAAACTTGTTTTCGAGCATACCTGAAAAAGGAGTTATTCAATGAGTGCATCTGCAGCACAAAAAGTCGATCCGGCCCACGCCACACTCTGGGCGCGGCGTTATCCTGGTCATGACATGATTGGTACCAGGACCTTTGGATTCTGGCTCTACATGTTGACTGACGCCATGGTTTATGCGGCATTGTTCGCAACACTGGGTGTTTTGAGTCATGTGGTTAATCTGGCGGGGGGGCCATCGTCTTCTGCGTTCATTAACCCGGTCTACGCATATGGTGAAACCATTACTTTGTTTCTCAGTGTGTTGATTTATGGCTATTCTATGGTTGCACTAAAAAATGGAAACCGCGGTGGGGTGATTGGCAGCATGTTTGCTGCTATGCTGTTGGGTGTGGTGTATTTGGTAATAGCAGGTATAGATATTGGCAATATGTTTGCGCATGGCATAGTTCCACAGGTTAGTGGATTTTTGTCTATATTTTTTACGCTTATCATTTATCACGCGCTGCATATTCTCGTTGGTGTGGTATGGATGTTGGTCATGATGGTCCAAATCGCACGGGAAGGCTTTAGTGCTAATGTGGTTTATCGTCTGATTAATCTTCGATTGTTCTGGCATTTTCAGGCAGTTATTTGGACGTTTGTATTTACCTTTGTTTATTTGCAGGGGATGGTGGCATGACAGAACATACGCAAAATCCGTTAAATCATCCGGAAGTACAGCTGGCTAATGGCCGCGCATATCTGGCGAGTTTTATCATTTCCATGCTGCTGATGACGGCAGGTCTTTGGCTGGCTGTGACGCATATCACGACGCCTTTCGGTACGGTCCTGGTGACATCTCTTCTCGCTGGTGTGGTGGTAATTATTCAGGGCTACTTTATTTTGCATATGGATATATCCCATGCACAGATGTGGCATACCGTGGCGATGGTGCTTTTCCTGCCATTATTTGTTGTTACCATCGGATTGACTGCATGGATGTTCCATGGATTGTACCAACGTACCATGATCATGCCTCCGGCAGCGTCAAGTGTGATCAATATACCTCCCATGCCTTCCATGTCACATTAGTGGAATAGCGGGATATATGGCAATGGTTGAAAAATCGATCTCTTCAGTAACCGCTAAATCTCTCCCCCACGCGATAGAAGGGGAGATGACGTTATCAGTCCGGGTGGTTGGCTGGTTCATCACGGGGATGCTGCTAGTGGCGGTTGCGGTGGGGTTGTGGCAGGGCACCACCAGCCATCAGGGTTTGCTGAGAGATGTTGTCGAGGGTCTCAAGGCGAGTGAAGTAGGTTTTGCCCTGGTGCTGATCCTTTTGGGCAGCATCGTCGAAGGTTTTGGTTACGGTCTGTCCCT
>NZ_DAHVHY010000048.1 GCF_027322205.1 Acidithiobacillus sp.
AGGGTCGTAAAGAAATGCAAAATCCATCGCCGCCAACGCGTGGCAGCGATCCACCAACTGATCGATGACCCTTAACCGTTCTGCAGCAGCTGCCCGAGCGGCAGCCGTCCCGGTGGCAATACCATGGGCTAATTCGGTCAGTGTCAGGGTGTTGTTCACATCCCGCGCATCAGGGACGAGGATTTTGAGATCCAGCGCCAAAGCCTGACATTGTTGATAAAATGCCTGCGCCCAGTAAGCACAGTCGCTATCTGCCGGAACATCGGCGGGGAGTCCGTTCACGAGATCGCCGCTGATCCGTTGAATATCGGCAAGCCGGTGATGGGCATCCACCAGGGATGAGGGGCGCCCGTTGAGCGTCGTGGCAGACAGCACATCTTGCAGTGCATGGACTTTCTCGGCCAGGTCCGCCGTGGGGATGTCGTGGATGCATGCTGCCAACAGATGCAGCGTATCCTGCAGGCCCGCAAAGGCATTGTCCGGCAACACCGGATGACCTTTGAGCGCGTTCAACCCCGCCTGGAGAGTAAGCAGGCAGCCGCCGAGATTACCGCTGTCCACCGCTGAGATATATTGCGGACTTAGTATTTGCAGGGTGCGCGTGTCATACCAGTTATAGAAGTGACCGTGATAGCGTTCCAGTTGCTCCATGCTTGCCACGGTGTTTTCGGTCAGTTGGAGGAGCTTACCGGCGGAAATATAACCAAAATCATAGGCCGCCAAATTCGCCAGCAGCGACATGCCCATGTTGGTCGGTGAGGTCCGCGAGGCAATGACCGTCGCTGGATACTCCTGAAAATTATCGGGGGGTAACCAGTGCTCCGCAGGGCCGACAAAGTCATCAAAAAACCGCCAGGTACGCCGTGCCGATAGCCGCAGAAAGCGTCGCTGTGTGTCATCCAAACCCGTAACGCCAGTCCGCAGCGGCTGACTGATCCGCCATGCGATAAGCGGTGAAAACAGCCATAACACTAAAATGGGCGTACTGAACAGTAAGGCCGAGGGCGAACTGAGCCCCAGATTAGCGGCAACCACCAAAGCTATCCCGATAAAGATGGCGAGCAGTGGTGCACTCCAGATCTCCCTGAAAAAATCGCCGGGGGTCTGACAGGCGTTACGGCGGAGGTAGGAGGGTAGTTGCCAAAGCAACAATCCCCGACGGGTGAAGAACATTCGCATGCCTGAGCGCAGAATGGCATCCAGGCTCATCACGGCATCATAGGGCAGCAGTGCGACAGTCAGTAGCGCGGAGAGCAGTGGGCGAATTGCCGAAGCTCTGGTCAGGGCGAGATGTGCTGCCCAGTCGAGGTCTTGAGGCTTGCGGAAGAGGTCGATGAGCGGCGAAAGCAGGACCGGCACGAGGATGATCGCGGTTACCAATGTAGTCCATAACCAGGAGAAGGCCGGACCCAGGAGCCAGCCTCCCGCCAGCAGCAACAACAGTGCGGATGACACCAGGCTGCGGCGGAGATTGTCAAAAATTTTCCACATCGACAAGCCGGATAGCGGATTGGCCGGACGCGGCGCCCGCATACCGTTGGCCGTTGGGGCACCGGGTACCGACGGCAACAGCCAGCCGATAATCTGCCAGTCACCCCGAATCCAGCGGTGTCGACGGGAGGCTTCTGCGGTGTAACTGCCAGGCAATTCTTCGATCAGGACGACGTTGGTCGCCAGTGCCGCACGGGCATACCCGCCTTCCAGTAAATCGTGACTGAGGATGAGGTTTTCTGGAAAACGGCCATCAATCGCCTGGCGGAAGGCATCCACATCGTAGATGCCCTTGCCGATGAAGGAGCCCTCGCTGAAAATATCCTGATAGACATCGGACACCTCGCGCGTATAGGGGTCGATACCGGAATCCCCGGCCATGAGTTTGGTGAATGGCGATTGACCGGCACTGGTCAGGTCGATCGCCACGCGGGGCTGAATGATCGCATAACCATCAACGATACGGCCCTTGTCGGCGTCATATACGGCCTGGTTAAGTGGGTGCGCCATATCACCGATCAGTGCCCGCGCCGTGTCACGGGGCAATTGGGTGTCGGTATCGAGGGTGATGACATAACGGATGCTGCTGAGGATGGACAGGTCGCCGACCTGCTCTGAGAATGTCGCTGTCTCCGCCGCCCCTCTCAGCAGCGCATTAAATTGTTCCAGTTTGCCGCGTTTGCGTTCGTAGCCCATCCACACCTGTTCAAATGGGTTCCATACCCGTGGCCGATGAAACCAATAAAATAGGCAAGGTCGATCATCGGCATAGCGGGCGTTGAGGGTCTGAATAGCGACACGTGCATAGTCGATCAATGCAGCGTCTTCCGGACAGGTCTGCTCTGCCGCATCCCGAAAATCCGTCAGTAACGCGAAGTAAATATTGGGATCGCGGTTTCCGAGGTAGCGGATTTCCTGGGCCTCCAGCAACGCGTCAATTTCCTGGGGCGTACTCAGCAGTGTCGGGATAACGACCATGCAGCGGTGCGCATCAGGAACGCCCTGCGAAAAATCCATCTGTGGCAAGGCGCCGGGCGCCATAAAAAGAGTAATCAGGCGATTTACCAGAGAAACCGCCAAAGCTGAAATGCTCACAACCCCGACAATGCCTAGCCACCAGAAACGCCAGTCTGCAGAGCTGAGGCCGGCAAGGGGGAAGCACAAAATTAAACTGATCAGCACCGTCAACAGGAGTATGGCGCCGATATACAGGGAAAGACGGAGATGATCGCCCATTTGTCTGGCCGCTGACTGCCATTCGAAGTGACAGCCCATCGCCCGTTCAAGGCGCTGCCGACCCTGATCCAGCAGATAATAACCGACATGCGCAGAGCGATCGCCGCTGCCTGTTTGCTGCGCTACCGCCTGGGCAAGTGCAATCGCCTCCTCAGCCACGGCCAGTTCATCACGCCTGCTGCTGCGCGCAATATCTTCAATAGCGTGGCGATAACGATCACGTGTTGCGAAATTTTGTCCGGCGTATATTCCCATAGGGTCTTGGCGCAGGCTTTGTTCGACAACACTGTATGCTTCGACATGATCCCGCCAGTCCACAGCGGTGAGGAAGCGCAGGCTTCCAATACTGTTTGCCATGGATATCTGGTTGGCAGCGGACCTTCTGGCGGACACTTCGGACAACTGAGTCGCGGTTATGCCCTGTTCGAGCAATTTATGTTCGACCCAGGTTTGCACGAACGCCATAGCGGGACCGTAGGCCTGCAATCTGGCGTAAAACTCCTCCACAAACGGCGCCGTCAAGGGCATATCCGCATGCGCAAATTCAGCAAGTAGCTGGATCAGCAGTTTCGGCTTTTTTTCTGCGGCGGCGAGCATGCGATCCGCCCAGCTCATGGCGGCGTTGCGTTCCTCTCGCCGACAAGCAACGTGCAGACCAGCGCGACGCAGGTTTTCCAGCAACGCCAATTGCAGCATGATGGGGAAGGCCCATAATTCGCCCAGCGTTAATGCCGTAACGGTCTGGTAGGCCTGAATATAGGCGCTGACGTTATCACTGTCGATGCGGGCATCTTGATGTGCAATCAATTCAGAGGCGAGGTCGTAGATACGGGGGAATCCCGCCAAGCTGCCGGATTGCAGGCGTGGCAGTTGCTTGCCATAGCCGCCAGGCAAATGCCTTCGTGCCAGAATGATCTGTTGCTCGATGAGGTAGAAATTATCGAGCAACCAGATCTCGCCAGACAGGGTCCGCTGCTCAATCTGCGCAGTTCCTGCTGTGATCACGTCATAGGCCGCACGCAAAGCATCGGCGTTGTCGGCCAGGCGTGGTAGCAGGCGATCTGGCCCGGGGTATGGATCAATAGCATGCTGACCAGCCAACATTATCGCATGTTGTTTCAGTTGTTCAACGCTGAACAACTCCGAGCGTAACAAGTCTGTATCCGATGCGTTGTTCAGGGCGTTTTTTACGCAGGATGAGAACTCTAACTTTTTTGTAGCTATGACGCTCTCCTCGGAATAACCTGGCGACACATTAAAGCATCACGTATTCCCCCTCCACTTCTATGTACTGCAACATGTTCTTGTTACGGGACTCTTCCACACTTTTTTGACCGGGCGCCGCTCATTTCAGCGGGGAACGATGGTGACACCCATATCGCTGGAATGCTTCTTGGCCTGTTTGGCCTGTTTTTTCTCTTTGGGCGTCATCGCCGGCTGTTTCTTGGTTTCTTTATTGCTCTGCTGTGTTTTGCTCATGATGGTTTCCTCTGTGCAGGGGCTTGGAATATATAGTCAATCTGGAGTGATTTTGTCACCGGGCTTTAATGCGTCTTGCTCTGGTATCCTTTACCATTGGTCATAGCATCATGCAGCTCTGACCTGAGCCCTGCAATATCGGCCGTCCTGGATCTCCGTTGTTGCTCTGCGCGAATGACGCCTGCCCGGTCATGGTGGGCCTTCAGCGTGACAATCCTTTCTTCCAACCGGTGCTGCGCGATCTCTTCATGGTTGAGCTGCTCGCGCATCTGAGCGATGGTCCTGTTATGCGTGAGCGGATAAGGGGCCGATACCCTGTCCGTACTTGCCTGGGCTCCGGCAGCGACGCTGCCGATGAGCAGTATACCGGTCATTGTTGCCATCCAGCGGTTCATGATCATGCTCCTGTGTAGCGATGTGCGACAGCCCACCAAGTATCGTTCAGTATAACCCATTCCTGATCGCGGCGTGCGGTAACATATTCGCCAATTCCATTTACACGATTAATGCCTAACCGGTAATCAGGGTCACTAACGTCGAATTTGCTGTTATTCAGAAGGCTGATGACGGCGGCTCCGATCTGATATACTTATGAAAAGAGACTGGAGATCCCGCCAACATGCCCTCTCTGCGCCATGTATCATCTTCCCGGCGTCTATTGCTTGATCGTTTCATGGGAAGCAAATCCAAGAAGAAAGTCGGAGTGTTTTCCCGCAGTGACCGTAGAATCCTGTGGGGCGCCAGGGCTTGTTTCATCGCTTTGGCACTCTTGTTTGTGGGTATTGCCTGGTGGCGCGCCGCTGGTCTGAAGCAGTCCATTCATGCCGATTTTCATAACCGGGCGGAAGTCACTGCCACACAAGCCGCCGGTATGGTGGCCGCCAACATCGACACACGTTTCTATGACCTTGCATTCCTCCGAAAGGCTTTTTTTGCTCAGGGCACGGGCCATCTGTTACCGAGCGCCAAGGTTCTTTCTGCCCTTGTCGCCTTTCAGCAGACCCATCCGGCCATTATGGCCATCAATGTCCAGGACCCGTCCGGCAAGCGACTCGTCTGGTCGAGCGTGAAGCAGTCGACCAGGCGCATCGCTTCGGGAAATGATTTCACGCCCCTACCTGGGTATCCAGATCGCTTCATGGGAAAACCTTTCTACGCCCATCGGGCACATGCCTGGGTACTAACCATGCGGCAGCGCATCCGGAACAGCGAAGGCCATGTGCTGGGGTTCATCGACTGTTCCTTCGTACTCTCCCATCTGAGCGTGATCCATACGCCGCCATACCTGCAATCTATCGTCCTCATGCGATCTCATGGGCAGGTTATATCGATCTGGAAAGAGGGCCATTGGGCGGCACCGGGTACGCTTCTGCCCCGGCCCGTTGGTCAAGTGGTGGTTCCTGTCCCCGGTTATCCCTGGGCTTTGCAGGTGCAATGGACGGCGGCGGCACTAGATCATGCCTTCTGGCGGGTGGAACGGACGCGACTGTCCATTCTGCTGGCCGCTTTGTTCATTCTGGCTGGTATGGCGTTGTTACTACAACTCCTCCGCCGGATACTGCGCTTTCGTCAATACCAGATGGCAGCGATACTGGCCCAGCAGGATTTGCTGCGCCAGGACGATCCCGAGGTTATGTATCGGCGGCTGGTGGAGGTCGTGGTGGAGCAGACGGAAGCCATCGGCGCCTATGTCGTCGTTCCCGAAGCGAACAGCGAGTGGTTGCGGGTCGTGGCCGCCAGCGCGGATACACCGGAACTTCGACAGACCATGGAAGCGCTGACACCCTCCCGTGATGCGGCGCACTTCCCTTATGGCGATATGATCCCCAGTCGGGCCTTCCGCGAAAAAACCGCACAGGGACCCACCCGTCCGCAGCAGTCTCCCGCGATGACGGCCGTACAACAACAGCAAGCGCCGCTGTCCCGTATTCGGAGTGTCATGGCCTATCCGGTTTTCGTGTGCGAAGACACGGAGCCATCCGCCGTACTGGTGATAGAGAGTGACTCGCCCCGGCATTTCACCCCATCCCTGCAGCGATTGCTCGGCCAGTTGGCTGCCACCCTCGGCCTGGCCCTGACGCAGCGGCGGCAACACCAGGAACTCGTCTCTCTGGAAAAGTCCCTTCAGGAATCGTCGGAGAAAAATGAAGCCTTATTGAACAATGCCAGTGATGGTATTCACGTTCTTGACGAAAACGGCTTTCTGATCGAGGTTAATTATCGGTTCTGCGCCATGCTCGGCTACTCCCGTGCGGAAATGTTAGGCATGCACGTTTCCCAGTGGGACGCCGAGAAAAGCGCCGGTGAGCTGAAGGAGTTAATCGCCTGGCAATTTTCCGCACCAGAGCCCTTGCGCTTTGAGACCCGCTATCGTCGTAAGGATGGGGCCATTATCGACGTGGAAATCAATGGTTCACCTATCCAGATACAGGGAAAATGGGTATTGTTCGATTCTGCCCGAGATATTACCGAGCGCAAGGCCCTGGAGGCGGACTTGCAACGGAGCCTGGAGCATCAGCGGAAGCTCACAGATTTTAACGTGCTGTTGGGTGAGGTCAATCAGGCTATCACTCGCGCAGATGATGAGGGCTCCCTACTTCAGGAGGTTTGCGACCTCGCTGTGCAGTATACCAGCAGCGCCCTTGCCTGGATTGGCAGGCCTGATGCGCAAGGAGATTTTCAGGTGCTGGCGGCGGCAGGAGAAACCGGTTATCTGAACGATATAAAAATATCCAGTCGGGCGGAGATTCCGGAAGGACAAGGAACTACCGGGATGGTCTGGAGACAGCAAAAGGCCATCTATGATGCTGACTTCTCCCAGAATGCCAAGGTCCTCTGGCGAGAACGCGCCGCACATTTTGGACTCCATACCAGTTCTGTGCTGCCGATCCAGCGGAACGGAGCCCTTTGGGCCGTGTTCACCGTCTATGGAAAAGGCGACGCAAAGGCAGTGGATACCGATGTTCGCGGGATTATGGAAGAGATGGCGAAAGACATCAGCTTTGGGCTGGACCATCTGGATGCAGTCCACCGGGAGCGTGCCACCCAGGCTTTCAATGAGGCGCTGCTGAATAACCTTGCTGCGGGCATCAGCATTGTGCGTTTTCCGGATCTGGTTATCGAACGGGTAAACGCCCGCATGCTGGAAATCTATGGGGCTTCTTCTGTGGAGGACCTGGTGGGGTATTTTGTGGGAAAGAGTTATCCGGATCATGAAAGCAGCGCAAGCATGGCCACCCTCGCCCAGGAGATTCTCGCTCAGGGCTATGGGGCGCTGAAAGATCTCGCGATAAAACGCAAAGATGGCCAGATTGTTTATGTGGACGTTTCTGGTCAGCGACTCCTGACGGATCCGAAACATCCCGTTATCGTGTGGACATCCATGGAGGTTACGGAACGTCATCACCTCATGGATGAGTTATCCAGGCAATCTCTTTCCGACCTGTTGACGGGCTTGCCTAATCGCCGCGCCCTGGATATGGAGATGGATCGCGCCATAGCCCACGCGACGCGGAACGAGAATCTCTTGGCGCTATGTATGCTGGACCTGGACAGTTTTAAGCCGGTGAACGACACCTACGGTCATGACGCCGGAGATCAGGTGCTGCGGATCGTCGCCCAACGCTTGCCGCAGAGTCTGCGTAAAACCGATTTTATCGCGCGTTTGGGCGGCGATGAGTTTGTCGTGCTGGTAGAGAACTTAGACCATCTGGATCCCCTGGACGTCATCCTCGACAAGATCGGAGCGTCGATCAGTGCTCCTATCACCCTGGAGGACGGGCAGGTGGTAAGTATCGGCCTCAGCATGGGGGTGGCTATTTATCCTTTTGCGGAGGGAGATAATCCCGATGCCCTTCTGCGTCTGGCCGATCAGGCGCTATATGAGAGTAAGGCCCATAAGGCCAACCGGGAGTCTTCCTGGGTACTTTTCGGTGAGGAAACCCGAAAAACACAGCGCACAATGGCGCAATGTCTACTGGATACCGGAGCGCTGGAGGTCTGGTATCAACCGATCCTGGATAGCCGCACCCGCAAGGTGGTGGGTGTAGAGGCGCTGTCCCGCTTGCGGGATGCGGAAGGAAAAATCTGGTCACCGGCTGAGTTTCTGCCGCAATTACAAGATGCCGATTTGTTTGTGCTCAGCAAGAAAGTTCTGGATCAGGCATTGACGGACCTGCCCATCTTGGAGGCTCAAGGGTGGTCCTTGTGGGTATCCGTGAATGTAGATCCAAGTTCCATCTCGGAATCCAGCACCTTGTGGCTGCGGGAAATGGTTGCCTCGGGCAGGGTGGATCCGTCACGCATCACCTTGGAGATTCTCGAAGGAAGCGACTTCCTGGAACAGCCCGCCGCCTTGAAGTATCTCCTGGAGTTGCGGGCGCTTGGGGTGCGTCTGGCCCTGGATGACGTGGGCAGTGCTTACTCCTCCCTCTTGCGCCTGAAAGACCTTCCCGTCGATGAGATCAAGCTGGATCAGGGTTTTATCCGAACCCTGGAACAGCACCCCCAGGATCTCCACTTTGTGGAATCTATCCAGGCCCTCGCCGTTGGAATGGGAGTGGATCTGGTGGTGGAGGGCGTGGAAACGGATGACATCCTGGATGCCGTAACGATCATGGGTGCCAATTTCCTCCAGGGTTATGCGATCGCCAGGCCCATGCCACTGTCACAGTTACAGGCATTTCTCGATCCGGCACCTTCGCATCAGCGGCAGCAGCCCGCCAGCCTGCTCGGGCTCTATGCCACACAACTCGTTAATCATGGCGCGTTGAAAAAAACGATTTGTTACAATCCACGCCTGGTGGACTGCGCGACGCTGGCGAATGCCACAAGCTGTCCTATTCATGCCGATATGCATCGCCTGGGAATTCCCGACGACGATCCGTTGTATCGGCTTCACGCAGAATATCACCAAGCCATCGCAGCCATGAATACCCTATTGCTTTCTTCTCCCATAAATGGTGACTGGCGCGTTGTTGAACAGGCGGAAAAGGCTTTTGAGGCGGTGATTCTGGATGCGTTCCAGCGCGGCAAAGCCGCAGAAGAATGATAGACAAACCCATGGGGCAACCGGACCAGGTAAGGTCCGTACTCCATGCCTGTCCAAGATGGTCAATCATCCTGCCCCGCGGCGGATAGGGAATGCCTGTGCCCACGCCTCCACATCAAAACCCAGCAAGCCCTGATCACCGTCGGTCAATATGGGCCGTCGGATCAGGCTGGGGTGCGCCTCCATCAGCTTTATCGCGGCTTCGGCATCAGCAACTTCCCGCTCGCTCTCAGACAAGCGCCGCCAGGTAGTGCCTTGGCGATTGATGAGTGCCTCCCAGCCCCAGCGCTCCACCCAGTGGCGAAGTTCCGCCGTTGGCACCCCGGCCTTTTGGTAATCGTGAAAGCGGTACTCCAGCCCATGGCTGTCCAGCCAGGCGAAGGCTTTTTTCATGGTGTCACAGTGGCGAATACCGTAAATCTGAATGGTCATGCGTTCTCCCACTTTTTCAGAATCAATACCTTGAAGCTCTCGCCCATTTCCTGCGGCAGGGTGAGCCGTTTAATCTCATTATTCAGGGCGAAGCGGCCGTCGTCACCCGCCTGCGCACAAAGGGTGCCATACACCTCGGCCAGCCCGTGTTCCACCAGAAAGCGGGCGAGATGGCCATAAAAGGCCACCTCCAGCCCGGCCTCCACCGCAGCGGTCATCAGCGCGGTAAAATCCACATGGGCGGTGAGGTCGCAGAGGCCCGGCAGATAAAAGGGATCATCCAGCCAGTGGTGGCGATAATAGGCGCGCAGGCTGCCCGTCTGCCGCTGCGGATGATAAAACTCTGCGGCCTCGTGCCCGTAATCAATCAGAAGGATGGCGCCAGAGTCCAGGCGGGCGGCGACCTCGCGCAGCCAGGCTTCTGCCGTAAGGTTGATTTCCGTCCGATAGGGCCGAGGCCAATGCGTTACATAGGGCGCCAACCGTGCCGCCAGAGGCGCAGCGACCGGCAGAGGCTGGATCGCCCAATCCAGTGCCTCGCCATTCCAGCGCACACCGCATTCGTGCAACTGCCCGGAGGCGTCCAGCTCCAGCACCTGCACCGGCATGGCGTCCAGCACTTCGTGGGCGAGCATCACGCCGCGCCAATGCTTCGGCAGGGTTTGCAGATGCTGAATACCGGGCACGGCTGCCCGTTGCCGCGCCTGCAAATCGGGGCTGGGTTCGAGCAGGGTGTAGGGGGTGTCCGGCAAAATTTCCCGGATCTGGCTGGCCAGTGCGCCGCTCCCGCCGCCAAATTCCAGAATGCCGTCCGCCCCCAGATCGGGTTGCAGGGTCCGGGCCAGTACGGCGGCCAGCACCCGTCCCATTTCCGGTGCCGTGACGAAGTCGCCCGCCGTACCGAAGCGGGTCTGCCCCGCCATGTAGTAGCCCAGCCCCGGTGTGTAGAGGGCGAGCTCCATATAACGACGGAAGGAGATCATCCCACCTGCGGCGTCGATTTCCCGCCGGATATGGGTCAGCAACGCCGCCGAGTGGGCCAGCGCGTCAGCATCCGGGACGGGCAGGCCTGCCTTGCGCGCCCCGTGAGAATGGGTTAAAAAATCGGGACGCTCTGCGCGCATGGACACCTCTTGAAAGCTACCGGAAAAGCCGTTCTCATCACTGGCGCCGCCCGCAGGGTAGGTGCCGCCATTGCCCGCCATCTCGCTGCGGAGGGCTGCCAGCTCGCCCTGCATTATAAGCGATCCGCCGCCGAGGCCGAAGCCCTGGCGCAGGAGTTGCGCGCGCGGCATGGAACTGAACCCTTGTTGATCGCGAGCGACCTGGCTGACCCAGAAACGCCTGCCCGCATAACTGATGCGGCTATCCGGCATTTTGGCCGCCTGGACGGCCTCGTCAACAACGCTTCGCTGTACTCCCCTGCTCCTTTCGGCGAAATCACGCCGGGAGACTGGGCGGCGATGCAGGCCGTGCATCTGTGCGCACCCCTCTTCCTGACTCAGGCGGCCGCACCGCATTTGCGGAAAAGCGGCGGCGCCGTCGTCAACATCGGCGACATCCACGCCGAAATCCCCCTGCGCGGTTATCTGCCCTACAGTGTCACCAAGGCGGGTTTGCTGGCCCTCACCCGCGCCCTCGCCAAAGAACTGGGGCCGGAGATCCGTGTCAACAGCGTCTCGCCCGGCGTAGTGCTCTGGGCCGAGGATAAAGACCCGCCCGACGGCGACCAGCAGGGACTCATCGAACGCAACGCCCTCAAGCGCGTCGGCAGTCCGGAGGATATTGCCGGTGCCGTCGCCTATCTGCTCTTCGATGCGCCTTACGTTACTGGCCACAATCTCGTCGTCGATGGCGGTCGCATGTTATATTGATGGCCATGAGCTCAACCGTAAAATCCCCCATCCGCTTTTACAGCGAAGACGAACTGGACGCCCTGGAGGCGGAAGACCCCCTCGCCGCGGCCAAAATCGCCCACGCCCAGGCCATGGCCGAACGCGGACTCGACCGCCAGAAACGCTACGGACCCGACGACCCCCTGCCCGAACCTGCGGCCGTGGCGGAAGCGGTGCAGACCGTGCGCCACATCCTCCACCGCGATGGCGGCGATATCGAACTGGTGGAAATCATCGAACGCGATGTGCGCGTCCGGATGAAAGGCGCCTGCGCCGGTTGCCCCAATGCCGTTATCGACCTCAAGCAGGTCGTCGAGCGTATCGTCGGTGCTGTTCCGGGAGTGGTCAGTGTGAGTAATACCTTTTGAGGGCGGGCGCGAATCCGCCGCCCAAAGTCGGCTTCGTCAGCCTCGGCTGCCCCAAAGCCACGGTGGACAGCGAACGCATCCTCACCCAGTTGCGTGCGGAGGGCTATCTGCTGGTAGGGGATTACACCAGTGCCGATGTCGTCGTCGTCAACACCTGCGGCTTTATCGACGCGGCGGTGGAGGAATCGCTGGAGGCCATCGGCGAGGCCCTGGAGGAGAACGGTAAAGTGGTGGTCACAGGTTGTCTGGGGGCCCGCGAGGGCGGCAACTTTGTGCGCAGCGCCCATCCCAAGGTGCTCGCCGTCACCGGCCCCAATCAGGCCAGTGCGGTGCTCGACGCGATTCATGCGGCGCTCCCCCCGGCCCACGATCCCTACACCGATCTGGTGCCGCCCCAGGGCCTGCGCCTGACGCCGCCCCACTACGCCTATCTGAAAATCTCCGAGGGCTGCAATCAGTCGTGCAGTTTCTGCATCATTCCCAGCATGCGCGGCAAGCTGGTCAGCCGCGAGCCGGACGATATTCTGCGCGAGGCCGAGGCGCTGGTGGCGGGTGGCGTCAAAGAACTGCTGGTGATTTCTCAGGACACCGGCGCTTACGGGGTGGACCGCAAATACCGCACCGCCTTTCACAACGGCCGCCCGCTCAAGACCCGCATCACCGATCTCTGCGCGGCCCTGGGCGAGCTTGGCGTCTGGGTGCGCCTGCACTACGTCTACCCTTACCCGCACATCGACGAGCTTCTGCCCCTGATGGCGGTCGGCAAAATTCTGCCCTATCTGGATGTGCCCCTGCAGCACGGCAGTCCACGCATCCTCAAGGCCATGCGCCGCCCCGCCGCTGCCGAAAAGACCCTCGACCGGATTCTCGGCTGGCGCCAGGCAGTGCCCGACCTGACCATCCGCAGCACCTTCATCGTCGGCTTCCCCGGCGAGACCGATGCGGATTTTGCGGAACTGCTGGATTTTCTGCGGGCGGCAGAGTTGGATCGGGTGGGCTGCTTCGCCTATTCGCCAGTAGAAGGTGCGCCCGCCAATGCGATCCCCGGAGCGGTGCCGGAGTCGGTCAAAGAAGAACGCCGCGCCGAATTCATGGCCGTGCAGGAAGCCATCAGCCGTGGGCGGCTACAACGCCGGGTGGGCCAGCGTCAGCGGGTGCTGGTGGACGCCGTGGGCCGGGGCGGCAAAGTCACCGCCCGTTCGGCCAGCGATGCCCCGGAGATCGACGGCGTGGTGCATCTGGGCAAGGCGGCGGGGTTGCAGATCGGAGACTGGGTGGAGGTGGAAATCACCCGGGCGGATGCCCATGATTTATATGGGATGGTGGTATCGGCCTGACCAGGGCCTTTGGTCGCTCAGGGCAGGCGACTGCCCCGCTCGATCCGCACCCCCACATCCCGTGTTCCGCGCACGGCGGCGGGTTTGTGCACCGTCACCTCCACCCAGGCCGCGCCGAATTCGCCGCGAATAATACCAGCGATCTGCTCGGCCAGGGTCTCCACCAGCTCCACCTCCGACGCGGCGATATGGGCGACCAGGCGCTGGCAGATGGTCTGGTAGTTGATGGTGTTCTCCACCTTGTCGGTCCGCGCCGCAGCCCCTGCATTCGCAGCGATATCCAGATCAATGAGTACCGTCTGTTTGATCTGGCGTTCCCACTCATAGATCCCGATGCGGGTGTCCACCTTCAGGTCACGTACAAAAAGAATATCCATGGTAATCCCGAAAAAAGCGGCAATCCGCCGCAGCTCGGCCTATAATAACCAATTTTCCGACCAAAGCACCGCATGTCACTTCTTCTGGATCTTGTCCTCACCGGCGGCGGATATCTCGTCGGTTCCATCGCCACCGCCATTCTGGTGGCGCGTGCCTTGGGTCTCGGCGACCCGCGCCTGTCCGGATCGGGCAATCCGGGCGCCACCAATATCCTGCGCATCGGTGGCAAAAAGGCCGCCTTGCTGACTTTGCTCGGCGACCTGATCAAGGGCGTCGTCCCCATCGTCATCGCCCGCCTGCTCGGACTGGAGGACTGGGCGCTGGCCGCCGTGGCCCTCGCCACCTTTCTCGGCCATCTCTATCCGGTGTTTTTTGGTTTTCGCGGCGGCAAAGGGGTGGCCACGGCGCTGGGTATTCTGCTGGCGCTCATGCCGGTGCTGGGCTTGTCGATATTGGGACTGTGGATACTGGTGTTTGCGGTGACGCGGGTTTCGTCCATGGCGGCGCTGCTGGCGGCGATCGGCGCGGTGCCCATCGTCTTTGCGGTATCTTCTGCGACGAGTATGCGGGTGCTCGTCCTGGTGCTGGTACTGCTGATCCTCTGGCGGCACCGTAGCAATATTCGCCGTCTGCTAGATGGCAGCGAACGTCCCTTCAAAAAGCGTTAAGGCCCGTCAATCCTTGATGTTCCACTCCTGCATGCGCTCACTGATCCAGTCCGCCAGCAGCGCCGCCGGGCGAAAGCCGGGGACCAGTCGCTGCGCCTCCTGCGCGGCCGCCAGGGCACGGCGCATGCTGCCTTTGTGCAGGTAATAATGCGCAAGGTTCATCTGCGCCAGATGCGGACTGTCGAAGCGTTTGGCCTTGAGAGCGCGGCGAATCACAAAGAGCGCCTCGTCTTCACGGCCGGTATCCATCAGATACTCACCGAGATCATTCCACGCCTGCCCCCACTCGGCATCGCAGGCGATGGCGCGGCGGCAGGCAGCAATGGCCCCGTGTGGGTCGCCGGAAGCAGACAGTGCCCAGGCGTAGAAGGTCCAGATCACGGCGCTTTTCGGGCAGTGCGTCAGTGCGCGCTTGAAGGCGATGGCCGCTTCCTGCGGATGATCCGTCTGCTGCCAGTCCAGGCCCTCCTGAAAGTCGACATCCTGTGCCGCCAGCTCGTCGACGATCATATCCAGAGAAAATGGCTCGTTCATCACGCTTCCTCCTCCGTCAGGGACCAGCGCGCCCGCACCGGGAAGTCCGCTGTGGCTACCTGGACCCGCTCCGTGTGCAGGGCACCGGTCAGGGCGATCATCGCCGCGTTGTCCGTACAATGCGCGAGATCGGCTATAAAGACTTCGACACCTTCAGACACCAGGCCGTTCAGGGCGGCCCGCAGCGTCCGATTGGCGCCGACCCCGCCCGCCACGATCAGACGCCTCAGCCCGGTCTGCTGCAGGGCGCGCTGGCATTTTCTGAACAGCGTCTCCACCACTGCGGCCTGAAAACTGGCGGCCAGATCGCCCCGCTTTTGCACATCGTCAGGCGCGATCGGCATGGAGGCCAGGCGGAAGGCCGTTTTCAGACCACTGAAGCTGAAGTCCAGTCCCGGTCGGTCCAGCAGTGGCCGGGGCAGGCGAAAAGCCTGGGCATCTCCACCCTCCGCCAGTGCCGCCAGCGCCGGCCCACCGGGATAGCCGAGACCCAACATCTTGGCTGCCTTGTCGAAGGCTTCACCGGCCGCATCGTCCAGCGTCTCCCCTAACAAAATATAGTCGCCAATACCTCGGACTTCCACCAGCATCGTATGCCCACCGGAAACCAGCAGGGCCACCGCCGGGAAGGGGTCCACGCCGCTGAGCAGCGGGGCCAGCAGATGGCCTTCCAGATGATGCACGGGGATCACCGGAATATCCCAGCCCATGGCGAGGCCGCGGGCAAAATTCACTCCCACCAGCAGCGCACCGATGAGCCCCGGTCCGGCGGTGACCGCGATGGCGTCAGGACGTTGCCCGCCGGTCTGCGCCAGCAGCTCGTTGAGCAGCAAGGGCAGGCGGCGTACATGATCGCGTGACGCCAGTTCCGGCACAACGCCGCCATAGGGCGCATGGATGGCGATTTGGCTGAACAGCACTTCGCCGAGCAGGCCACGCTGGCGGTCGTAAAGGGCGAGCCCCGTTTCATCGCAGGAGCTTTCAATGCCCAGTATCCGCTCAATCATGGCGCACCTGCTCTGGCCGCGTGGCGGCAGGCAGTCCGACGTGGCTCTGCAACCAATCCAACTCCGGCTCCGAAAATCCCGCCGCCCGCCGCGCCGGCAACGCCAGAGGCCCCTGAATCCGTCCCCGGTAACGCTGCTGCAGGAGTGTCATGAAGGTACGGTCCGGCTCCAGCCCGCGTTGTGCACAGAGGTAGCGAAACCAGCGGCTGCCCACCGCCACGTGTCCACGCTCATCGCTTTCAATGCGCGCCAGCACGGCGGCCGCTT
>NZ_DAHVHY010000049.1 GCF_027322205.1 Acidithiobacillus sp.
TCACCTGCCAAGAATATGAGGGTTATGGATTCCTAGAAGTTTGCCGCAATACTCCCATATACCATCAGCGGAGCACCGGGCAATGCCAGTACCTGCCCGGCCGAGTTTCCCCCCAAAAGTCCGCCAGCCGTAATATACTGAAATTCATTGTAATGGCTATTAGTAAGGTTGAGAACATCCAGACTCAGCTTGACATCCTTCAATCCCGGAACACTTCCACGCGTAGGGATGGTGCTGTCGAAACCCAGATTCACCGTACCATAGCCCGGCATTTTCTGCTGGCTGGGGGCACCCGTATTATTATTAAACATGTTTTGCGCGCCCGTGTACTGATACCAGACCCGTGGCTCCAGCAAAACACCCGAGAGATAATAGCTGTACGCCGTGCCGATATTAAAGGTGCTGCTCGGCACGTTGGATACCGGCAACCCATCGTAGCTGGTTCCTCCGGTCAGGTAGTGTGCGAAGGTCGCCTTCTCGAAATTGGCATTTGCAAAGACATGCAAGTTGTAAATAGGGTCATCTTCCAGTGCCAGGTTAACACCCTGATAAATAGAATCACCATTCGCGTCACCCAGATAATTGCCATTGGCATCGTAGAGCGGAATATACTGGTTGGTGTAGTGTAGATGGTAAAAACTCGCCGACATCAGGAAATTATGCAGATAGACGGCATTCCTGAAATGAATCTTTACACCGGCATTATAATCTGCGCTTTTCTCCAGATTATAAATAGGTGGTGTACTTTGATACAGACCACCGCCCCCACCCACCTGTGGCTCCTTGTAAGCCTGCGCGTAGCTGGCAAACACTGCCAGCCATTTTATCGGCTGCCAGTTGAAATCTACCGAGGGCTCCACCTCGGTGAAGCTGTTACTGGCGGTCGGAAGCGCACCTTGGTTATTCTGTGGATACAAGGCATAAGCTGCTGCGAAATCTGATTGAGCAGCAGGCGTATAACGCGTCTGATAATTGATGAAGCGGACGCCAGGCGTGATATGCAGGTTCTTCATCGGGCTGATCCGGTCCTGAATAAACGCTGCCAGATCCGTTTGATCAAAGTAATCACTGCGATAGTGGGCGTTAGGAACACTTAACGAGCCATTATACGGCGGGTTGGTATTATAAAAGGCGTTCCGCGAGTTATAATGACTATTCAGGAAAAACCCACCCACATTCACATCATTGTAGGGCAGTGCTACCGAAAACCAGAGCTTGTCCCCATACACGCTGTCATGGGGATTATTGTATTCGTACAGATTCCCCGGATTGGACAATCCATAGTTATTATAGTGGAAATGCAGACGGTGGCCATAGCGATACCAGACCGTGTTATGCAGGCCCACCATGCTGTCCAGCGCAATATTCAGCTTACTATAGATCAGCCAGGTGCTGTTGCTGTCCTGCTTGAACCAGACGTTTTCCGGCAATGAGGAATAATACCCTGAGGTCGCCTGGCTATACAGCGGTGAGTTCGGCGTGCCATCCATGGTCACACCGGCAATAGGGCTGAGGGGGATGGACACCGGCCGGTAACCGGAACCTTTCGCCAGGTAAGCACCCAGTGAAAAATCACCGTTGCTGAAGGTTTTTCTGGTTTTCAGGAACCAGGCATAACTATAACTGGGGTTGGCAAAACCATCCGGGGTTTGCCGGTAGCTGTTGCCGGAACCGGCGCCGCCAGCCAGGATGGTGGACCAACCGTCGATGCTCCCGGTGCGCACATTGAAGACAATATTCTTGGCATTGTAGCTGCCGTAGCTCATTTTGATCGAAGCACCGGCTTTATTTGTGGGCTGCAAGGGGACAAAATCAATCTGGCCACCAATATTGTTATACCAGCGATCCACCGGATTACCGGGACCATAGGTAATGCCTATGCCCTGCAACATGCCATTCTGCGGCACCTGCGGACTTTCCCAGAGACCGGTGGACGGATCCACCATGGGTACTCCATCAAAGGTGACGGAAAGGCTGCCATCATCAATCTGCCCACCAGAGAAACCGCCCCAACCCTGCTTGATACCATTCACGCTGATGGAGTTTTTTGTGGCGCCGGTATATCCATAACTGGAAACGCTGACACCCGGTGCGTACGCCAACGCTTGCGCACTGCCGCCTACCGGGCCAGCAGCCGCTAATTCATGCTTATCCAGCACTTTCACCGATTGCCCTGAATTAAAACGGGTTTTCTGACTCAGGGATTGAGCCTCATTACTCCCGAGGTAAGAAGTTCCTTGCGCCGCGGCATTGACCTGACCGACGTCGACGGCAGCATGGTCGGCACTTACCGTGCTGGCAGTGACGCCATCAGCCAGGGCAAGTGCGCTCGACAGCATCATCCCGGATGCCATGAGCGCAACAATTATAGGACGTAACTTCGCGGTATTACGCATGTTTAAAACACTCCCTAGTTATGATCGGTATCCCAAAAGAATCTTTGGGCTTTTCAAAGAGGGAGTATCATAATCAACGAATGTGACAATAATGCGACAGGCTGATGACTTTTTTATGACATTTTTAGGAACCTATCTAAAAAATGGCAATCACTTCTTTCTTGGACGCTTCGATAGGAGAGGAAGCAAAGCAGGTCTTTACCGGTCAGACACCCGCCTGCCCAAGCAGGTGGCCGATCAGTGTGGTGGCGATCATTGAGAGAACCCCCCAGAAGACAACGCGGAGGGCGCCCTTCAGCATGGAGGCACCACCCGCCTTGGCAGCGACCGCACCGAGGACCGCCAGCAGCAGGATGGTGGTCGCAAACAGGACAGGCAGCACCCGGCTGTGGGGCATGAAGGCGGCGACCAGTACGGGGAACAGTGCGCCACATGCGAATGCGGTGGCTGAGGCTAAAGCAGCTTCGCTAGGCCGGGCGGCCGTCATTTTCGTCAGACCCAGTTCATCATGTGCATGTGCAGCAAGGGCGTCATGTTGCATAAGCTGCGCGGCGACTTGCTGGGCCAGTGCCACATCGAGGCCACGCGCCATATAGATATCGCGGAGTTCGAGGAGTTCTTTACCGGGATTTTTCTTCAGCTCCCGTCTTTCAATCTCGAGATCGGCCAACTGGGTATCGGCCTGTGAACTCACCGATACATACTCACCGGCCGCCATGGAAAAGGCGCCAGCGACCAACGCGGCAACGCCAGCAAGCAAAATTTGTTCATGGCTTGCCTGCCCTGCCGCGACACCGGCGAGCAGGCTTGCTGTCGAGAGCAGGCCATCGTTGGCGCCAAGCACACCGGCCCGTAACCAACTGATCTTCTCATGGTGATGGTGCTCCTCGTGATACACGCGGTGTCAAGTCTCGGTAGCGGGATGATTGCCAATAAGTGTAACCGGGGCACAATGCATTGGTCTATATAAACTGGGCAGTAGGCAAGGGTATCATCGGACGCCAGTTCGTGCTTACGATTTCATGGGTGACCCGAGAAGTCCGCCGATTTACCCCTTGTTCTATAATGGAAACCGGGTTCAACCCTTTGACTTTCTTTGCGATGCCGGCGTGAGATAAATCCAGGCCCCCAGGAAAAGGAAGGCGATGACATAGATGTTGGTCGTACCCAACACATCACCCTTGTTCGCCGTAGCGCCCGGCAGAAACGGTGCACCCCAGCCTTCTGCCGTGGTCCAGACGCCAATGCTGTAGGCAATACCTACGGGGATCACCCAGCGCAGGCCGCGGCCGATGATCAGGTAAAAAGCGATAACACTTTCTATGATCGCGGCAAAATAGCCAAAGACCAACGGCCCGACCAGGGTGATGATCGTGATAAAGAAGCTGATATAAGCAGCAATCCATGCTGGCTCGCCCGGCAGGGCCTGCTGCAGGTAGATGACGGCATGATTGAGAAAATAGGGCTGCCATTTCCAGAAAGCATCGAAGGCCCAAAGAATGCCGAACAAGACACGCGCTGTATGCATAGCCGGCGCATAAATAGGACGATGCGGTACTTTACTGAGACTCAGGCCCTCCCAACTCCGTGTCCAGATCACATAGAGGAAACAGAGTGCATAGATGATGGCGGTACCGGGATCGGTCGCACCCTGAGTGTAGGGGCCGCCAAAGCCGCCGACGGTACTCCATAACCAGAGGTTATAAATCACGCCCACCACGGCCAGCAGTGGCAGGCCGATACCGGTAATGAGGGAGATGGCAAGAATGGCGTCGAGCGCTATAGTCGCATACGCCACATGTTGCGCACCCAGTTGCTGGACCAGTTGCGCCATCCAGTGGCCGTAACTCGCGATCCAGGCCGGTTGCCCGGATACCCAATCCGCATTGAAGGTACTCAGAAAATGGGCACTATACGCCGGGTTGAGTTGCAACCAGGTATTGATCAGCCAGATCAGACCGAAAAGGATGCGGACAGCACCGAAAGCCTGTTTACGGCGCAGTTCCAAGGGCTGTGGAGTTTTCATCATGCCTCTCATTGTGTCATTAATAATATGGACATTCTTCAGGAAATCACTACGAAGGTCAAAGGTCAGGGATTTTATTGCCATCCCCGCTTTCCCGCCGGGATTCGTTTTGATGATAGAATTATCCGCTTATTTGTATCTACTGTGATGCTCACATACACTTTTTGCTCTGGTTATTAAAGAATAAATACCATGAAAATACTGGTCATTGAAGATGAGCCGAAAACCACCGCCTTTTTGAAAAAAGGTTTCACGGAGGAAGGGGATATCGTGGATATCGCCACCAATGGTGTGGACGGACAACACCTGTCGGCGACGGGGGACTATGACGTCATCGTGCTGGACGTCATGCTGCCGCAGCGGGACGGCTGGTGGGTCTTGCAGGAAATCCGCAAACGGCGGACGGATCAGCCGGTGATCCTGCTGACGGCACTGGATGCCGTCTCTCAACGGGTGAAGGGCCTGCAACTCGGCGCCGATGATTATCTGGTCAAGCCCTTCGCCTTTTCAGAACTGCTGGCGCGGGTGCGCAACGTCCTGCGTCGCTGCAACGTGTGCTCCGAGGATGTGCTCCGCTATGCGGATCTGAAGGTCGACCTGCTGCGGCACAAGGTCTGGCGGGCGGGAGAGGCCATCTGTCTTGCTCCCCAGGAGTACCGGTTGCTGGCGTATCTGATGCGCTTTCCTGGGGAAGTGCTGACCCGTACACGAATCGCCGAACAGGTCTGGGACATGAATTTTGATGGCGACAGCAATGTGGTGGATGTGGCGATCCGCCGGCTGCGCAGAAAGGTCGACGACCCCTATTCCGGCAAGCTGATTCATACCTTGCGAGGGGTCGGTTATGTCCTTGAAACCCGCGACTGAAACCCTCCATCGCCTGACCGGTTCGATAGCCGTACGCCTGACGTTGTGGTACGCCTTGCTCAGCATTTTATTGATCGCCGCTGCGGGTAGTACCCTGTATTGGGTACTCGCGGCGCAATTACGGCAAGCCGACAGTCAGATCCTGGCCAGCAAGATCCACGCCGTGCACAGCGCACTAAGCCTGCGTGCCGGGAATACAAAGGCGTTACGCCGCGAAACACAGTTAGAGGCGAGCACCATCCGCGGCGTATTCATTTGGGTCAGCCGCCCACCCGACGGCATCATTGCCCGCGGTCGTGACTTCAACCCACTTCTGGATGGTCCACGGCCATTCACGAAATCACCCGGCACGCTGAAAGAAAAGGAATGGAAATGGAAAATACACGATCACGCGCATTATCTGATCATGGCACAACGCTTTGCAGATAACCCGCCCACAACGATTTATGTCGCCATCAGCACCACACAGAATGAACAATTTTTGGCCATTTATCGGCAGGCGCTGTTACTGGTCATCGCCCTCGCCCTGCTGGCGGCGGTGGCGGCGGGCTATCTGATTGCGCGGCGGGCTATGCGGCCGGTCACGCGATTGGCGGAGATCGTCGATGAGTTGGGTGCCGGGCAATTACACCGACGCGTTGCCGACGAACCTTGGCCGAGCGAACTGCGTACGCTGGCTACTAACTTTGACCGCCTGCTGGGTCGGCTGGAGACCTCCTTCAACCGAATCTCGCGATTCTCGGCGGATATCGCCCATGAACTGCGCACACCCCTGCATATCCTGCGCGGCGAGGCGGAAATCGCACTGTCCAGAGGCCGCAGTCCGGCGGATTATCAGGCGTGTATCGCATCGGCCATGGATGAATATGGGCGGCTGTCACGCATGGTGGACGCCCTCCTCTTTCTCGCTCGCGCGGAGCAGCCGGATGCCCAGCTCGACAAACCGTTGTTGGATAGCCGGGAGGAAGTAGCGGCGGTCTGCGCCTTCTATCAGGCCATGGCCGACGAGCTGGAGATCGCGCTGGTCAACCAAGCCATTGGGCCAGTGGCGGCTAATTCCGGGTTATTAAGGCGCGCACTGGGCAACCTGCTTGATAACGCGCTGCGCCATACCCCTGCGGGTGGGCTGATCAGCATCCAGACCGCCGTTCAGCCGTCGGTGCGGCAGATCATCGTCAGCGATAACGGTACGGGGATAGCACCCGAGGATCTGCCGCACATGTTCGACCGCTTCTACTGCGCCGATGCGGCCCGTCTGCGCCAAGGTCAAGGCACCGGGCTGGGACTCGCCATCGTGCGGTCCATCATGCAGTTGCACGGCGGGAAGGCCGCACTGCAGAGTGCATTAGGGAGGGGCACCACCGTCACTTTGTCTTTTCCGATCATCCCGCCCGAAACTTCGGCACCCCATCAAAGATGACGGATTCGTCAGGTTATGGTCATCTTCTGGTTTCCTGCTTTTGCGATGATGCGCCAATGACCGCAGCAGTGATGGCGGTCTTTATCCTGTCGGAGATAAAATGGTAGTGGTCGATTATCGGAATCCCCCAGAAGAGCACCGAAATAATCCCGCGTTTTTAACCGTAAAGGTCAGTGCATGATGCACAAAGCCGCAACACGGCGGATAATGACCGCGCTCGGAATTAGCGCCTGTCTGCTCTCGGGTAACGTCGCGGCGGATGATCTGACTTTACGGAGTGCCATTCAGCGGGCGCTGGTCAATCAGGCGGTGGTGCAGCAGGCGCAGCACATGATTGCGGAGCGCCAGGATCTGGGTCGCGCGGCCCATGCCGATCTGCTGCCCGCCCTCTCGCTGAGTACCGGAGGCATCTGGACGCAGATACAGAACGGTCAGCCCCGTTTTGTCAGTGCCAATGGCGCGCGGGAACTGATCGGACAGGTTCGCCTGCAGATTCCACTGTATACGCCACAAGCCTATGCCTTGTCGGCGCTGGCCAGCGACCGTTCGGCCATCGCCCGTTACCGACTGCAGCAGACGCGGCTTGCGGTCGCCGCGCAGGTAACCATGGCTTATTACCAGGTGGCGCTGGACGATAACGCACTGGCCGTGTGGCGCAAGGCGCTGGCGGCCGCGCGCCAGATGCTCACGGCGACGCAGGAAGGATACCGGGCGGGGACCCGCTCGCGCCTGGATCTGAGTCAATCCAAACTGACCCTGGTACGCATCCGGATGGGCCTCGATCAGGCGCGGCCACGGGCGCAGGCGGCGCGCCAGGTGCTCGCGCTGCAAACCGGTTACACGACGGCGGCCTTGCCCACGCTGGCGCGCGTCGCCGTTCCACGCACGGCCTTGCCGGGCACCCACACGCTCCGCCAGCAAGCCGACCAATCGCAGCCGCTGTTGCGCGTCGCCAATGGCGAAATTCAATCGGCGCGATCGCTGTTGCGCTATCAGCAGGCGGCGCGGCTGCCGGTCATCGCCGCCACCGGCGCCTATGGGGTGGACACCTCGACGCCACCGCAAAGCCGGCAGTTGGGCTGGCAGGCGATCCTGAGCCTGCAGATGCCCATTTTTGGCTTTGGCCGCAACCGGGACCGAGTGGCGGCGGCGCAGGAGCAGGTGGCGGCCATGCAAGCGGCCAAGGCGGCGCTGCGACTACAGATTCGCAGCCGTCTGGCGGCCGATTACGGGGCGGCGCAGGCGGCAGCAAACGCCTTGCAGGATGCGCAGACGCTGGCCCGGACCGCACGGACGGTCTATACCATGACCCGCAAGGGCTATCTCGCCGGTGCGGAGAGCGCACTGGCGTTACAACAAGCGGAGAATGGCTGGGTGCAGGCCCAGTTGCAAAGCGCGGGCGCCGCCATCCGCGCCCGCCTGACACGTGCGCAACTGGCCTTGGATAGTGGCTTGTTGCCCGATCAAAGGAAGCTGTCATGACCCCTCGCAAACGCTCAATGATCCACATTTCCCCACGCTGGCCCGCCGTTATCGGCTTCGCCACCCTGTTCTGGCTGACCGGCATGGGCACGGCCCGGGCCCTGCCGGTACGCGTGGCCATCGTCACCGCCGCCCCGACCCAACAGGAGAGCACCATACTCGCCACCGTCGAGAGCAACGGTCGAGTGACCCTGACCGCCGCAGTAACCGGCCGGGTGCTCGGCCCGCTGCTGCCGGCCGGACAAGTCCCCGCCGGCGCCCTGGTGGCGCGTATCGCGCCGCCCGGCCTGCAGGCGAGCATCAGCGCCGCTCAGGCCCGGGTCGCCTTCAGCCGTGGTCAGTGGTTCCGCAACCGACAGCTTTATGCCGATGGTGTCGTCTCCCGGCAGGATGTGGAGCAGGCGAAACTGGCGCTGGCCGAATCCCGATCCGCTCTCCGCGTCCTGCAAGCGCAATCGGACCAGCAGCAACTGACCGCCCCCTTCGCCGGGAGCCTGCATTATCTGGTGCCTGCCGGCGCGGTGGTCAACGCCGGCCAGCCCATCGCCACCCTCGCCGGTCGCGGAGCGCCCTGGGCTCGCGCCTATGTGGCGCCCGCCGTGGCGCAGCAGCTGCGGATGGGAATGGTGGTCGTGCTTGAGGGTAGTGGCTGGCGAGGGTCCGGCAAGATTCGTTCCGTCGGGCAAAGCGCGCGGCATCTGGGTCTGGTGTCCGTCTACATCGCCCTGCCCCCCCGCAGCCCGCTACTGCCGGGTGAATGGCTGCAAGTAAGACTATCCGCACCAGGGGCGGAGGCCTTCGTCTTACCGACCGCCAGCATCGTCATGCGTGGCGCCCGCGCCGAGGTATTCGCCGTCCGCCATGGGCGGGCGGTCGTGGTGCCCGTCCGCATCGTCGCCAGCCGTGGCGATCGCACCTGGGTCAGCAGCGGTGATCTCCGGATAGGGGAACCTGTCGTACGCTCCGGCAACGCCCGCCTCGTCGGCGGCACTCCCGTGCAGGTCCGGACACCATGAAGCGTTATCTGGAGTTCCTCTGGGAAAATCGCTTCAGCGTCATCCTCGCCGCCCTGTTTTTGCTGGCGGCCGGCTGGTTCGCCTTGAAAAGCCTGCCGGAAAGCGTGTTTCCCAATGTCGATTTTCCGCGCGTGGCGGTGCTGGTCAACGACGGCAGCCTGCCGGTCAAGTTCATGGAAGTCGAGATCACCCGACCGCTGGAAGCGCTGGCCAAGGGTCAGCCGGGCGTCCGGCTGGTGCGCTCGCAGACCGGCAACGGACTGACCAAGCTCAATGTCTACTTCAATCCCGGCGTCAACCCGCAGACCGCTTATCTCATGCTGCAGGCCCGCCTCTCGCAGGTGCGCTTGCCCGTCGGCGCGCAGATGCGGGTGACGCGCATGGCACCCTACACCTACCCCTTCGCCGAATATGCGCTGGTTTCCAATCGGCAGGACAGCTCGGCGATGATGCCGACTTTCGCCTTCCAGGTTCGCCCTGCCCTGCTGGCGATTCCCGGCGTCTATCAGGTGCAGGGCACCGGCCGCGGCTGGCCACAGGTGCATATCGATCTGAACCCGGTGCGCCTGGCGCAATATCACCTGACGGCACAGCAGGTGATCGACACCCTCCGCCTCGCCCAGGGGCCATTTTTCTCCGGCATTCTGCACGCCTATCACCAGCAATTTATCGTCGCCACCACACCACGGCCCGTGGACACGGCGCATCTGGCCACCCTGACCCTGCCCCTCGGCCCAGCCAATGCTGAAGGCATCCGCGCACCGCTGGCGTTGGGCGCACTGGGACAGGTGCGGGTCGGTCCGCCGCCCTTACTCACCGATGCCGCCGTTCCCGGCTACCGCCATGCCCTGATCATCGACGTGCTCTCCCAATCGGGAGCCAACGATGTGAGTGTCGCCCGTGCCGTGCAGAGCCGACTGGCGGCATTGCGGGCGCACCTGCCACCCGGTGTGCAACTGGTGCCGATCTATGACTTGAGCCATCTGATCAGCGGCAGCCTGCGCGACGTCTGGATCGCCCTCGGGCTCGGCAGCCTGATCGCCTGGCTGGTGGTTCTGGCATTTTTGGGTCGTTTCGACGGGGCAGTGGCGACCCTGGTAGTCGTCCCGCTGGCCCTGGCAGCTACTTTTCTGGTGTTGCATGCGTTGGGCTATGGGCTCAACATCATGACACTCGGCGGCCTGACAGCGGCGATCGGCGCCTTGGTGGATCATGCCATCGTGGTGATCGAACGCGGACTCCACGGCCTGCACGGCGACCGCACCTCGCGACGACGGTTAGCCTTGCGCCGCGCCGCCGAAATTCTGCCGCTGATGACCCTGGCCACCCTCACCTCCTGCCTGATCTTCCTGCCGCTGATCTTTTTGTCCGGCACGCTGGGACTCCTGTTCCGGCATATGGCGCTGGCCATCGTCATTGCGCTGCTGACTTCGCAAATCGTTGCCCTGCTGGTGACGCCGGTACTGGCCGCCTGGCTCGCCGGGCGGCCGCAGCAGAGTCGGCGAAATGGCGCTGAGCGCTGGTTACACCGCCATTTCAGCCGCTGGTTGATCTTTGGAATGCGCCGCCCGTGGTGGGCCATTCCGGTCGTTCTGCTCCTCGCGGTCACGGGGTGGCTGGCGCTGACCACCTTGCCCACCGCCTTCCTGCCTCATTGGGACGAGGGCGTGATTTCTGTACCTTTCCGCACCCCCGTCGGCAGCAGCGTGGCGGAAACCACCCGCGTGGGGCGCGATTTCATGCGGGTGGCGCTGAAAAATCCCAATGTGGAGCGGGCATCGCTGATGGTCGGGCGCGGCTTTCAGTTCCTCCATGCGCCGGCCAACAAGGGGGCCATCGCCATCGTCCTCAAACCCGATCATGCGCAGAGCACCGAGGCGGTGATGCACACGTTGCAGGCGCAGTTCCATCAGACGGCCCCCAATCTGCTCTCTTTGACGCTCCATCAAACGATGATTGTACGCCTGGGCAATCTCTCGGGTGCCCACGCGCCGCTGGTGGTTTATCTCTTCGGTTCGGATTCCACCACCTTGCGCACGCAGGGAGCGCGTCTGGCGGCAGCTTTGCGCCAGAGCCATGCCTTTGAATCCGTGAACTTCAAGTCACCGTCGGCGGGCCCGGAACTGGAGATCACCCCATCGCCACTGGCCGCGATCTATGGCATCACCCCACCGGAGCTGGCCGGCCAGGTCAAAGCGCGTTTCTGGGGTCGGCAGGCGGGCTTCCTCCTGCACGGCGAGCAGATTCTGCCGATTCGCGTCAGCCTCGTCGGCCACGATTTCACCCCCCACGAGATGGACAGCCTCCCCATTCGCTTGCCGGACGGAAGCTTTACTCCGCTGGCCAGCATCGCCGGCGTTCATGTGCAGGGCGCGATACCCTTCGTGACCCATCAGAATCTGGTGCCCGACGCCTATGTCTGGCTGCAGCCGAAGCCCGGTGAGGGGTTGGCGCAGGCCGCCGACAAGGCGCGCGCGGTGGTAGCGGGCCTGCATCTGCCGACGAACGTGACGACCCTGCTCGGCGGCTACTATCGCCAGCAATCGCAGAGCTTTCAGCAGATGGCGCTGATTCTCGGCGGGGCGTTGGCCTTGCTCCTGATCCTGCTCGGCTTTCAGTTCAGCAGTCAGCGCGCCGCCATCTCCGCACTGCTGGCCATTGCGCTGGCGGCACCGGGAGCGCTGCTGGCGCTGCTGCTGCTCGGCATCGATCTCGATAGCACCGCCTTTCTCGGCGTGCTGCTGGTCTTTGCCATTGCCGTCAATAATGTGATCCTGATTTTTGCGCGCGCCCGGCAACTCGGTGGCCCGCAGCCGCGCCCCGCCGTGGTCGCCCTCGCCGCCCGCCAGCGCCTGCGTCCCATCCTGATGACCATGCTCGCCGACGTCTTCGGCTTTCTGCCGCTGGCCATCGGCATCGGCCACGGCACCGACCTGCTCAAGCCCCTCGCGGTAGCGGTCATGGGCGGTCTGCTGCTGTCCGTGTTCATGTCCTTGTGGCTGGCGCCGGTGATGTATAGCGCCTTGAGCACGAAAGTGGCGCGCCCACTGTCGCTCCCCGAGTAGCCCCTTTCCCGGCAGCGGTGCTTTTTGCGTCTACCATGATGATCCGCTTGTTGTATCATAGCGGCTGATCCATAATTCTTTTCGCCTACAGGATGTCCATGTCCTTCCTTCACACCCTACGCCGCCCCGGCATCCAGGCCGCCCTCCTGTCAGCGCTGCTCTTTGGAGCGAGTACGCCGCTGGCCAAGATGCTGCTGGCGTCGGTGAGCCCCTGGATGTTGGCGGGCCTGCTCTATCTGGGCTCCGGTCTGGGACTGACCCTCTACCGCTGGCTGCGGCGTGCCGAACGGGTGCGACTGTCGCGTCGGGATGCTTTCTGGTTTGGGGCTTCGGTGCTGGCGGGTGGGATCATTGCACCGGTGCTGTTCATGATCGGCCTGCGAGGTGCCGCCGCTTCGATTGCTTCTTTATTATTGAATGCGGAGACGGTGTTTACGACCCTACTGGCGTGGTGGGTATTCAGGGAAAGTTTTGACCGGCGCATTGCCTGGGGGATGGTGGCCATTGTGATGGGGATGGTGCTCCTCAGTTGGCCGGGACATCTGCATTTCGACCACATCTGGTCCGCCGCCGCCATCATCGGTGCCTGCTTTGCCTGGGGCGTGGACAACAACCTGACCCGCAAGGTGTCCCTGACCAATACCAGCTGGATCGCCGCCAACAAAGGCTGGGTGGCGGGCAGTGTCAATCTCGGGCTGGCCCTGCTGCTCGGCGACCACCTGCCTGCCCTGCCGGATGTGGCGGCGGCGATGCTGCTCGGGTTTTTCGCCTATGGCGTCAGCCTCGCCCTTTTTGTGGTCGGGCTGCGTCATCTCGGCAGCGCACGGACAGGGGCGTACTTTTCCAGCGCTCCTTTTGTCGGCGCCATACTCAGCGTGATGCTCGGTGCTCCGGTCACTCCCCTCTTACTGATCGCCGGCGCACTGATGGGTTGGGGCATCTGGATGCATCTCACCGAAAGCCACGTACATGAACATACCCATACGCGCATGGAACATGATCATGCCCATGTGCATGACGCACACCATCAACACGCGCACCCTGATCCGGTGGCGCCCGGTGTCAGCCATTGCCACCCGCATAAGCACGAAGCACTGACCCATAGCCATGCCCACACCCCGGACATGCACCATTTGCATGAGCATTAAGCCGTACACTCCACCATTCCGCATATCTTTTGTCTCCAGGCGCAACACGCCTCTGATATGAGCGGCCGTGTTGCTAGCGGAGGCGAACCGCTTGCCATTTACGCAACGCCACCAGCGACCAGATACTCTCAACGACCCCAAAGGGCCAGGTACCGGCGAGAAATCCGTAAGCCGCGGACCCCAGACAGGCTATCGCAAAGGCCAGCGTGAACCAGTGCGAGCGCGATTCGAATGCATAAAACAACATCATCAGAGTGACAACCGTGGCCCCGTATATCGTCAATATCATGTATACCCCTTCAAATCAGGCTGCTGACAACATGGCACAGACCGTAACATGCCCACACCATGTCGCACATTATCACAGGACAGAGATAGTGACCTTTGTGCATCATCCTGTTCCTTGCCGGTTTACCCTCTGCTGGTAAATCATGTGCATATGCTGATTTCGACTCCGCCGAAAAATGCGCACAAGCTAGAGCCGATGGCCATTTACTTTTACGCCTTGACTCTGTAGCGCACTTCATGGTTTACAATGCCCCTTGGGTTCTCGTAAAGAAGGCGTCCCATGGCCGCTATAACCATAGTGAAGTACCTTGTGACCATGGATTCCGCAGCCACAACACTGCGCTGTTAAGAACGATTGCGATTGACGAAGGAGCAACTTCATGACGACATATGCCTTTTCCACCACCACCACCGCATCTTTTCCGGCAGCCCTCGCAAAAGTTACGGAGGCACTCAAGGCGGAAGGCTTCGGCATACTGACCGAGATCGACGTGGCCGCGACCTTCAAGGCCAAACTCGGTATCGATTCACGGCCCTACAAAATTCTGGGGGCCTGCAACCCTCAATTTGCCCACCAGGCGATTGCAGCCGATCCTGACATCGGCCTGCTCCTGCCTTGCAATGTCATCGTCCGTGAGGAAGCCAATGGCCAGGTCACGGTAGGTTTCATGGACCCTGCCGCAGTGCTGGGTATGGTTGGCAATCCGCAGGTGACTGCAATCGGTGAAACGGTACGCGCCAAACTGGTTCGGGTAAAAGCAAGTCTCGAGATCGTCTGACACCAATATGCAGAGAATCCACCGCCACTTTCCCTTGTTCGCCTTGCTGGCCATGTTCCTCTTCGGAACATGGGTAAGCAATGTCGCAGTGGCTATGCCGCTCGGTGTTTCCTGCGCTGCCATGCCAGGTATATCGATGGCAGATATGCCCTGTTGCCAGGGTGATCACGGTATGAATATGGTCACCCATTCCGGGGCAATGTCCGGCCAGTGCATGTCGATCTGTGCAGAAACCCATGCGCCAGGGGGATTAAGACCCCTTGGAATGACCTTCCCGGCCCCGGTGATAATGGGCTCAGTGACATTTTTCAGACTGGCAGGATTTAGCCCAACACCAGCTCAGTTTTTTTTCTCCCGCCCGCTCCATCATCCTCCCCCCCTCCAGCACGTACGGTTGGTCATTTAATTTCTCCTGAGCAAACTGGCACTCCTCTCTAACTTGAGGAGATATCTTGCTGTTTTGCCATGGAGATTTTTATGTACGCCAATATTCCTGGTCGTTTTACCCAACCGACATGGGGCAGGATTCGCCTCCTGGCCGGGGTGCTATTGCTCCTGTCGGCAACACCAGCCTGGGCTGCCTCATTAAGCCTGCAGAGCGCGGAAGCGATTGCCCTGCGCCAAAATCCCGGGCTCGGCGCCCTGACCCAAAAGATTGCGGAATTACGGCACAAAGCCGTGGCCGTTGCCCAGTTGCCCGATCCGCATCTCTCCCTCGGCGCCGTGAACGTGCCCCTCAACAGCTTCTCCATGAACCAACAGCAGATGAGCATGCTGAGCGTGGGCCTGAGCCAGACTTTTCCCTCTTTTGGCAAACTGGGGCTGGAAGGACAGCAGGCAGGGATAGAAGCACGAGAAGCCACCGACACGCTGCGCGGCCAGTCTGCCGAGTTAGTACTATTGCTGCGCCGCGCCTGGCTGCAAGCCCTTTATACCGAAGATGCCGTGGCAACGGTCCAGCATCAGGAACAGTTGGAGGCCGAGAGTGTGCAAGCGGCACTGGCGCTCTACCGGTCCGCTCAAGGGTCACAGGCCGAGGTACTCCGTGCCCAACTGGCGCGCGACAGTTTGGCCAATGACATCACCAAATTGCAGGCAGAGCAGGCAAGCGATCTGGCGCAAATCGCCCAGATTCTGAATCTGCCGGAACCGCCGTCCATAGAAAAGCAATGGCCGAATCTGCCGCCACCACCCACTCTTGCCGAAGTGGAAGCCCGGCTTTCCGGCCAGCCCCTCCTGCGGGCCGCCCAGGCGCAAACCCGTGTCGCGCAAATGGGCGTGCAGGTAGCCAAAACCGGCTATTGGCCAGACGTCACAGTCAGCGTCGGTTATGGCCAGGATTTCTACCCCGGTAGCCCCAACTGGCTGTCAGCGGGGGTTGACCTGAGCCTGCCGATATTCCCAGGGGATCGCCAGGACCAGGACGTTGCCGCCGCACGGGCCAAGGCCCAGCAGGCGCGATATCGCTACGACGATCAACACCTGGCCCTGACCCAGCAGGCGCGC
>NZ_DAHVHY010000004.1 GCF_027322205.1 Acidithiobacillus sp.
GCGCCCAGGTGGGCGATGAGCAGATAGAGGAACCCGGCGCGTTGGCTATCGGCTTTTTCATGTTCCGTCACTACCAGAAAATACGAGGCCAGCGCCATGCTTTCCCAAGCGACCAGAAAGGTGAAGGCGTTGGCCGCCAGCAGAACCAGCCCCATCCCCAGCAGAAAAACGTGGTATTGGAGCATCAAGCGGCGCAGTGCCGGCCCGGGCAGGGAGCGGAAATAGCCGGTGGCAAACAGTGCTACCGCGCAGGCCAGCAGTCCCAGCAGGATCAGGAAAAATCCCGAGAGGGGATCGATCTGGAAAGACCAGGGCAGCGCGGGGAGGGGGCCGCGCAGTTGCAGATGGTCCGGGGTGGCCGTCAGCGCGGTGAATCCGGCGGTGGTCAGGAGCAGGGCGACCATGCTGCTGAGGGGGAAGACCAGGCGGCAGGCGAGGGTCGGCCAGCCGCCCAGCAGAAAACCCGATAACCCCAGGCCCAGCCAGAGCAGTAATGCCCCGGTGGCCAGATCCAGGGGCAGGCAGGAGATCACTGGGCCACCACCACCAGCAGAGTAGTCGCGCCGTCACCGTGGTTGTGCCAGTTGTGGGGTAGGCGCGGATCATAGTAGATGGCGTCGCCTTCTTTCAGCGCTGTCGATATGCCGCTTTGCTCAAAGGTGGCCGTCCCGCGGGTGACAATGGCGAACTCTTCGCCGTCGGCGCTGGCGTAGGGGTGTTCACCACACTCTCCACCGGGTTCGAGCACCATCAGCAAGGGTTGCATCTTTTTTTGCGGCAGGCCGCGGGTCAACGGTTCCAGTGAAGCATGGGAACCGGCGCTGTAAACCTTGCGGCGGTCACCGACGCGCATGATCAATGGTAAACCTGCCGTTTCTCCGTCATCAAAAATCGCGACGATAGGAATCTGCAGCGCTACGCAGATTTTCTCCAGCGTGGCGATGGAGGGGGAGTTCTGCCCGGTCTCGATCTGCGAGAGGGCGCTGGGTGAAATTTCGGCACGTGCCGCCAGCCCGCGCACGGACCAACCCTTATCCTCGCGGAGTTGGCGAATTTTTTTGCAGACTTGTTCCATGCACAGAAGTGTACGTTAAAACATGCATCATGCAATCTATTTTGAACGATGGTTGATTAACGTGCCTCGTTAAAGAAATGCGGCGATGGCATCCTGTAGACGGCCAAATCTGATCCGCTCCTGTTCCAGCCGTAATCCGGGGCGGAGGCGATTGTCGCGGAGGATGTCGTAGAGGACGCGCTCGCTTTCGGTCAGGCGAGGCAAATCCTGTATGGTGGGCTTGTCTTCCTCACCCCAGAAATCCCGATGCGCCATCAGGGTTGCTTCATCCATGAGCAAGGTCTGCACCTGCGGAAAGTACTTGCGCAATTGGTCGAGGATGGCGAAGCCGTGGGTGTCGATGTCTCCCCAATAATGGAGAGTACAGTGCCCAAGCCAATGGGCCTGGGACAGTGCGTCCCAGCCGTAACCCGCGCCAAAAATGACGATGGCGTTGGAGATACGGGGGAAGGCGAGGAAGTTGGTCTCATTTTCGGTGATGAAGACTCTGCGGACCGGTAAATCCAGGGTGGAAAAGCTGGCGGCATCCAGGGTGATGTCGGGACAGCATGTACCGGGGAGCAGTGTTATCCTGGCATCCAGCAGCCGAAAGCGGATGCGCAGCGTTTTGTCGAGGAAGCCGTAGCGAGCAGCAAACTGGCTGACACCTCGATACTCTGGGGCGATGGCCTCTGCGGGCAGGAGAGCATCGCAGAGTTCGGACAGCACGGTGCGGTGCGCTTCGACAAACTTGCTGTGGATGCCGGGAATATCCACCTGACGCAGGTAGATACCGGGGCGGGGATGGTCCGCCACCCAGTCCAGCACCGCCAGCAGTTGCGGCCAGACGGCAGCGTAGTCCAGCGCCTGCAGCGGTTTTCGGTGCAGCCAATCCAGCAGTGCAGGGTGCCGGGCTGCCGTTGATGTCCATATTGCCAGAAAACGCCGGGCATCGGGCTGCTTGCTGATCAGGGCGAGGGCATCGTCTGCGGTATCGACCCAGAGGGCGGCGGGCAGCCGTTGTACGCCGAGTACCCGGTGCCGTGTCTCGCGCCATTCGATGCGAATCTTCGGGGTGGCAGTCAGGGTGCAGATCCAGTCACGGACGGCGGCGAATTGTTCGGGCAGCTCTGCTGAATTCGGGTTTTTCAGGGTCAGCCGCAAGGGGAAAAGCGCAGCATCGGCGGTCAGTGCCCGCAGCAACTCCCCGCGCTCCCAGAGCCGCTGGAGCTGCTTGCGGACATCCGCCGCAGAGGTCCAGTTCACGGGGCGAAGTCTGCCTTGTGCGCACGGTATTCCGCGATAGACAGGTTACGCAATTTGGAGTCCTTGCCACCTTCGTTGTGCACGAAGCCGACGTGGGCGACGAAGGGCTCGATGATGTGGATTTTCTGTAGCGGTGTGACAATAAGCAGTTGCAGGTTGAGTTGCTGGAAGAGACGCAACCCGTACTGTGCCGACTCGTCGGAGCCACGACCGAAGGCCTCGTCAATGACCACGAAGCGGAAGGAGCGGGAGCGCACCGCGCCCCATTCCAGACCGAACTGATAGGCGAGACTGGCAGCGAGAATGGTATAGGCCAGTTTCTCCTTCTGCCCGCCGGACTTGCCGCCGGAGTCGGTGTAGTGCTCGTGTTCGCTGTCATCCGCGCGCCAGCGCTCGCTGGCGGCGAAAAGGAACCAGTTGCGCACGTCAGTGACTTTGGCGGTCCAGCGGCGATCCTGATCGGACAAGCCTTCGCGGCCCCGGAAGCGGTCAATGATGCTTTTGACCTGCAAAAACTTGCTTTCGGAATACTGGGCATCTTCGGAGCCGGTCAGCGTTCCTTCGGTGCAGCTGCGCAGTTCGGTCTGAAAGTCGCGGGTTTCGGCGTCGGGGCTGGGTTGGGATTCCAGTACGATATAACGACCGGGGTTATAGTCGATCTGCGCCAGGGATTCGTTGATCCGGGTGATGCGTTCCCTGATGGTTTCGCGCTCGCGGGCAAGTTGCGCGTTAAAGTTGGCGATCTCGTTGATGGTGTTGACGTTGAGCAGTTCTTTGAAGCGAGACTCAAAGCGCGGCAGGTCGTCACTGTTCAGGGTATCGAGCAGATTCTGATATTCAAAACCAGCAGCCAGACTGGCATCGAAATCCTCGGTTTCCAGTTTGTAGGTGTCCTTGAAGGCAGACATGGCCTTGATGATTTTCTCGGCCAGCCCAGCGATTTTTTTGTTTTCGCTATCCATCTTGCTCTGCAGCCATTGGCGCAGTTCCTGCTCGCGGCTCTCGCAGGATTCAATGGTGAGTTGGTACTCACCGGCCGGTTGACTACGCAGTGCCTCCAGCTTTTGTGACAGAATCGGGTCAGCGGTGTTTCCCGCCAGTTGTTGCTGGGTTTCCTCCTGCAGTTTTTCAGTATCGCTCCGGCGCTGTTCCAGCTTGGAACGTTTGTCTTTGACCGCTTCCAGTTGGGTCTCGGTACTGCTGAGGCTCTGGGAGGCGTCCTGTAACTGTACATTCAGAGACTTAAGGATGTCTGACGCTGATTCCAGCGCCTGCCGTTCGTCCTCCAGGCGGGCGATTTCGGTGGTGATGGTTGCCCAGTCCAGTTCTTCATAGTCGTTGAATTCCTCTAGGCGGGCGAGGGTCTGTAGCCGCTCCCCCAGCCCCTTGCGGGCTGACTGGATGGCGCTCAGGCGGTTGCCGACTTCACTGAGAAAGGTTGCGAGCTGGCGCTGGCTAGCTTCCAGCGCGGCAATTTTAGCGGCGTTGCTCCAGCCCAGCACATAGCGGCTGCGATCATCGATGCGGTGACGGTCATCCTTTTCATGGCGTCCGCCGGGGTCTTTGATCTGGCCGACGCGGGTGATGGCGCGAGTCTCGCGGCGGAACTGCTCCGGGGTGCGGCAACAGGCCACGTCGAAACGATGGACCATTTCCCGCTCCAGCCAGTCGTAGAAGGGGGAATCAGGTTTGACAGAGAGTTTGCGAAGCAGGGAATCCGGGTGCAGTTCGGGCATTTCGCCCAGCTTGCGTGGTCGCACATGGAAATAGACCAGGCGCCCGCGCAATTGATTGCTGTCTACCCAGGCCGCTACAGCGGCGTAGTGGGCATCGGGCACCAGCAGGGACAGCCCGAAGTTGTGCAGCAAACGCTCTGCCGCACCTTCCCAGGCACTATCCTCTGGCCGCACCTGAAGGAGTTCACCGGCAAAGGGCATTTCTTCTTCGTCCACGCCCAGCGCTGCACAGAGAGTACTGCGAATCTGGATTTGCCGGGTGTCGATGTTACTGCGGCGTTGCTTCAGACTGGTGATTTCCACGCTTCGGAGTTCATACTCCTCGCGTCCTTTGCGAACGGTGAAATCCTCTTCCCGCTCCTGATTCTCCAGACCCGTCGCCTGCTCGCGCAGGCGCTCGCTGAGCTCGCCCAGTTGACCGCGCTGTTCCTGAAAAGCCGCCGCATTTGCGGCGGGAGTCGCGGACATTTTCTCGACAAGCTCAACGTAACGGTCCGCCTTGTGCCGACGGCGGTCACGTTCCTGCCCGGCGCGCTGAATCTCCATGCGCAACTGCTCCAAGCGGTTGCCGCCGTTCTGGGCGATAGCCTGATGGATGGCATCGACGGCCAGGCGTTGTTCGCTGCGGCGCTGATCCAGCCGTTGCACCTGCGCATCCAGACGGGTCCACTCTTCGTTGATACCGGTGAGGCGTTTGTCCAGCAGGGCCAGTTTCAGTCCGGCGAAGTGGGCACGCAGGCTTTCGCGGCACTGACGCAGATCATCGACCGTGTTTTCCAGGCTCCGGTATTGCGCGCAGTCGGCCACCAGCGGTGTCAGCAGTTGCACCTGACGCTTGGCCTTGAGCACGGCGGCATGGGCGCGGCTGAGGTTGTCGAAATGGGTGATGAGGGCGCCGATGCGCGGGGCGACGTCGAAGGGTTCCAGCATGTGACTGCGCACGAAGTCGGTGAGATTGCCCACGGATTTCATGGAGACGGTCTGGTGGAAGAGTTCCAGGGCTTGGTCGTTTTCAATGCCGAAGCGACGGCGGAACCATGCGCTGTATTTGGGAAAACTGTCTTCGATGTCGATGCCTCCGTCGCGCAGGCGCTTGCGCAACTGGCCAATGTCGGTGCCGAATCCGGAAAAATCACGGGTGATGGAGAGATCGCTTTCGGCCATGGCAAAGAAGCGGGCGGGCTGGCCCTGGGCATCCTTCATCCAGAAGATTTGCGCCAGGGTCACCGTGGATTCATAACCCGCATTATGGAAGACGCCGAGAATCACCGAGTAGCTGTTCTGACCGCGCAGAGCCACGGGTTTGGCCGCGCCCGTCACCTCATTGCGCTCCGATTTGTAATGCCCGAGTACGTAAGAGCGCAGGCTGCGCTCCTTGCTGTCGGCACCGGCGGCCTTGTTGTAGGCGATGCGCTGGGCTGGGACCAGCAGGGTGGTGACGGCATCTACCAGGGTAGACTTGCCGGAGCCAATGTCGCCGGTCAGCAGCCCGTTCTGGCCGTCCAGAGTGAGGGTCCAGACGCGCTGGTCGAAGGTACCCCAGTTGAAGACTTCCAGCCGTTGCAGGCGAAAACCCGAGAGGGTGTCGTCGCCGAGAAAATCCAGTTCCAGCGCTTGCGCTTCAATCATTGGCAGTGTCCTCTGCGCGGCCTTCCACGCCGCTGCATTGTGCCTGATAGTCTGCCAGTCTCTGGTCAAAATCCGCCAGCCATTGCGCGTCGACAAAGGCCTTGAGGATACGCCGCACTTCAAAGCTGGCCGGGCCGCTGCTGGTCTTCAAGCGGCGCAGAAAACCCAGCTCGACAATTTTGTTGATGTGATTCTCGATCTGATCGACGATACGGGTCTCATTGCTGCTGTCGGGCAGGAAAACCCGCAGCAGTTCGACGATTTCCTCGCGACTCAGCACCAGACGAGTGTCGTCGCCGCCGGCATCGAATTCCGCCAGCTTTTTGCGCAGCAGGGCGAGTAGCAGGCTCACCGGAAAAGACAAAGATCGGCGGGCAATCAGGCGGGGCAGGGGTGTCACGCCCGGATCAGCGGATTCCGGACGGCTTTTCAGAAAGGCATAGCCTTCGGCTTCGTCGAGGACCAGTTCCAGACCAAGTACGGAGATATAATCCCGCGCCTGCGGGTGCAGATTCAGCAGGTCGCCCCACAGGCGCTCATTGCCTTCCCGGTAGATCACGCCTTTGAGAAGGGGAATCACGAGTGTGGAAAGGCTTGCGGTTTCTTCTTCCATACTCACCTCAGAAAAATGATGCGTGGCAACTGTGCCATTTTCTCGACGACAACGTTATTTCGGTTGCGGGCGCGCCAGCGAATCTGTTCTGGTGTGTCCTCATCCACCGCCGTTTTGAAGGTCACGCTGCCGAGTTGCAGGTAGACCACCAGCTCCGCCAACCCCTGGCGCAAGGGCTGGGATTCAGTCAGTTCACGTAGAGTAATTTGGGCGTGGTCCTGCAAGGCGCGATGGATATGGCCTGTCAGTTGGGTCGTATCCACGAAAACCTGCTGGTAGAGCGCTGCGGCATCGACATCGTCTTCCCCGGCTTGCAGGGCGATTGCCGCAATCAGGGGCTTGAGAGTGGGGGTGTGCAAAGGTCTTTCCATGGGCAGTTCAATGCGGGCGCTCAGCTCCGCCATTTCCATGACATCGCTCGTCGGTAGATCATCGCGCAGGGCCAGCGCCTTGGCTTCGATGCCGTGCAGAATGTCCATGATGCGCCGGTTTTCCAGCCAGGTCTTATCGTCCAGAAAGCGCCGCAGTTGCTGGGAGAGTTGCGCCACGGTGCGCTGGGTGTGTTCACCGGCTTCCAGCCAGTCGTAATGTACCCGCCGCATGCGGGCGTCGGGTCGGAGTGCCGCCACCGGCCCCAACCCCAGTACCTGGTCGAGCATCGCCGTCAGTTCTTCCTGCCGCTGGCTGGACATGAGAAAGTCCCAGAAGGCGCGAAAGCTGCGCCCCTGATCGGAATCGGCGATGGCATCGCGTTCTCCCATGATCTCCTCCAGCAATGCCCCTTTGGCGCCTTCCCAAAGGGCAATGCGCTCGCGCACCCGCCGGTCCAGCAAGCGGAAGTTATGCTCCACTTCGCGGAAGTCGCCCAACAGTTCTCGCGCCAGTTGCGTAAATTGCTGAAAGCGGTCCTTGAGGGCGGTGTCATCCAGCAGAGTAATGTCGCCTGCCAGCACCCGCGCGATTTCCACGTCGATTTCATCCCGCCGTTTCTGCAACTCGGCCATACGGATAGCGGGGTCGCTCTCGCTGCCCTCACTCATCTGTCTGAGCAGGTCGAAGAGGGTGAGTAGGCGCGATTCTGTCCCGACAAACTGTCGTGCTGTGAGGCTGTTCAGCCAGGCGATGGCCTTCTCCGTGGCCGGCGTCAGGTCAAACTGAGGTTCGTCACTGCCTTGCGCATAGAACTTACGTAGCCAGGATTTTTCCGGATTGGCCCAGTCATTCAGATAGTCGAGTGCGTCTTTGGGAAACGCTTCCGGCCCCAGCCGCTGGCGCAGGGCATAGAGCTCATCTTCCAGTGCCCCGGCCAGATCGGCGGCGGAAATGATGCGTACATTGGGCAGTACGAAGACCCGATGCAGAAAACTCGCCACCAGCGGCGCATGGTCCGAGCGCAGCAAGCGCCACGCCGGATGGTAGTTGCGCAGGGCGTCGAGGGTGATGAAGTCCATGGCTTTCAGCTTTCCCGATCTTTCCGCTACACGTTAAACAAAAAATTCAGCACATCTCCATCCTGTACCACATATTCCTTGCCCTCGGCGCGCATTTTGCCCCCTTCTTTTGCCCCGTGTTCGCCCTTGTACCGAACGAAATCGTCATAGGCGATGGTCTGGGCGCGGATGAAGCCACGTTCAAAATCACTGTGAATAACCCCCGCCGCCTGTGGCGCCGTGGCGCCCACCGGGATGGTCCAGGCGCGGACCTCTTTGACGCCGGCAGTGAAGTAGGTCTGCAGACCCAGTAAGTGGTACGCCGAACGGATGATGCGGTTGAGGCCGGGCTCCTCCAGCCCCAAGTCCTGCAGGAAAGCGCTTTGCTCCTCCGGCTCCAGTTCTGCCAGTTCTGACTCAATGGCGGCGCAAACCGGGACGACGCTGGCGTGCTGTTCAGCGGCCCAAGCCTCCAGCGGCGCCCGCCAGGGACCATCCTGCAACTCGTCCTCGGCCACATTCGCGATGACCATCAGGGGCTTCATGGTCAGCAGGCAGAGGCTGCGCAGATGCTCTTGCTCCTCGCTGTTCAGATTCAGGCTGGCGGCCGGCTTGCCTTCATTGAGGTGGGGCAGGAGGCGGGTCATGGCGGCAACTTCAGCCACCGCGTCCTTGTTGCCCCCCTTGGCCTGCCGCGCCACCCGCGCCTGGGCCTTCTCCACGGTGCTGAGGTCAGCCAGAATCAGCTCCGTCAGCACCACCTCCAGATCCGCCACCGGGTCTACATGGCCACTCACATGGACCACGTTGGGGTCCTCAAAGCAGCGAGTGACCAAGGCAATGGCATCTGTCTCACGGATATGGGCGAGAAACTGGTTGCCCAGACCCTCACCCTGTGCCGCGCCCGCCACCAGCCCGGCGATGTCCACGAACCCCATGGTGGCGTGCTGTACCTTCTGTGGTTTGACGATCTCTGCGAGGGTCTCAAGCCGGGGATCCGGCACCGCCACCAGACCGACGTTCGGCTCAATCGTGCAGAAGGGATAGTTCTCCGCCGCGATACCCGCCCTGGTGATGGCGTTGAAAAGGGTGGATTTGCCGACATTGGGTAAGCCGACGATGCCGCAGGCCAAAGCCATAAGAAACTCCTAATCGCTATGCAGCGTTTTTTGTGCCGCATCCGTGCGGCCGCTGAGAAAATCGGGAAGTACGCCGAGACTGCGTTCAATCGCCTCGTCAATCAGGGCGTTATCCGCTGCCGTCGGAGCGCCAAGCACATAACCGATGACCGCATCTTTGTGCCCCGGATGGCCGATACCGATGCGCAGCCGCCAGTAATCGCGGGTGCCCAGGGCATGGTCGAGATCGCGTAAGCCGTTGTGCCCGCCATGACCACCACCGCGTTTCAGCCGTGCCGTACCTGGGGGCAGGTCCAGCTCATCATGAATCACCAGAATCCGTTCTACGGGCACTTTATAAAAGGCGGCCATAGCCTGTACCGGGCCACCGCTGCGGTTCATGAAATCCTGAGGCATACACAGCCCCAGTTCCAGTCCGGAAGCGCGTGCCGTAGCGGCCAGGCAATGCCAGCGCTTCTCCATACGCAAAGACGCCCCGACCCGATCCGCAAGGGTCTGGAGCGTCCAAAAACCGGCATTATGGCGGGTCCGGGCATATTCCGCGCCGGGGTTACCCAAGCCCGCCAACAACCAGTCCATAAGGCCTCAGGCGGTGGTCTCCGGGGCTTCTTCCGCCTCGGCACCAGTACGCGGATTGTGGATGGAGACGATTTCCTTGTCATCCTCATGCTGCAGGGGCAGGAGGATGATGCCTTCGGGCACCGTGATCTGGGACAGGTGCAGACTTTCCCCCACCAGCAGCTTGCCAATGTCGATTTCAATGGCCTCTGGCAGGCGGCCCACCGGGGCTTCCACTTCCACTTCCACCAGGGCGCGGTGCAGTACACCGCCGGCCTTGATACCAGCACAGGTCGTCTCGTTTAGGAAGTGGATAGGTACGTGCAAATGCACCCGCTCACCGGCATGAACACGTAAAAAGTCCATATGCAGGACCTCTTCCTTGTAGGGATGCATCTGAATGTCGCGGATCAGCGCGGTTTCTTTCCCTTTGGGGAATTCCAGGGTGATGACGCTGGTATAGGCGCGGTCATCGGGCAGCAGTTTGCGGAGCAGGCGGGCTTCAATGCTGAGACCCAGCGCCGGCTTGCCGTCTCCGTACAGCACGGCGGGCACCATACCGGTACGGCGCAGGCGGCGGCTGGCCCGGCGGCCATTTTCTTCACGCGGCTCGGCCGCAATCGCAAAATCTGTCATTTTTTGGACTCCTTATGGTGTCATGGAATGAGCGGGGCGAGGGTTGACAGGACCTTTCTCCCCAATAGCAAGGGGCGCATCATAATGCGCTGTGGGTTTTTCGGCAACCTTTTCTGGTGGTTTTTCATCGGGCTGCAAATAGGCTTTGATCACCGCGCGAGCCACCGGCAGGGCTTGCCAGGCATTGTGCCCGCCATATTCCACTACCACGGCGACGGCGATTTTGGGGTGATGCACCGGCGCCCAACCGATAAAAAGAGAGTCGTTGTTATAGACGGTGTGGCCATTTTTATAACCCACCGGTACTTGTGCCGTGCCTGTTTTCCCGGCAATGGTAATGCCGGGAATGCTGATGGTATGACAGGTGCCGGTGGTGACACAGGCCTCCATACCCTTATGGATGGCATGCATGGCCGCCGCCGAAATATGCAGATTAACAGGTGGCGCATGAGGAATGGGTGTTGTCTGGCCGGTATTCGGATTGATGAGCGCTTTGGCGACCTGGGGCTGAACCAGATAGCCGCCGTTGGCGAGGGCGGCGACCGCGCGGGCCAACTGCAATGGCGTTTCCAGCAAATAACCCTGACCGATTCCGAGAATGACGGAATCTCCCGTGTACCAGGGCGCATGCAGATGCTTACGCTTCCAGGCCGGAGTCGGCACCAGACCACTGGCACCGCCCGGCAGATCGATGGGAGTTTTTCTGCCGAAGCCAAATCGCCACAGGGCCTTGTCCTGCAGGGCGATGCCCATTTTCACTGCGAGCTTGTAGTAAAAGACGTCTACCGACCAGGCTAGCGCCTTGGTCAGGCCGGTGTTGCCGAATCCCGCACGGTTCCAGTCCCAATAGGTGTGGCCGCCGAGCTGATAATTGCCCGCACAGAAGGTATGAAAATCCGGAGTGATGACGCCTTCCTGCACCGCCTCTATGGAATAGAAGGGTTTGGCGCAGGATCCCGGTGGATAGAGACCATTGTCCGCACGGTTCATCAGCGGCCGCCCTGGGTTATCCAGGAGACTCTGCCAGTGGGCCGTGCTGATGCCGTCCACGAACCAGTTGGCGTTGAAGCTGGGGCTGGTGACCATGGCCAGTACGGCGCCATTGTCAGGGTCCAAAGCGACGATGGCGCCGCGATACCCCTTGCCTTTTTGTAAAGCTGCTGCCCCCGCCTGTTGCACGCGCAGGCGCAGATGGGTGAGCAAATTATCTCCGGGGTGCGTCGGCATCTCACGCAGCGTACCCACCTGTAGCCCGCGCGCGTCGATATCCTTGATCCTATAGCCCATGGTGCCGCGTAGTTGGCGCTCGTAATAGCGCTCCAGGCCATTCTTGCCGATATAATTACGCCCGACATAATTGCGGGCGTGAAAATCCTGCAGATCGGCGGCAGTAACAGGGCCGACATAGCCGACGACGTGGGAGAAAAGTGCATCATAGGGATAATAGCGATGCAGCAAGGCGACCACTCGCACGCCGGGTAGGTCCAGCGCGCGTACGGCTACAGCGGCGATCTGCGCTGGTGTCAGATTGGTCTTGAGGACCACTGGATCGAAATCCGGTTTTCCCAGGCGCAAATCCTGAAATTGGCGCATATCGTCTGCGCTCAGACCGAGCATCTGCTGCAGACGCTGCAACGTCTCCTGCAAATGGGGCACCTGGTCGGGGGTGATTTCCAGGGCATAGGTAGGCTGGTTTTCCGCCAGCGCCGCACCATGATCGGCAAGCACCAGACCGCGGGGCGGGGCGACGGGGACGAGAGCTACATGATTATCGTAAGCCAGTGTGCGGAACTTGGAAAAATGTAGTATTTCAAGGTCCATAATACGTAATGCCACGGCGAGAATCGCCAATAGCATCAGCACCGTCGCGACGCCGAGTCGGAAGCGGAAGCTGCTATGCTGGTCAGGATCAGAAAGAGGCATAATCGGGAACGACCTGGTTCGGTTTGCAAATGACTGGGGCGCTTCGTACACTCGGAAGCAAAATCCTTGGTGAGATGGGGTGGCGCAGTGTTGGAGTCCCGTTTTGAATCTCTGTTCGCAGAGCTGGAAAGCATTGTAACGGATTATCGCGGATTGCGTCGTCATCTGGAAGGAGACGGGCGTGACAAGCGTTCGCTGCAGGGTCTGCAAAAACAAATCCAGATGCTCGATGCCGAAAATGTCTTGCTGCGGGAACGTCAGGAAGGGATATGCCGGCGCTTGAGTGAGTTGCTCGCGCAGGTGAGCCAGTGGGAAAACGAAGCATAAAACCATACTGATGGAGATGAACGTGCCAGAAACAACCCGCAGTTCCACCACCCATCACGTCACTATCACTTTGCTGGGGCAAAGTTATCAGGTGCCCTGCCAACCTGAAGAGCAGGTACTGCTGCTGGAGGCGGTGGCATTACTGAATCAGCAGCTCGAAGCCACCCGGGCCGGAGGCCGCACGATTGGTAAGGAGCGCACGGCGCTGATGGTGGCGGTTAATCTAGCAGCAGATCTGCAGCGTGCGCGCCAGGAATTGCAGGCGCGCGATGATCAACTCGATGCTGTGGAGGCCCGCTTGCGCTGGCTGGTTGACATGGGTAAGGGGGCGGAGTAGCTTGGTTCCAGCCTCCTGCGGGGCGCGAGTAGCCGAGATGATTCCTGAACCAACATTGTCTATCCAGGGAATTCTCAGTCATCATCGTGGTGTGCAGCTCCCTTGCGGAGTGGCCTGAAGCGGTGTGTGGATTCCCACCTGTACATCAGGTTCTGGGGGTAGCGGGCTGCACGACCCAGGCGGGGGGTTCTTTTGTTTTCAGGGCCGGATGATATACCCGCGAAAAGCCCATTACGCCGACGCATGCGTCAGCAGCGGCGTGACCTTTCCGCCGAGGCATTATATTCCGCAGCCGTGGCCTTGTCTGACCATTTGGTGCGTCTCAACCACTTTCAGCGGGCTCGCCATATCGGCCTCTACTGGCCCATGCAGGGTGAAATCAGTCCCTTGCCGATCATGCAGCATCCCATTGCGGCCAATAAGCATTTTTATCTGCCCGTGCTCGCCGGGCATTTTGCGCGCAGCCTGCGCTTTGCGCCCCTTCACTCCAATGTAGTCCTGCGCCATAATCGCTTTCGCATTCCCGAGCCGCAGGTGTCTCCCCGCCAGCACTGTTCTGTGCGTGAACTGGATTTGCTGATCCTGCCGCTGGTGGCTTTTGACGCCGAAGGTTATCGTCTGGGGATGGGGGGGGGCTTCTATGATCGCAGTCTGGCGCATCTGCCCCACCGTCGCAGTTGGCGGCGACCTCGGCTGATCGGGGTAGGTCATGCTTTTCAGGAAGTGCCCCATGTGCCCAGAGAGCCCTGGGATATCCCCCTGGGCATTGTCTGTACGGAAATGGGTTGCTACAGAATCAGATCATGATGGAACGGAAGCGCAACGATTTTCCGCTGTTGCCGTTGCTCCCTCTAGCCAGGCACGGCGACGCGCAAGGACGACATCATCCACATCCTCTAGCGATTCCAGCCAGACCGTATCCTGTGGAGGCGGGGCGGGGGTCAGTTGAGTTTCCCTAAGAATATCATCGCGGAAGAACTGAACACGTAGCGCAGCGCCCGCGGGAGCCGCATCCAGTTGTGCCGGTAATTGTTCCGCTGTAGTCCGGACGCCATCAATGGCGACGAGAATGTCGTCCGGAGACAACCCTGCCTGCTCTGCCGGGCCGCCACTCTGCACATGGCGCAACTGAGCACCCAGCGCGTGCGGACGCCAGTGCGCACCCAGCCAGACCTGCGGGGTTTTTTCGCAGGCCTGTCCGCCTTCATCCTGCGGGCCGTTGGCGGCGCGCAGGTGCAGCGCAATGCCCATTTCCGCCAACAGCGCGCGCAACGGCAGGTCGGTCTTCTCGGTAATCCAAGCCTCCAAACGCGCAGCGAGCGTCCGCCCGGCGAGCGCCTCGACCAGATTGATGCATTGGCCTTCCGGCAGTGCTTTGCCGGTGCGGCCGTAATCTTGCCACAGCCGGACGAGCAAGGTGTCGAGACTCTGGCTGCCGGCACTCTCCAGGCGCAAACTGAGGTCCAGACAGAGGGCCAGCAGGGCGCCCTTGTTATAATAACTGATCTCAAAGTTGGCGCTGTTGACGTGCGGATGATAGAGCTTGATCCAGGCATCTTCACTGGATTCCCCCAGACTTTGCAGGAAACGTCCGGGGCGGCGCAGCAGACGGGTCAGCTCCTTCCCGACGCCGCGCAGGTATTGCGCGGGCGTGGTCAGATCGGCGCGGCGCAGGCAGAGATCATCATAGTAGGAGGTGATACCCTCGAATATCCAGAGGTCGCGGGTGAGCGCCTCCCGGTCCAGGGTACTGGTGCCGAGCACCGCGGGACGAATGGCCTGCACCAGCCAGCTATGGAAATACTCGTGACTGACCAGACCCAGGAAGCGCTGATAATGGTCGTCGTTGCGGCCACTCAGGTCATCCCGGGCGCAAAGGAGGGCGCTGGAAGCGCGATGCTCCAATCCCCCATAACCATCAGTACTGGTCATGCACAGAAAGTGGTACTCGGCAAAGGCGGCATCGCCCCAGAAACGCTGCTGCCAGTCACAGATGCGCGTCAGGTCGGGACCCAGCCGTTGCAGGTCTGCCTGATGGCCTCCTTGAATGAGCAGGTGATGGGGCCGCCCTCCTGCCGAAAAGTCCAGCAGAGTGAGCCTGCCCATGAGCAGCGGATGATCAATGAAGGCGCGATACTCAGAGGCAATAAAGCGGCCCCAGCCCCAGGTCGCACCGCTCTGCCGGGGGAGGGCGGTGGCCACCTGCCAATCTTCCGGACCCTCCAGGAGGACTACATGCGCTTGGTCTTCCTGCCCCAGGACCCGCAAGTAAATGGCCGGGCCGTTAAAAAAGCCCCCCTGATCATCCAGATATGCCGTGCGTACTGAGCGGTCGAAAGCGTACACGGTATAATGGATGACGACCGGGCCATGCCCCGCCGCGAGACGCCAGCGGTCCTTACCGGTTTTGTGCAGGGCGACATCCTGCCCATTACGCGCTGCGCGGATTTGTGTCACATGGCGGGCGAGGTCGCGGATAGTATAGCTGCCGGGCACCCATGCGGGCAGGGCGAGGATTTGTCCTTCCGGGTCCGGTGCGGAAATACTCAGGGATACTCGAAAAAGGTGTGCCTGCGGCTCGGCGCTGATCTGGTAATTCAGTGGGACAGAACTCAAGGCAGCACTCCTAACGCCAGGCGGCGGCCACCACCGGTTGCCAGCCCCCTCCCTGCAGATCAATGGCGATGACGATGCTCTGCATGGATTGAATATGCATGATTGCTCAGAATACGAAGCGGGTCGGCAGCGGCTTGTGACGCAAGGGCGGAACTTCTGTCTCGAAGAGTTCCGAGCTTTCAAAGATGCCTGGCTGGGAGTGGACGATCCGCCGCACCCGCATGGCGGGGCCGGTGCCGAGAATGGCGATCAACCGCCCACCGATGGTTAGTTGCTCTTTGAAGGCATCCGGCAGCACCGGCAAGGATCCGGTGATACAGATGGCATCATAGGGGGCATTCCCTGCCCAACCAAGGGAACCATCACCAACATGCAGGTGGGCATTATGCACGCCCTGCACCCGCAAACAGCCTTCTGCCGTTCGGGAGAGTTCGGCGCGATCCTCGACACTGTGTACCATCCCCGCGAGTTGTGCCATCAGTGCCGTCAGGTAGCCGCTTCCGGTACCGATCTCCAGCACCCGATCCTGTTCACGCAGATCCAGTTCCTGCAAGACCCGTGCCTCCATCTTCGGCGTCCACATGATCTCGCCATGCCCCAAAGGCAAATTAAAATCAGCAAAAGCCAAATGCCGATATGGGGTCGGCACGAAAAGTTCACGCTTCACTTGCGCAACAGTGGCCAGCACACGGGGGTCGAGTACATCCCAAGTGCGAATCTGAGTGTCAATCATGGTACGGCGGAGGGCATCAAAGTCCATAGAGAAAATCAGGGTTCCAGTGGTTTTCCGCCATTTAGGCATGGGTCTTGTGGCAAGTCAATCCACCGCCTACGGGCGCGCCCGCAAGCGGGTGATTGGCTTGGCGTCCGTCCTGTGCTCCAATAGCCTTTAGGTACTGCAAAGGAGCTCTTCTTGGAAAGCCGTGCACACGCGCTGGTAGCACTCATTTTTTTGGCCGTTCTGGGGGTCGGAGTGGCGGTAGTCGGCATGTGGATGCATCGTGGTGCGCGGCCGGGCATCGTCTTCGACGTGATTTCCCCCTACAGCGTTGCGGGTCTCACCCTTCAGGCACCGGTGCGCTTCAAAGGGGTGCGGGTGGGAGACGTAACCGCGATTGGTCTGGATCCGGCGAATCCGCGCATGATCAGGGTGCAGATCATTGTGGATAAGGCGACACCCATTACCCGCGCGACCTTCGCCGAACTGGCACCGCAAGGGGTGACCGGGCTGAGTTATTTGTCCCTGACCGATCATGGTACTAATTTCGCGCCTTTGCCGAGGGTGTCCGGGCGACCGGCTGAAATTCCCATGCATCCCAGCTTTTTTGAGGTGCTGTCCCGTAATGGCGAATCGCTGGTGAATCGCAGCAACGAGTTGGCTGTCCGCCTGACTTCACTGTTAACTGACGATAATCGCACACGTTTTGCGCAGACGCTTATTCATGTGGATCAGGCCACAGACCAGTTGGTGCAAATCGAGACCGCATTATTGCCGACCCTTAAAGCACTGCCTGCCATGGTCGCTGCCACCCGGTCCACCATGGAGGCGAGCCATCTGCTCATTGCCCATCTTGATGCGCTGACCGTGGCGGCGCAAGCGCCGCTGGCGGATACGGCGGAGGCTGCCAAGTCACTGCGTGGACTCAGTGTTGCTGGAGAGCGGGCGGCAAATACCCTCAATTACGACACCTTACCGCAGGTGGATCGCCTCACCCAAAGCCTGATGACCAGCAGTGCGGCGTTAGAGGATCTCAGCCATTCGCTGCAGCGTTCCCCGCAATCATTGCTCTACGGCGATCGTGGCCCGCCGCCGGGACCGGGTGAGTCGGGCTTTTCCGCAGGAGGAAACTGAGCGCATGCGACACCCTTTTTCTAAATGTTCATCAGCAGGGAAGCGCATAATGCTGGCAGGCCTGGTTCTGCTTGTCGCTGGTTGCGCCACCAGCGTCCCATGGCGGGTGCCCTACGATATCACGCCGCCGCATCTCGCCCTTCCGGCCAGCAATACGGGCACAACGACGGCGCTGCCCGTGTTGCGTTTGGCTCGGGTCAGCGCCGCGCATTGGCTGAAAGCGGACACCTACCAGTATCATTTGCTCTATCAGGAGCCACAGCGCCTGCTGGCCTACCGGGATGCCCGCTGGATCGGCACCCCGCCGCAGATGATTGCCAGCCGCTTGCAACATCAATTGGAAGACTCCGGCCAGTGGCGGGCGGTTTTGGCGGGGCAGTCCAGAGGCACAGCGACCTGGCTGTTGCAGGTCAGACTGACGGACTTCGTGGTGAATTTCAGCGGGCCGGAGGCGGGCAAGGCACTGGTCGCCGGGACCGCGACGCTGGTGAATACTGCTGATTATCAGGTGGCTGCCCAGCACAGTTTTCGTTTCACCGAGACGCTTCCCCGTGCGAGTGCGCAGGGCGGTGCCGTGGCCATGGCCGGGGCAAGTGAACGTTTTGTCACAGCGGTGAGTGGTTGGGCCGCGCAGGTGGCAGGCACCGGGAAGTCTGCGCTCCGGCCTTAGGGTTTTACTTCACTCCTCCTGGTGCTTGACCACCAGCACCGGACAACTGGCGTAATGGATAATGTTGTTGGCGACGGAACCCAGCAGCAATCGGCCAATGGCGCCGTGGCCATGACTGCCCACTACCAGCATATCCACTGCATGAGCCTTGCCGAAGGCAATCACCGCCTTCCCGATATTCTCCCCACTTTCCTCCAGTTCTACCCGCGGTGTGATGCCGTCTTCGGCTATGGATTGGCGCAGTTTTTCCATCTCGGCATGGGCCAGATGGAGCAGCTTTTCGCGCAGATCCAGGGTCGGCGGCAGAATTTCTTCCGGCATCTGCAGATTGAGCATTTGCGGGTTGAAAATGTGGAGCATGGTGAGCCGGGCGTCGTGTAATTGGGCCTCTTGCGCCGCCATCCGGGCGGTGTACAGGGCCATCGGCGAAAAATCGACGGCCACCAAAATATGCTTTATGGGGGTCTTTACGGGTGATTTATCCACGAGGATGCTCCTTGCACAGGTGGTTCATGAGTTGCGTTTCGTCCAGCAGCACGTTTTCGGTGGCGCGTCGCGCCCGGTATTCCCAAACGCCCTGTGCCAGCACTTTGTCACTGACCACGATGCGATGAGGCAGACCGATCAGATCCATGGTGGCAAACTGTACCCCCGGACGCTCATCGCGGTCGTCGAGTAGTACGCTGTAGCCCTGCGCCTCCAGGCGATCATGCAGGGCTTGAGCGGCGGCGGCCACTTCCGGCGACTTGCGCGCATTGATGGCGACGATGCCGACTTCAAAGGGCGCCAGGGCCACTGGCCAGGTGATGCCGCGATCATCAAAATGCTGCTCCACCGCCGCTGCCACCACCCGCGACACACCGATACCATAGCAGCCCATAGTCACAGGGGTGTCGCGGCCGGTCTCGTCCAGCACGGTAATACCCATGCTCTTGCTGTAGAGTTCCCCGAGTTGAAAGACATGCCCCACTTCGATGCCACGACGGATACTTAAAGTGCCCGTGGCACAATGGGGGCAGCCATCCCCGGCGCGGACATTGCGCAGATCGGCCGCTTCCGGGCGCGGCAAATCCCGGTCCCAGTTCAGATTGATCCAGTGCAGTTCCGCCGCATTGGCGCCGGTGCTGAAATTGGCCACGCCAAGGGCGCGGTGATCCGCCATAATGGGGATAGGCAGCCGCAGGTCCTTGGGGCCGATAAAGCCCAAGGGTGCGCCCGTGGCCGATATCGCTTCCTCCGGGCTGGCCAGTTGCACGTTCTGCGCGTCCAGCGCATGTCCGGCCTTGATCAGATTCAACTCGTCATCGCCGCGCAACAACAACATGACTATCTTGCCGTCGGCGACCACCAACACGGTCTTGACGATGTTGGCGGCGCTGATGCCCAGATGTTCTGCCTGCTCCGCCACCGTGCGGATGCCCGGCGTCTGCACCTGCCCGGCAGGCAGCGGTGCCTCCGTCCCGGCGGGTTCCGGGCGACTTTGGGCCTTTTCCATGTTGGCGGCATACGCGCAGTGGTGACATGAGACGATGGCATCTTCCCCCGAATCCGCCAGCACATGAAACTCATGGGAGCGCTTGCCGCCAATAGCCCCGTTATCCGCCTCCACCGCACGGAAGTTCAGCCCGAGGCGGGTGAACACCCGCTGATAGGCCTCATACATGGTCTGATAGGTGATCTCCAGCGAAGCGTGATCCATATGGAAGGAATAGGCATCCTTCATGATGAACTCACGTCCGCGCATCAGCCCGAAGCGGGGGCGGATTTCATCGCGAAACTTGGTCTGAATCTGGTAGAAATTGACGGGAAGTTGTCGGTAAGAGTGAATCTCCCGCCGTACCAGATCGCTAATGACTTCCTCATGGGTGGGTCCCAAGCAAAAATCGCGGTTATGACGATCCCGCAAGCGCAGCAGCTCCGGGCCGTACTGCTCCCAGCGCCCCGACTCCTGCCACAGCTCGGCGGGCTGCACCAGCGGCATTAGCAGTTCCTGCGCGCCGCTGCGGTCCATCTCCTCGCGCACCACCCGCTCCACCTTGCGCAACACTCGCAAACCCAAGGGCATCCAGGTGTACAAGCCAGAAGCCAGGCGGCGGATAAAACCCCCGCGCAGCAATAGCTGGTGGCTGATGAGCTCCGCCTCGGCGGGTGTCTCCTTAAGGGTGGGGACGAATATCTGACTGGCGCGCATAAAAAGTCCTGTTGAGTCGTAGCATACAGTGTAAGAAAGGGCAGGAGACATAGGAAGGGGCGGTGCGCGCCAAGTCTGGCGACGGATCAAATGGAGATGGTGACGCGATGCATTTTGCCGACCTGATTCGCGGTGGGAGATCTGCGCGCCTGATTCTGGAAGCCTTGGGCAGAACGGAGAGTGTCCCGCCGCCCTGGTGATTTAAACCTAAGCCTGCTTTCGCATATTCTCTATTTCCCGCTCCAGCTTTTCCAGCCGTGTAAGCACGGCATCGGGATAGGTTGGTTGCCGCATGTTCAGAATGGCGGAAGTGAGGGCATCCAGCCGGGTATCCATGCGGGAAAAGCCTTCTTCCATGCGTTCGGTCAGGTGATCCACTCGGGCATTGATACTTGAGCTCAAGGTATCGATGCGGGCATCCATGCGGGAGAACCCTTCTTCCATTCTTCCGGTGAGACGATCCACGCGGGCATCCAGACGATCGATGCCCTGTCCATTCTCCCGCAGATCCTTTTCCAGCGCGTCAAGCCGCAGGCGCAAGAATTCCACGCCGGGAGCGATGACGCTTTCCAGCACCTTGCGCAGACTGTCGATGGTTTCTTGAATATCCATGCTGGAGAGTTTAGCCGCATTCCGCCTTACCCACAAACCCCACCGCCTTGTGAACGGCTCGTTACTGCGTAACGACCAGTATCTTGCGGATTTGCTGTTTGTGCTGTAACGTCATCCACCAATAAAACGCGATCCAACTTCATCCACCCATCGTTGCCATACTGCACCAGCAACCTGTAGCGAAGTGCAGCGTTTTAATCAAGATAACCGTACAACATTGGCTATCTTGTTGTTTTTATTGGCGTCCCCATGGGGGTTCGAACCCCAGTTACCGCCGTGAAAGGGCGGTGTCCTAGGCCACTAGACGATGGGGACCTGGACAGCGCTGAGAATCCTACACAGAACGGACGCACGGGGCAAGTGTTGTTTCACCGGTGTTTGCGGATGCACACGCGTAGCCCGGCGGGTGCATCTTCGGGTAGACTAAGCCTCTCGCAACTCAAAAATCCAGGATGAAAGGACTTATGGACGAACAAGAAGCAGTTTTTATGATCGAGCGCATTTACGTGAAGGACATCTCTTTTGAGTCGCCTAACGCGCCGTTGAGTTTTGTGCAAACTGAGGCGCCGACCGTAGATGTGGGCCTGAATACCGCCAGTAACGTAGTGGAGGGCATGGATGGCCTTACCGAAGTGACGCTGACAGTCACAGTCAAGGCGAAGGCGGGCGAAAGCACTTACTTTGCGGTGGAGGTTCAGCAGTCTGGTTTGTTCCGCATTCAGAATATTCCGGAGGAGCACATACCCGCCCTGATAGCCGTGCATTGTCCGACGATACTGTTCCCTTACGCGCGGGAAGTGGTGGCGGATATGGTAGGCCGCGGTGGTTTCCAGCCTCTGCACCTGCATCCGGTCAATTTCGAGGCACTGTATCAGCAGGCACAGGTCCAGCAACAGAACTATACGACGCAATAAACCATGCGCTGGGCGGTGCTGGGGGGCGGTCACTGGGGGACCGCCCTGGCGGTTTATCTGCTTCGGCAGGGGCATGCCGTGCAGCTCTGGGGGCGGTGCGCCGAGCGTCTGCCTTGCCAGCCCGTCCGCGCGGATCTGTTTCCCATATTCCCGCAGGGCGCGCGGCCTGAAGGTCTGCGCTGTACTGTGGACCTCACCGCTGCGGTACGAGACAGTGAGGGTATAGTGCTCGCCATACCCAGCCATGCCTTGCGCGGTCTGATGACGAGTCTGCGCTCCTGTCTGCCTCCCGCTACTTTGCTGGTCCTCGCCAGTAAAGGGCTGGAGACGCAGACGGCTTTGCGCCTTGATCAGGTATTGCAGGAAACCGTGCCGGATGCGCCGTTGGTGGTGCTCTCTGGTCCGAGTTTTGCCCACGACTTGATTCTGGGAAAACCATTGGCGATGACGGCAGCGTCCACCGATCTGGTCCATGCTCAGCGGGTGGCCGAGGCCTTTGGCAGTGCGCAGATGCGGGTCTACACCAGTGATGATGTAGCGGGGGTCTGTCTGGGTGGGGCGATCAAAAATGTGCTGGCGATTGCTGCTGGCATTTCTGATGGGTTGGGGAATGGCGACAGTGCGCGTGCCGCGCTCATCACCCGCGGGATGGCAGAATTGCATCGCCTGGGAACGGCGCTGGGGGGGCGAACCGAGACCTTCATGGGCCTGGCCGGTGCCGGTGACTTGATCCTCACCGCGAGCAGCGACTTGTCGCGGAACCGCCGGGTGGGAATCGGCCTGGGCCGCGGCTTGAGTCTGGAAGCGGTGCTGCGCGAGATTGGTGAAGAGGCCGAGGGCGTACGTACCGCGCAAGCCTTGTTCCAGCTTGCACAGCGTCTGGGCGTGGATATGCCGATCACCGAGCAGGTATATCGCGTGCTCTTTGAGGGCACGGCGCCGCGCGCTGCGAGCGATGTGCTGATGCGCCGCGCCCTGCGTTCCGAATTGCATATGCCGTCCGATGCCGCGTTTTCCTCGCGCTAGCGGGTGCGTAAGCCCGGATTGGGTGATGACAGTGCATCGTGTGCGTCTGCGCAGGATGGGGCCATGGGTCTGCAAGACTTGCAGAATGGGCCTGGGATCGTTACATTGCCGCCAGATGACAGGGTGTTTTGCACACCCGGATAAATAGAATAAGGAGTTTGGATGTCACCAGACAAGACCGCATGTTGACGGCAGCGCTGGCGCAGGCTTTGGCGTATCAGGCACAAAGTCTTCAGGCTGTTTCGCGGACTTTTGCCCTGACGATTCCTCAGTTGCCGGAAGCCTTGCGGGACGCGGTCGGTAATGGCTACCTGTTATGCCGAATTGCCGACACTATCGAAGACGATCCGGATTTGCCCTGGGAAAAAAAGGCCTACTGGCAGGCGGAGTTTCTCAAGGTGGTGGAGGGTGCGGGCGATGCCGCCGCTTTCGCCGCGGCATTTGGGGCGGCTCTGTCGGCAGCGATGCCGGAAGCCGAGCACGATCTGATTCGTCATACCCCTGAGGTCGTTGCCATTACCCACAGTTTCACTCCGACGCAGCAGTCTGCGCTGTCCCGCTGCGTGCGGATCATGGGTATGGGGATGGCGGAGTTTCAGCAGCACGCTTCGTTGCAGGGGCTTGCGGACATGGCGGCGATGGATCGCTACTGCTACGTAGTGGCGGGCGTCGTCGGCGAAATGCTCACCAGCCTTTTTGTGGACTATGAGCCGCGACTGGCGCCGCATGATGCGGAGATGCAGCAGCTTGCCGTGTCTTTTGGGCAGGGCTTGCAGATGACCAATATCCTCAAGGATATCTGGGATGACTGGCAGCGCGGTGTGAGTTGGATGCCACGCGCAGTGTTCCAGCGTCATGGTTGCGATATTGCCGCGGTGCAACCCGGCAGCCATGATCCGGCTTTTGCGGCGGGCCTCAGTGAACTGCTGGGTATTGCCGCCGGGCATTTGCAGAATGCGCTGCGTTATACGCTGCTGATTCCGGCCGAGCAGACGGGGATGCGCGATTTCTGTCTCTGGGCTATTGCCATGGCGGTGTTAACGCTGCGGCGGATCTCCGAAAACCCCGTTTTTGCTTCTGGGAGCGAAGTGAAAATCAGCCGGAGCACGGTGCATCGGGTGGTGTTCCTGTCGCGCCTGCTGCATCGCTCCGACATGCTCTTGCAACTGAGCTTCCGGGTGGGTGTCAAACCGCTATCGCTGTCTCCTGCCGCAGGGCGACCATGAATCGTATCCTGCAACCCATGCGCTACGGCGCGCGCATGTTTCGCACGCCGCTGGATCGGGTCATTGCTGAAGCGCGTACCGCCCTAAGCGGTCTGCAGGCGGAAGATGGCCACTGGTGCTTCGAGTTTGAAGCGGATTGCACCATCTCCGCCGAATATATTCTGATGCAGCACTACATGGACGAGCGCGATGGGGCTCTGGAGGCCAAGATCGCCGTCTATCTGCGCAATAAACAGGCGGATCACGGCGGCTGGCCCCTTTATTACGGAGGTCCTTTTGACCTGAGTGCTTCGGTAAAGGCTTATTACGCCCTCAAGCTGGCAGGGGATAATCCGGAGTTGCCGCATATGCGGCGCGCCCGTGAAGCCATCCTGGCGCATGGCGGGGCGGAACACGCCAATGTGTTCACGCGCATTACCCTGGCACTGTTTGCCCAGGTGCCGTGGCGGGCCGTGCCCTTTATTCCGGTGGAAATCATGCTGTTGCCGCGCTGGTTCCCCTTTGGTATTTACAAGGTGGCATCCTGGTCGCGCACGGTGATGGTGCCGCTGTTTATTTTGTGTAGCCTTAAGGCGCGGGCCAAGAATCCCTTGCAAGTACACATCCGCGAACTGTTCCGGCGGCCGCCGGAACAGATTGCGGACTACTTCAGCCATGCCCGGCAAGGCATTGTGGCGCATCTCTTTTTGTCTCTGGATCGATTTTGGCGGTTGATGGAAGACTGGATACCCCGGAGTATTCGGCGCCGTGCCCTGAAGAGGGCGGAGGCGTGGTTTATTGCGCGGATCAACGGGGAGGATGGCCTCAATGGCATTTTCCCGGCTATGGTGAACGCGCACGAGGCGTTGGAATTGCTCGGTTATTCATCCGACCATGTCTATCGCCAGCAAACGCGGGCAGCCCTGCGTAAATTGGTGGTGGAGCGGGCAACCGACGCCTACTGTCAGCCCTGTGTGTCACCGGTCTGGGACACCTGCCTCGCGCTCCATGCGTTGCTGGAGCAGGATGGTGAGGTGTCTCCGGCGGTGCAAAGCGGTATCCAATGGCTCAAGGACCGTCAAATTGGTGCCGAACCCGGCGATTGGCAGGAACAGCGGCCCAATTTGGCGGGCGGTGGTTGGGCCTTTCAATACGCTAACCCTTATTATCCGGATCTGGATGACACGGCAGCGGTGGGTTGGGCACTGGCGCGGGCTGGGCGTGCGGAAGATCGCGACAGTATCGAAAGGGCGGCGAACTGGTTGGCCGGCATGCAATCCAGTAACGGCGGGTTTGCGGCTTACGATGTGGATAATACGCACTATTACCTCAACGAAATTCCCTTTGCCGATCACAAGGCACTGCTGGACCCGCCGACAGCCGATGTCACCGGGCGGGTCGTGGCCTTTCTGGCACATCTGGCGCGACCACGGGATCGCGACATTTTGCGGCGTGCCGTGGCATACCTGTTGCGTGAACAGGAGTCATCGGGGGCTTGGTTCGGGCGCTGGGGGACCAATTACATCTACGGGACCTGGTCCGTGCTTATGGCGCTGGCTGAGCTGGATGATCCTTCTCTGAAGCCTGCCATGGAACGTGCAGCGTATTGGTTGCGCGCGGTACAACAGAGCGACGGCGGCTGGGGTGAAAACAATGACTCCTACGGCGATTCCGGGCTTGCCGGTATGGGTCAGACTTCTACTGCAGCGCAGACAGCCTGGGCCTGCCTCGGCCTGATGGCGGCGGGAGATCGGGATAGTACCGCCTTGCATCGTGGTATGGCCTGGTTGCAGATGCACCAGGAAGGGGATGGTTGCTGGCCGGACCTTTTCTTCAATGCGCCCGGATTCCCCAAAGTTTTTTACCTGATTTATCATGGCTACAGCTTGTATTTTCCGCTCTGGGCGCTAGCTCGTTACCGGAATTTGGGATGTATCGCCGGCGATTAGGGGTGGTGGTGGCCTTGGACGCGGAGGCGCAGGCTCTCCATGCCGGTGCCCTGCGCCATGATGTGGTGGTAGAGGTGAACGCGCAGCTCTTGCTGGTGGTCTCGGGCATGGGGCCGGAGCGGGCGATGGCGGCGGCGCGTACGCTGCTTGCTGCGGGTGTCGATGGGTTGGTCTCCTGGGGTACGGCGGGTGCCTTGCAGCTGGAACGGCAGCCGGGAGATTTGCTGTTGCCGGAAGTCGTGTTCTGGGCCAGCCAGACCTGGTCGGTGGATTTGGCATGGCGTACGATTCTGGTGCAATCCCTGTCCTTTCCCGCCTACGCTGGGGGGCTACTCTCGGTAGCTACTCCTTGCAGTTCGGTGGCGGCTAAAGCAGCCTACTTGTCGGATTATCCGTCAGCACAGGGGGTAGATATGGAAAGTGGTGCCATTGCTGCGGTTGCCGGTGCTGCAGGCAAGCCATTTGTGGTGATCCGCAGTATTGTGGATCCTGCGGATCAGTTCCTGCCAGACGCAGCCACGGGGGGGGTCGATGCGTACGGTGGTCTGCAGGCGCGCAAACTCATGCGCGGGTTATTGCGCCACCCTGCTGCGTGCGTTGATTTGATGCGTTTGGGCGCGCAGATGCAGAAGGCGCTGAAAACTTTACGCGCGGTTGCGCCGGGTCTGCAGGCGGGGAGGGTGGCATGAAGGCCTTGCTGACCGGTGCATCGGGTTTTGTGGGTGGTGCGGTGTTGCGCCGACTGCTGGCCGAGGGGCTGGAAGTGCGGGTGTTGCATCGTGCTGGTGCCGATCCGAGCAACTGGCAAGGACTGAACGTGGAGTTGGCGGTCGGTGACCTGACGGATGGCCTCACTCTGGATAACGCGGTCGCCGGTTGCCAGGCGGTCTTTCATGTGGCAGCGGATTACCGGATCTGGGTACCTGAGCCGCATGCCATGTACGCCGCCAATGTAGGGGGTAGCGAACGCCTGGTGCGCGCAGCGCTCAACGCGGGTGTCGAACGGATCGTCTATACCAGCAGTGTTGCCGTACTGGGCCATTATGCCGATGGCCGGGAGGCGGATGAAGAAGTGCCCTCTCATCTGAGCGAGATGATCGGTCATTATAAACGCTCCAAGTTTCTGGCGGAGGAGGCCCTGCGTACTCTGTGCCAGGATGAAGATGCCCCCATCGTCATCGTAAACCCCTCGATGCCCATAGGCCCGGCGGATCGCAAGCCGACCCCCACCGGGCGGATGGTGCGCGATGCCGCGGCGGGCCGTATGCCGGCCTATGTGGATACCGGTCTGAATGTGGTGCATGTCGATGATGTGGCCATGGGCCATTGGCAGGCGTTTACCGATGGTCGGGCGGGGGAGCGCTATATTCTCGGTGGCGATAATCTCCCGCTGGCGGCGATCCTCACCCGCATTGCCGGCCTCACCGGGCATCACTCGCCGTGGCTGCGTATTCCGCGGCGCCTGCTTTATCCCCTGGCCTGGGGCGCAGAGAACATGGTACGGCTGCGCGGTAAGGGGACGCCGCTGGTGACCGTCGATGAACTGCGTATGGCCGCGCACAAAATGTACTTTTCATCGGCCAAGGCGGAGCAGGTCTTGCATTATACCCATCGTCCTGCAGAGGAAGCGTTGCGGGATGCCGTACAATGGTTTGCTGAGTACCGCTATTTATAGCATGTCTGTCCATTTGCTCGGTGCGGGTTTGGGGAATTTGTGCTCTGGTGGCTAGGGGCTACGGCGGCGCTGCTTTCTCTGGTCGCCATCGCCTATTTGTTGCTGGCGCTCTGGGCGATGGGGCACTGGCATCCGTTGTTGCCGGAGCGCGATGCTGGCGCCACAGAAGAGGCCGTGTGCGACTGGCCCGGCATCAGTGTGCTCAAGCCCCTGTATGGCGATGCGGATTATCTTTACCCCGCGCTGCGCAGTTTTTGTAACCAGGACTACCCAATCTTTGAAATTGTTTTTGGCGTGCAGCGCCCGACCGATCCTGCTATTGCTGTGGTGCAACGTCTGCAAGCCGAATTTCCGGCCTTGTCCCTGCGCTGGGTGTGTTCAGAAGCGCACATCGGCAGTAATCCCAAGGTCAATAATCTGGCGGGCATCCTCGCCGCCTGTCGTTATGACAATCTGGTGATCAGCGACGCGGACATCGCTGTTGGCCCCCATTATTTGCGCCAGATTTGCGCGCCCCTGCAAAATGGGGATGTGGGGGTGGTCACTTGCCTCTATCGGGCGCGTCCGGTGGTGACATTCTGGTCGCAGGTGCTGGCCAGTCAGGTGAACAGTCTGTTTTTGCCTTCGGTGCTGGTGGCCGCGCGCCTGGGTCCCAATATCTTCTGTGGCGGGGCAACCATGGCCTTGCGTCGTGTCACCCTGGAGGCCTTTGGCGGACTGCCCCGGTTGGCGGATCATCTGGCGGATGATTACTGGCTCGGCGCCTATAGCCGTCAGCTGGGGCAACGTACCTGGCTGGCGAACTACGTGGTCGATACGATAGTACAAGAGGCCGGTTTTCGCGCGTTTTATCAGCATGCGTTGCGCTGGTCGCGCACCACTCGGGCGGTACAGCCACTGGGGTACAGTTTCTCTTTTTTGAGCTATCCGCTACCCTTGGTGCTGGTGCTGTCTCCCTGGATGGGCTTCTGGGGCGGGTTGCCGTTAGGTGTGGTTCTTGTCTTGCGCCTCGTGTACCATAGGCAGATTAAGCACAAACTCAGTGCAGACAGTTCTTTCGGAGTGGCCCTGCTGGGAGATTTCCTGGGCCTGTGGATTTGGTTTCATGCCCTTTTCGCGCGGCGAATTGCCTGGCGAGGGTCGCAATTTGCCATCGGCGCCGACGGGCGGATGGATGGCCATGACGGAGCAAAACAATGACGATGAAAACGCTTTTCTTGCAAGCCCCTTCTTTTGAAGGGTTTGACGGTGGCGCCGGTTCGCGCTATCAGGCCAAGCGGGAAATTCGCTCTTTCTGGTTCCCCACCTGGCTGGCCCAACCCGCCGCCATGATCCCCGGCAGTCGTTTGCTGGATGCCCCTCCAGGGGATGTCAGTGTCGAAGAGACCTTGCAGGTGGCGGCAGCGTATGAGTTGTGCATTATTCACACCAGCACCCCGTCTTTCCCTTCAGATGTACGCATGGCCGAGTTGCTCAAGGAGCACTACCCCAAAATGCTGATCGGTATGGTTGGCGCCAAGGTGGCGGTAGAGCCGGAAGAATCCCTGCAAGAGGCTTCCGCTGCTGTCGATTTTGTGGCCCGCGAAGAGTTCGACTATACCCTCAAGGAAATAGCGGAAGGGCGGCCCCTCAGTGAAGTGGACGGCATCACCTATCGCTCCAGCAATGGTCAGATCGTCCATAATCCCGATCGTGCCATGATTGAAGACATGGATGCCTTGCCCTTTGTCTCCGAAGTGTACAAGCGCGATCTACACATTGAAGACTATTTCATTGGCTATCTGAAGCACCCCTATATTTCTTTTTACACCGGGCGTGGTTGCCGCTCGCAGTGCACCTTCTGCCTCTGGCCGCAGACTGTTGGCGGACATCGCTATCGCACGCGCAGTGCCGCCAGCGTCATTGACGAGGTGCGCTACATCCAGAAGAACTTTCCGCAGGTTAAGGAAATCTTCTTCGACGATGACACCTTTACCGATGATCGCCCCCGCGCCGAAGAGATCGCCATCGGCCTTGGCAAGCTGGGGGTGACCTGGTCCTGTAATGCCAAGGCCAATGTGCCCTATGAGACCCTCAAGGTGCTCAAGGAAAACGGTTTGCGTTTGCTGCTGGTGGGTTATGAGTCGGGTGATCAGCAGATTCTCAATAATATCAAAAAGGGCATCAAAATCGAGGCAGCGCGTAAATTTACCGCCGATTGCCATAAGTTGGGGATTGTGATTCATGGTACCTTCATTCTCGGCCTGCCCGGTGAGACGAAGGAGACCATTCAAAAGACCATCGACTTCGCCAAGGAAATCAATCCCCATACCATTCAGGTCTCGCTGGCCGCGCCCTATCCGGGCACTTTCATGTACAATCAGGCCAAGCAGGAAGGCTGGCTGACAGACGAGGATGAAGCCCATCTGGTCAATGACCGTGGTGTGCAGATCAGCCCCATGAGCTACCCGCATCTTAATCATACGGAAATCTTTGATTCGGTAGAGATGATGTACAAGCGTTTCTATTTCCGCGCGGGTAAGATCGCCGAAATCACGGGCGAAATGCTCAAGAGCACCCAGATGATGAAACGGCGTCTGCGTGAGGGCGTCGAATTCGTTCGCTTCCTGCGGCAGCGTCACGGCTGAAGTGGGGCAGGTCGGCGGTCGGCGGGTCATCTTTAACGCCGACGACTTCGGCTTGGATCTGGCGGTGAATGAAGCAGTGGAGTCGGCACATCGTGATGGTGTGTTGACCACCGCCAGTCTTATGGTGGCAGCCCCAGCGGCTGAGGATGCAATTGCCCGTGCCCAAAAACTGCCGCAACTGGGCGTAGGTCTGCATCTTACACTGGTAGACGGTGCACCCCTGCTACCCCCGGAGCAAGTGCCTGATTTGATAGATGGGCAGGGGCGTTTTGCGGCTGATCTCTGGCGGCGCGGGCTGCGTTATTTCTTTCTGCCCCGGGTGAGAAAACAACTGGCGGCTGAGATTCACGCCCAATTTGTGGCTTTTGCGGCCACCGGTTTAGCACTGGATCACGCCAATGCCCACAAGCATCTGCATTTGCACCCCACGGTACTGACGCTGATGCTGGATGTTGGGGCGGAGTTTGGTTTGCGGGCGGTGCGCTTGCCTTGGGAACCTTTGCAGGCAGCGCGCTGTGGCGGTGCAAAGGGTTTGGCGCCTGCACTGTGGTCTTTTTTTCTATACCCCTGGCTGGCGCGCATGCGCCGCCAACTGGACCGTCGTCAGGTCATGCATAATGATCTGCTCTACGGTCTGGACGCCACGGGTCATATGGATGAAACGCGCCTGCTCCGAATGCTCCATTGCCTGCCCGCGACAGGAATTGCAGAAATCTATTTCCATCCGGCAACAACACAGACCTTTGCGCTGCATACCCTGATGCCGGAGTATGAGCAGCACGTCGAGTGGACGGCATTAATGAGTCCTCGGGTAAAAGATTATTTACGCAATCAAGATATCGTGAAGGGTACTTTTGGTGATTTTGCTGTCCGTTGATCGTTTTCTGCAGCGTGCTGGGATGCGTATCTCCCAGGCTTTGGTGGCTTTGGTGGATCTTGCGGTGCGGCGCGCTGTCTGGATGCTGGTGGCCATTGCCTCGGCTACGCTGCTCGCTCTGGTTTATGCGGTTGGCCATTTTTCCGTCGATACCGATACCAGCCATGCCTTATCTCGTGATCTGCCCTTTCAGCAGCGTGAAGTGGATTATCAAAAAGCCTTTCCTCAAGATAAAAACACCATTGTGGTCGTCCTGCAGGGTAAAAACCGGAATCTCACAGATGTGGCGGTCGACCGTTTGAGCGTCTGGCTGCGTGCCCGTCCCCAGTCTTTTCATGACGTGTATGTGCCCGGCGGCGGGGCTTTTTTTCAGCGCAACGGTTTACTCTACCTCTCCCCGAAAAAAGTACAGGATTTCGCCAACCGCATCACCGATGCCCAGCCGCTCATTGCCAGACTCTCTGCAGATCCCAGCCTGAACGGACTCAGTGACCTGTTAAGCATGGCGATCGATCAACGCTTGACCAATGGTGTCCATCTGTCGGGATTAACGGCCATTTTTTCTGCCATGGATCGGGCGCTCACCGCACAGATGCAAGGTAAGCCCTATGAAATCCTGTGGAGTGAACTTATGGGGGGCGACCTGGCCCAAGTGGGGCCAGCGCAACGCTTCATCATTATTCAGCCCGCTCTGAATTATCAGTCTCTGGAACCAGCCGCGGCGGCTATCCATACTTTGCGCTCTGGCCTCGCCTCGCTTAATCTGAACGCTGCACATGGGGTGGATGTTGGGGTGACCGGCGGCGCGGTACTGGATGCGGAACAATTGAAAACGGTGAGTCAGGGTGCGGCTGTTTCCATGGCACTGACGCTCAGTCTTGAAATTATTTTGCTGATCATTGCATTGCGCTCATTGCGTCTGGTCTCCGGGGTACTGATCGGGCTAATTGCGGGCATGATTTTAACCACCGCCTGGGCGCTGTTTTTTATTGGTCCCTTTAATCTTATTTCAGTAGCCTTTGCCATTCTTTTCATCGGGCTGGGCGTTGATTTTGGCATTCAGTTCTGCCTGCGCTACCGGGAAGAAATTTTTAACGGCGCACCCCACCGGCATGCCATGCAGCGGGTGACGCATGGCCTGGGTGGTGCCTTAAGTCTCGCCGCTGTTGCGGCTGCCTTCAGTTTTTATGCTTTTGTACCTACCAGCTATGCGGGTATTGTCGATCTTGGGCTGATTTCCGGCACCAGCATGCTCGTTGCCCTTTTTATGACACTCACCTTCCTGCCCGCGTTTTTGACCCTCTGGCCGATGGTGATTACCGGTACAAAGCCGACGTACTATCCGCACATGCACCATATTCCTACCTTGGTACGTCACCCTATCCACCGTTATGCCTACTATGTACTGGGTGGTGTGACCCTGCTGGCGCTGGCATCAGTGCCGCTGGCATTACGCACTTCCTTCGATTTTAATCCGTTGCACATGATCGACAGCCATGCCGAGGGAGTGCGCGTTTTTGAAAAACTCCTCGCTGATCCGCAGACAGCCCCTTATCGCATTGAAGTACTCTCGCCTAATCTTGCTGCGGCCCAGGCCCTTGCCCGGCGGGTGGAACAGTTGCCCACGGTGGCTCATGCTCTGACGGTTTCCAGCTATATCCCGGAACATCAAGCGGAGAAGTTGGCCATTTTGCAGAATCTGCAGATTCTGGTGCCGCCCTTTTCACTGTTGATGCCCGCCAGTTTGCGGCCACCGACGTCGGATACCAGCGCAAATCTCGCGGATCTGGTAACAAAATTGCGAAATCTCGCGCAAAAAGATGGTGAGAGCACACACGACGGACAGGCGGCTGCAGCGCTGGCTGGTCATCTGGAGCAGTTTTTGGCGAAGGACGGCACTGACCATAAAGCGATCGCGGATCTGCAAACACGGGTGATGGGGACTTTACCCGGTGAGTTGCGGCGACTCGGCATGGCCTTGTCGGCTGCCCCGGTGACTTTGCAGACTTTGCCGGAGTCCCTGCGGGATCGCTATATGGCAGCCTCTGGCCAGGCGCGGGTGGAGATTTTCCCTAAAGCCAATCTCGGTAAGAACCGGGCGATGGTAACTTTTGTGCAGAGCGTGCTGAAGGTGGAACCGAACGCCGTGGGGACGCCGGTGATGCTGGTTCAGGGCGGAGAGGCAGTGCTCGGGGCTTTTCAGGAGGCTACCTTTATTGCGCTGGTAGCCATCAGCTTACTGCTCCTCCTGGCTTTGCGCAGTTACCGGGATGTTCTGTTGATCATGATTCCGTTACTGCTGGCAGCATTGTTCACGGTGGCGGCCATGCGTTTGTTCGGGTTGAGCTTCAATCTGGGCAACATAATCGTTCTGCCGTTGCTTATCGGCCTCGGCGTGGCGTTTGCCATTTACATTGTGGTGCGTTGGCGCAATGGGGTGGATGTGGCGCATTTACTCGGCACATCCACGCCCATGGCGGTCTTTTTTAGCGGGCTCACGACCCTCAGCGCCTTTGGCAGTATGGCTGTTTCCCGCGATCCCGGCATGGCCAGCTTAGGTGAGACACTAAGCCTCGCGCTGGCCATTGTGCTGCTGTGCATTCTGATTATACTTCCGGCTTTGCTGCTGCTCCTAACCCCATCACCGCGCGAAGATGGTATCGCTCAGGATGAAGGTAGCTGATTTGTTAAAACGGACGGGCAATCTCATGTTTTTGGTGGTTGGCCTGCTCGGTCTGGGTTTGTCTGCCTTTCTGATCGTGCAGGCCGGTGTTTTCGACATTGTGAAATTATTGGCGGTAGCCGGCTGTGGTCTGTTCTGGCTGCTCCCCTTTCACCTGCTGCCGCAATCTCTGGATGTGCTGAGCTGGCAGTGGCTGCTGCGCGGTGAAGCGCGCGCCCGCTACTGGTTTTTACTTTGGGTCGCGCTGGTCCGCGAGGCGGTCAATGGTCTCCTGCCGGTGGCACGGGTGGGCGGTGATTTGCTCGGTGTACGTCTCTTGACTCGCTATGGCGTACCCGGCTATATCGCCGGGGCGAGTGTTATGGTCGAAGTCACTTTGACCTTATTGAGCCAGTTTGCTTTCACGCTGGCGGGGCTCATGGTGCTTAGTTACGAGGTAAGTGATCACCATCTGCAACTTGATGTGGTGTTTCTTTTGGCGCTGGTATTGCCGCTGCTGGTGGTCTTTGTCTGGATGCAGCGGCACTGGGGTTTATTCACTGTTTTACAGATGCTGATGAAAAAACTTCTGGGTGGTAAGGACCTGCTCGCGCTCATGGGCGATCCGCAATGTCTGGATGCCGAAATTCGCAGACTCTACGCCCGCCACTGGAGCCTGCTTCCGGCCAATTTCTGGCAACTGGCGAGTCTGTTGGCAGGCACCGCAGAGGTCTGGTTTACCTTCTGGCTGCTGCGGCATCCCATCCCTTTCTGGGCGGCGCTGCTCATGGAAAGCCTGGGGCAGGCACTGCGCAGCATGGCCTTTCTGGTGCCTGGAGGACTGGGGGTACAGGAGGGCGGTTTTATCCTTTTCGGCAGTGCTATCGGGGTGGGTCCCGACCTGGCGCTGGCCTTTTCGCTGGCACGGCGTTTCCGGGAAATCGTGCTGGGCATCCCAGTACTCTTGTCTTGGCAAGCATCAGAAGGCCATTATATACGTCTTCAGTGGCGGCAGAGGCATGGCAATGAGGAGAGCGTTTCATGATCGTCATGTCTTTGACTATGGGTTCCAATACCCTAAACATTTGTGACCTTGTCCCACATACGCTTTGGTATGTTATACTGGGCGCAGGTTGTTGTTCATTACTTACATGCTGCGTTGCAGCGATGCGGGGTATTTTATCATGGGCGTTCCTTTAATTCAGAGCTATCGGGTAGGACGCTACATCCTTGCGCAGAAATTGCGGGGGCGTAAGCGCTACCCATTAGTGCTGATGCTGGAGCCATTATTCCGCTGCAATCTTGCCTGTGCAGGGTGCGGCAAAATTGATTATCCCGATGAAACCCTCGACCAACGTCTCTCTGTGGAGGAGTGTATTGGCGCCGCTGAGGAATGTGGCGCGCCTATTGTTTCCATCGCCGGTGGCGAGCCGCTGATTCACAAGGATATGCCCGCCGTCGTGGAGGGCCTCGTCGAGCGTAAGCGCTTTGTCTATCTTTGCACCAACGCGCTACTCCTCAAAAAACGTATGGATGATTATCAACCGTCCCCATACCTGACCTTCTCGGTGCATCTGGATGGCAACGAACATCGTCATGATGATTCCGTGTGTCAGCCCGGCACTTATCAGCGTGCCGCAGCGGCGATCCGCGAAGCCGTAGCAAGAGGCTTCCGGGTCACGGTCAACTGCACCCTCTTCCAGGGAGAAGGTGCTGAAGAAGTGGCGAGCTTCCTGGATGATTGCAAGGCCCTGGGTGTCGAGGGTGTGACCATCTCGCCGGGGTTCAATTACGAGCGGGCACCGCAGCAGGAGGTATTTATCCAGCGGCGTGCCTCACGCCAGCTTTTTCGCGATATCTTCCGGATGGGTAAGGAGCGCAAGGCAAACTGGACATTCAATCAATCCAGCCTGTTTTTGGATTTTCTGGCAGGCAACCAGAATTATCAGTGCACGCCCTGGGGCAATCCCACCCGCAACATTTTTGGTTGGCAGAAGCCATGCTATCTGCTGGTCAGCGAGGGTTATGCGCAGACTTTCAATGAGTTGATGGAGACAACGCCGTGGGATAAATATGGCGTGGGAGTGAATGGAAAGTGTGACCAATGTCAGGTGCATTCCGGTTTTGAGCCGACAGCCGTCAATGATACCTTCACCCATCCGCTGCGAGCCTTGAAAGTGGCGCTGCGCGGTCCGCGCACGGAGGGGCCGATGGCGCCGGATATGCCAGTGTCGCCGCCTCCTCAGAGTCCCGGTCACCCGGTCTTCCCATTGCGCGTCGAACGTTGAGATGAATTTCGAGTCCTCATAAAATCGGAATGAATCCGGAGGAGTTATGCTGAATAAGTCTGTAATAATGCTGTTAACCTGTGCGGTGACGGGCATCACCCCGGCGCTCTCCGCAGCGGCGGTGACCGCGCCAGCGGCATCCATGTCTGCAACATCAGCGGATAAGACGATCCTTGCGAATACGCCGGAAGCAACCATCAATGCATTGGATGCTGCTCTCATCAAATCCATGCAGGGTGGCAGCCGGTTGGGTTACCGTGGTCGTTACCGCATTGTCGCCCCAGTGGTACAGACTGTTTTTGATTATCCGCGAATCGCCAGCCTGACACTGGGCGCCCTGTGGAATAAGCTTAATCCGGGACAGCAAAAAGAATTTGTCGAAGTGCTTGCCGATTACACCGCAGCCACTTATGCAGCGCGTTTCGACAGCTTCAATGGGGAACGTTTTGCTATCGTGAGCAGCGAAACTTTGCAGCACGGTACGGAAGGGATATTCAGTACCTTTACACAGCGCAATGGTAAGGTGCATCGCTTTGATTATATTCTCCAGAAACAGGGAGATCAGTGGCGTATCGTTAATGTCGTCGCGGATGGGGTCAGCGATCTCTCCCTGAAGCGGGCGGAGTATACCGAAACCGTGCAGAAAAAGGGTTTTGCCGCACTGATTGCACACCTGAAAGCGCAAATTGCCGGTTACGCCAAAGGGTCCCAATGAAGCGATCAGTTGCGTATTTGTCAGGGGTGACGCTGGCCTTTGGCGTGTTGACGTTATCGGGCTGTGCCACGGTAAATGGGCCTCAGAGTGCTGCAGGATCTTCCGCAGACCCCTTGGCGGTCATCAATAAGCCGATGTTTCATCTGAATATGGGTCTTTATGACTATGTGCTGGAGCCGGTAGCCACCGGGTACAAAGCCGTGACCCCGGATTTCGTCCGCGATGGGGTCAGCAATGTATTCTCCAATGTGGATATGCCCTATATTTTTATCAACGACTTCCTGCAGGGGCGTGGTCAGCAGGGCATGGAAGACCTCAGCCGATTCCTCGTCAATTCGGTATTTGGCCTGGGTGGACTCTTCGATGTGGCAAATGATCTGGATCTGCCCGAACATGACAATAGCCTGGGGGTCACGCTGGGTGTCTGGGGAGTGCCGCAGGGTCCCTATCTGGTTCTGCCATTTTACGGACCCAGCTCACTACGCAGCTTGCCTGGTCTGGCGATGACGATTTTTGTCGGACCAGCATACTATCTGACCAGTGCTCCGGCGCAGTACGCCCTGACTGGTATGGGAATTGTCAACACGGGCTATATCGATGGGCCTAAAATTCGTATGGTCCAGGATGCGGTTAATCCTTATGTGTTTATGCGTAATGCCTGGGAACAGCATGAGCAGTACCTGATTTCCGGTGGTGCCGTCAATAAAAACCAGTTGTTGGAGGGTCTGGAACTGCCGCCACCAGTGGTCGGCACGCCAGATCAAACCACTCAGAGTCACGAAAGCAAAAAAGGAAATCCATAATCATGGCCTTCGATCAGGATAGTGTGCGGCGCACGGCACATCTGGCCCGTATTGCGCTGCCGCCGACAGAAATACCCGCAGTGGCCGATCAGTTGGAACGTATCATGGAGCTGGTGGAAGAACTACGTGCGATTGGGACGACGGGTGTCCCAACCATGGCCCATCCCCTGGATCTGGATCAGCCCTTGCGTCCGGACACGGTCGGCAATCATGATCAGCGTGAGGTACTTATGGCCAGCGCCCCGGCGGCTGATCATGGGCTTTTTCTCGTCCCCAAAGTTATCGAGTAGGAGCCACATTTTGGAACTCCACGAATCCTCCCTGCGTGAACTCCGCCAGGGTTTGCAAGAGCGGGATTTTTCTTCCGTAGAATTGACTACGACGCTGCTGAAGCGGATCTCTGCCCTCAATCCGATGCTGAATGCCTTTGTCACGGTTACCGAGGGTGAAGCTCTCGCCGCCGCCGCGACGGCGGATGCGCGGCGTGCGGCCGGTGAGGATGGTCCCTTACTCGGCATTCCTCTGGCCCATAAGGACATCTTCTGCACCGCGGGAGTGCGTACCACGTGTGGTTCCAAGATGCTGGAGCGCTTTGTCGCGCCCTACAACGCCACTGTGGTCGAGCGGCTGGCGGCAGAGGGCGTGGTTATGCTGGGTAAGCTGAATATGGATGAATTCGCTATGGGTTCCTCCAACGAGAACAGTCATTTTGGTCCGGTGCGTAATCCCTGGCATACCGGTATGGTGCCCGGTGGCTCTTCCGGGGGCTCTGCTGCTGCAGTGGCGGCGGGTCTGGTCCCAGTGGCGACCGGCACGGATACCGGGGGTTCTATTCGCCAGCCAGCCGCCTTTTGTGGTATCACGGGCATCAAGCCGACTTATGGTCGGGTCTCCCGTTACGGCATGATCGCCTTTGCTTCCAGCCTGGATCAGGGCGGACCTATGGCGCGTAACGCCGAGGACTGTGCATTGTTGCTGAACGTGATGGCGGCCCATGATCCGCGCGATTCTACCAGTCATCCGGCCGCCGCCAGTGATTTTTTGCGCGGGCTGGATCGCCCTTTGCAAGGCTTGCGGGTGGGGGTTCCGGAGGAGTTTTTCGGTGCTGGTCTTGATCCAGAGGTGGCTGCCGCCGTGCAGGCGGGTATTGCGGAGCTCGCCCGGCAGGGCGCTGCGGTGCGGTCCATTCGCTTGCCGAATAATCCCCATGCGGTGAGCACGTACTATGTATTGGCCCCAGCCGAGGCCTCCAGCAATCTGGCGCGTTTTGACGGGGTGCGCTATACCCATCGGACGGCGAATCCTGCCGACTTGGCCGATTTGTATCAGCATAGCCGGTATGAGGGCTTTGGTGCGGAGGTGCGGCGACGTATTCTCGTGGGTACCTATGTACTTTCTGCAGGTTACTATGATGCCTATTATCGCAAGGCCCAGCAGGTGCGCGGCCTGATTCGTGAGGATTTCCGGCGAGCTTTTGCGGAAGTGGATGTGATCGTCGGACCGACCACGCCGACTCCGGCCTTTCCGCTGGGGGCCAAAAATGCGGATCCGGTAGCCATGTATCTGGCGGATATTTATACCATTGCGGTGAATCTGGCGGGTATTCCTGCGGCAAGCATTCCCTGTGGCTTCACGGCGGCCGGGTTGCCTATTGGCATGCAGTTGATGGGGGATTACTTCGCCGATGACCTCTTGCTTAATGTGGCGCATCGCTATCAACGGGAAACCCAATGGCATCGCACACATCCGTCCTTGCAGGCGGGGGAGGTTTGAGTATGGACTGGGAAGTTGTCATCGGTCTGGAAGTCCACGCTCAGCTCAATACCGCCACCAAAATATTTTGCGGTTGTCCGACCACTTTCGGAGCGGAGCCTAACACGCACACTTGCCCGGTCTGTCTGGCGATGCCCGGTGCTCTGCCGGTCCTCAATGCAGCAGCAGTAGATAAGGCTATTGCTCTGGGGTTGGCGATTGGCGCGGAGCTGAATCGGCGCAGTATTTTTGCTCGCAAAAACTACTTTTACCCCGATCTGCCCAAGGGCTATCAGATCAGCCAGTACGAGCTGCCCGTCGTCGGCAGGGGGTCGCTGACGGTGCAGTTGGCTGACGGGGTGGAAAAGGTTGTGGGTGTCACCCGTGCCCACCTTGAAGAAGACGCCGGTAAATCACTTCACGAGGCCTTTATCGGTCAGTCCGGCATCGACCTGAATCGTGCGGGCACACCGTTGTTGGAAATCGTGTCGGAGCCGGATATGCGGTCGTCGGTCGAGGCGGTGGCGTATCTCAAGAAACTGCATGCCCTGGTGCGTTATCTGGATATTTGCGATGGCAACATGCAGGAAGGCTCCTTCCGTTGTGACGCCAACGTCTCTCTGCGGCGGCCGGGTGCGGCATACGGGACCCGGGCAGAGATTAAGAATCTCAACTCCTTTCGTTTTCTGGAAAAGGCGATTGAATACGAGATCGTTCGCCAGCGCGATATTCTGGAGAGCGGTGGTCAAATTGTGCAGGAAACCCGTCTCTATGACGCCAATCGCGACGAAACCCGCTCCATGCGCAGCAAGGAAGAAGCCAACGACTACCGCTACTTTCCCGACCCCGACCTGCTACCGTTGGTGCTGGCCGAGTCGCGTATTGAACGGGTACGGGACACCCTTCCTGAGTTGCCTGATGCCAAGCGTGCCCGCTTTATGCGTCAGTACGCGCTAACGGCCTACGATGCGGGGGTGCTCACCGCCGGCCGTGTCCTGGCAGATTGCTACGAGCAGGTGGCCGCCGGTGTGGATGGTAAGCTGGCGGCGAACTGGGTCATGGGCGATCTGCTCGGCGCCCTCAACAAGGCGGGTATTGAGATTGAGGATTGCCCGGTGCCTGCAGAAAAACTGCGTCTGCTGGTTCAGCGAATCGAGGATCAGACGATCTCTGGAAAAATCGCCAAAGAAGTTTTTGAGGAGATTTTCTATCGTGGTGGCGAGGTGGACGCTATTATTGATAGTCGGGGTCTGCGGCAGATCACCGATGGGGCGGCTATTGCGGCGATGGTGGATACCATTGTGACGGCCAATCCACAACAGGCGGCCGATTTCCGCGCCGGAAAGGACAAACTGCTGGGTTTCTTTGTGGGTCAGGTGATGAAAGCCAGTCAGGGGAAAGCCAATCCTGATCAGGTAAACGCTATTTTGCTGGAGCGTTTGCAGAAAGGTTAGTGCAAGCGAGATCTGTTCATGTGAAAGGGGCACCCTGGAACCGCCAGAGTGCCCCTTTGTTGTTGAGTCAGCCGATCAGGAGACCGGAACTGTTGCCGGTACGTCCTTGACCAGTTTCAGAAAGGCGCTGAATGGACCCATGTTCTCCATGGCTTCCATTTTCGGACCCTTGAAATTCAAGTCGCCCCACATCATGGCCATCATGGGTGAACCCATGTGGTGCCAGTTATGGGTGGTAGCCCACATCTTGTAGTCGTAATTGTAGTTAAGTTTGGTGACTTTGATGGGGCCGCCATAGATGCATTCGGCTTTGCCCCCCTTCAGGGCGATTTCGAGTTGCACGGGCGGGGTGGTCTTCATGTTGGAGTCAGAAACCTCCATTACCTTGTAACCTTTGCCACCATTGTTTTTGGCCCAGGAACCGGCCAGCTTGTCGGTTAATGTTGGGCTGTTGTTCCAGGCAGTGCAGAGATTTTGCGCCCAGGCAGGGGACATAAAAGCCGGAGCAGTGGCGGGGGCCTGGGTAGTGCTGTTTGTTGCCGCAGAGGGGGCGCCGGCTGCCACAGCCATTGTCGACCCCGCCAAACCAAGCCCCAAGATGGTAGCTATTGTCATTTTTTTGAACATCGACCTCTCCTCCATATTGCATATTACTATCGCCGCGCTCCAAGATGAGCGCATAAGTAGTATAGCCTCTGGTGGGTGTTGCTGGTACCAAGGTATTTTTAATTGCTCGATAAATAAGCAGAAAATCATTATATAAGATTTTAGTGGGGGGGGTGTTGCCTCCATTCCCATCGGGCAGCACTTTCGTTAAACTACTGGGCCACGGAGGTGTGGCAGAGTGGTTGATTGCACCGGTCTTGTCCCCAAATCGAGCCCTTGCCGGGAAACGGGCAGGGTGGCAGGAATCAAATTCGGCGAAGCCCCTGGTATATCCGAGGTAACGCCGAGCCAAGCCGGGATTGTTCCGGAAGGTGTAGAGATCAGACGGTTCCCACCTACAGCCTCGCGGCCAGGGTGAAGGCATGATCCAGACTCCAAAAGGGTCCTTGTGGCCCTGTGGCGAAAACCATAGCGGGTAAGGAAAACCGGCAGGGGTTAACACCCCTCGTGAGTTCGAATCTCACCGCCTCCGCCATTAAATGACAGGGATCCCTGAATATTCAGGAGATTTTTTTGGCGATTCGGCCTCGTCTTGCTTCAGATCCTATCGAGCCAAGAGAATAATAAGCAGGAGCGTCCATGGGTGGTCTAAAGTGGTCAAGCATTGTGCCGGTTTGTGGACTGTTGCTGGCGTCTTTTGCCGCAGGGGCACAGGCCGATGTGCTTGGATCTGGCTGGCAATCGCTGAAAAGCTGGGGGCAAAATCAGTGGTCAGCGGCCACCGCCGCACTGCCGCACACGCCAGTAACGGTGCCGGCGCAAGGGACGATTGAAGTGGCTTTCTCGCCGCCGGGCGGGGCGACGGCGGCCATTGTGCAGGCGGTCGGCGAGGCGAAGCAACGGGTCTGGGTGCAAGCCTATAGTTTCACCAGCGCGCCGATTGCCAAGGCCGTGCTCAATGCCGCCAAAAGAGGCGTCGAGGTGAAGGTGGTGCTGGACAAGAGTCAGCGCACCCAGAAATATTCGGTGGCCGATTTTTTCGCTAACCAGGGTGTGTCCGTTTACATTGATGACCAGCACGCTATTGCCCATAACAAGGTGATGGTGATCGATTCGGGAACACTGATCATGGGCAGCTTTAATTTCAGTAAGGCGGCAGAGCAGGCCAACGCCGAAAATCTCCTGATATTTCGCGGAAGTCCTGCACTACAGCAGCTCTACGCTGACAACTTCCGCTTTCATCTCAGCCACTCGACGCCCTACACGGCGCGCCACGGCCTGGATTAGGCCAGCCTAGACGAGCCCTTCCAGCAACTGTACATCGACCAGACTGCCGGCCTTGGCATGCTCCGCTTCGGCCGCGAGAATGATCAGGCAGTCGGCATGGGCCAGTCCACTCATAATATGCGAGGCCTGCTGACCAATCCCCGTCACCTGTAGTCCAGTGGGGGTCTGCAGCAGCCGACCGCGCTGGAAATCGGTGCGTCCCCCCTTCTTCTTGAGATCTTCTGCCAAAGGAAGCCGTAGCAGCGGAGCGGTCCAGGGTGTCGTTTTGCCCATGCGCTTGAGGATGCTGGGACGTACGAACTGGTAAAACGTCACCACGGTGGCAACAGGGTTGCCGGGCAGACCAAAAAATATGGCATCGCCCAGTTGTCCGAAGGCCAGAGGACGCCCTGGTTTCATGTTTATTTTCCAGAAATTGATGGTGCCGAAGCGGCCGAGGAGTTCGGCGATGTAGTCGGCGTCGCCCACCGAGACGCCGCCGGTGCTGATCACCATATCGGCCATGGTTGCGGCGTTGTGCAGTGCCTGTTCGAGCTGCTCAGGATCGTCGGCGATACGGCCGAGATCGAGAATTTCACAGCCGAGGCGTTGCAGCATGCCGTGCAGGGCATAACGGTTACTGTCGTAGATTTGTCCTGGACCCAGCGCGCCGCCCAATGGGCGTAACTCATCGCCGGTAGAGAAAAATGCGACCCGCAGACGGCGATACACGGCGAGTTCAGCAACGCCCAGACTGGCGAGCAGCCCGATTTGGGCGGGACGCAGCCAGGTTCCGGCTTCAAGGGCCAGGGCTCCGGCCTGCAGGTCCTCACCGGACTGGCGGATATTCGCTCCCGTCCTGCTGATCGCCTGCGGAGTGACTTGATCAGCGTGGACTTCTGCCTGCTCTTGAACGAGTACGGCATCCGCGTCTTCCGGGACCACGGCGCCGGTCATAATACGTACACACTCGTCGGCACCGACATGCCCCTTGAAGGGATGCCCGGCAAAAGACTGGCCGATGATGCGTCGTACGGCATCGCCGTCCATGCTGCGCAGGGCGTAGCCATCCATGGCCGAATTGGACCAGGCAGGCACGTTGGCTGGGGCGTGAATGTTAGTGGCCAGTACCCGTCCCAGCGCATGGACGAGATGGATATTTTCGGTACCTTGCACCGGCAGGCTGGCCGCGAGGATGGCATCCCGTGCATCGGCGACGCTTTTAGCCAGGGAATCATGTTCGTTACCACCACAACAGTGAGCCATGTTTAATCTTCCTTTTTTATCCATTGCCGGATGAATTGCGCGATGGCGGACGGCGCATTCAGGTCCAGTTGAACGCCGGGAATGTCCAGAACGCTATCTGTCGCCACGGCCATGATGCAGGGGTCATTTGCCGCAAGCAGGGGACGCCCGAGACCTGGCCGGTGCACTTCGATTTTCGGCACCGCCAGTGCCTTGTTCCCCTCCATCAGGAGAAGGTCTGGCAGTGGTTGCAGGCTGGCGCTGATGGTCTCCAGGCTGACTTCTGCCGGAGCAGGTGTGCTCATAAACCAGCGTTTCGGACCCTGCAGTAATACGGTATCTGCACCTGCCTCCCGTAAACGGTAACTGTCTTTTCCCGGTACATCCCAGTCCACATCATGATGGGTCGACTTGACGACGGCGACCTTCAGTCCATATCCGCGCAGCAGGGGAATCAGGGCGCAGAGCAGGGTGGTCTTACCGCTACCGCTATATCCTACCACACCGAGCGTTTTCATGTCATATCCTCTGGATGATTGCAGTTACGCAGCAGGTCGGCCGACAGGGTAAGAGCGGCAAAAGGAATGTCCTGGAACCAGCCTTGCGCTCGCCGCCCGCCGCCGTCCAGATAACGCTGTAGCTGGGGCAGCAGATCGCAGCGGCACAGGCAGATGACAGCGTGCCAATGCTTGGCGCTGCGCACTACCACGAGGTCATGTCCGCCTTTGGCCTGCCACATGCGGCGCACGATATCCTGGGGTAAATAGGGACCGTCTACCGGGATGCTGGCTACCCAGGCTTGCGTCGCGGCATGCATTCCGGCGGCCAGGCCCATGAGCGGACCCTGAAAATCTGCCGTCAGATCAGAGACGACCGGATACCCCCATTGTGCATAACGCTCCAGATTGCGGTTGGCGCTGATGACGATGTCGGTACAATCCCCGTGCAGGATGGCGATGGCCCGCTCGATCAGGGGATTTCCCTGCCAGTTCAGCCAGCCTTTATCCGCACCACCCATGCGACGACCGGCGCCACCGGCCAGAATGATTCCGGTGACCGGCAGCTGTTGTTGTGCGTTCCGCGCATTGGGTGTGTATATGGGTGCCGGGGTGCTGATGGACGGGTTCACGGGTGTCGTGCCTTGCTGGCAATGCCTATGCTATCCTTCCACAATTCTTTCCTGAGGAAAACCCGGAGCGGTTATGTGGAATTGGTTGCGGGGCAAGATGGAGCCTGTCGCCCCGTCCAGCGGAGTCGTGATAGATGCGGGTATCCCGGCGCAGGATCGGGTGGCGGAGCTCCCCTTACCGGAGCCCCTTTTTGTTCTGCACTACAACGGATTCGGTCTGTTGCCGGAAAATCCCGAGCTGCGTCGGATTCTGCTGGAGACGGCGCGGGGTGGTGACTTCCTCCGGGACATGCCGCGCGTCAGCGCCCAGCAATTGGCGGCAAGGGCCGGATTGCAGGTGCGCTTTGGCGTGGATGCCGACACCGTGGTGCGTTTCTTTCGGGTGCTGCACGCCGAGATTACTCGGCGCATGTATGTGGAAGCCGCCCGGGAGCGCGAAGGCGCGGCGGGGCTGCGCCTGACTCTGCGTAAGCCGGAAACGGCCACCCCGGAAGACCAGGCCATCGTCAATGCCGATGCCCACGGCCTTGGTGCCGGGGTCTATCCCTTTACCCATATTCCCGAAAACCCCCATCCGGGGACGGAAAACCCTTTTATTATTCGCGTCGTGATGAAAAAGGATCTGGTATGAAAAAAATAGCCATCTTCGCCGGTGACGGCATTGGTCCGGAAATCGTGGCGGCTGCCCGGCAAGTGTTGGATGCCGTGGATCAGGCCGCCTACCTGGGCCTGCGCTGTAGCGAAGGCCCAGTGGGCGGGGCCGCGCTGGACGCCAGCGATGATCCCTTGCCGGCAGCCTCTTTGCAGTTGGCCATGGAGGCGGATGCGGTCATTTTGGGCGCGGTGGGCGGCCCCCGCTGGGACGCGTATCCACCCGCCAAACGTCCGGAACAGGGACTGCTGCGCCTGCGCAAAGGCCTGGACCTCTATGCGAACCTGCGCCCAGCGCAGATTTTTCCGCAGTTGCTGGATGCTTCCCCGCTACGCCCGGAGCTGGTACGTGATGTCGATATCCTGGTGGTGCGCGAGCTGACCGGGGACATCTACTTCGGTCAGCCGCGCGGTCTGGAAGTGGTCGACGGCAAGCGCCGCGGCTTTAACACCATGGTCTATGACGAGGATGAAATCCGCCGTATCGCCCATGTGGCCTTCCGCGCCGCCCAGGGACGCCGTAGGCAGCTGTGCTCGGTGGACAAGGCCAACGTCCTGGAGGCCACGCGTCTGTGGCGCGAGGTGGTCACCGAAGTGGCGCGGGACTATCCCGATGTGCAGCTCAGCCACATGTATGTGGATAATGCCGCTATGCAACTGATCCGTGCCCCGGCACAGTTCGACGTGCTGCTGACCGGCAATATGTTCGGTGACATTCTTTCTGACGAAGCCAGTCAGTTGACCGGTTCTATCGGGATGCTGCCCTCGGCTTCACTGGGTGAAGGTCGGGCGATGTATGAACCTATTCATGGCTCGGCGCCGGACATAGCCGGGCAGGACAAGGCGAATCCCCTGGCCACGATTCTGTCGGTGGCGATGATGCTGCGGCATTCCCTCAACGCCGAACCCTGGGCGCAGCGAGTGGAAGCGGCGGTGCAGCGAGTGCTGGATCAGGGCTTGCGCACGGCGGATATTGCAGCGCCGGGGACGCCGGTAATTGGCACCAAAGCCATGGGTGCCGCGGTGGTCAACGCCCTGAACCTGAAGGATTGATACGCAGATGCAAAAATCACGATACAACGTGGCTATTCTGGGAGCTACCGGAGCTGTCGGTGAGGTCATGCTGCAGATTCTCGAGCAGCGGAAGTTTCCGGTGGATAAACTCTATCTGCTGGCCAGCAGCCATTCGGCGGGTGGGCGCCTGCCCTTCACGGGCAAGCAGGTTCTGGTGCGAGATGCGGCGACTTTCGACTGGTCGCAAGCCGATATCGGGCTGTTTTCTGCCGGTGCCAAGGTCAGCGCAGAGTATGCTCCAAAGGCGGTGGCCGCGGGGTGTGTAGTCATCGACAACACCTCTCAGTTCCGCTATGACGATGAAATCCCGTTGGTGGTGCCCGAAGTGAATCCGCAGCGGGTTGCCGATTACCGGCGCCACGGTATCATCGCCAACCCCAATTGTTCGACTATCCAGATGCTGCTGGCGCTCAAGCCTATTGCCGATGCGGCAGGTATCGAGCGGGTGGTGGTGGCGACTTATCAGGCGGTCAGCGGTGCGGGCCGGCGGGCTATTGAAGAACTGGGGCAGCAAACCCTGGCGATTTTCCGTCATGAAGAGGGCGTTGCCGAGGTGTTTTCCAAGCGGATCGCCTTCAACTGCCTACCGCAAATAGATGTTTTTCAGGATAACGGCTACACCAAGGAAGAGATGAAGATGCTTTGGGAGACCCGTAAGATCCTGGAGATTTCGGACATTGCGCTGACTGCCACTTGTGTGCGGGTACCCGTGTTTTACGGTCATTCCGAAGCGGTCAACATAGTAACCCGCGAGTTGATTACGCCAGAGACCGTCCGCACGTTGTTGGAAAAGGCACCAGGCGTCATTGTTGTCGATGATCGCAGCACTGCTGCCTGGCCCTCAGCGTTGGATGCGGCAGGGCAGGATGCCACCTATGTGGGTCGCATTCGCGGCGATTGTTCCCATGAACGTGGAATCAATTTCTGGGTAGTGGCTGACAATATTCGCAAAGGGGCGGCGCTGAACAGTGTACAGATTGCAGAGTTGCTGATTCGCGACTATTTATAGAGACGTTATTGGCAACCATAAGCTTGCCGAACTGCGCTTCTGTTACCAAAATGAGGAAGATAATGATGGACAAGAAGAACTGGTTGTGGGCCATGGCTGGCATGGGTCTCCTCTTGCCGGGTATGGCGCAGGCGCTGGGACTTGGCGAGTTGCAAGTGCTTTCGGCACCGGGAGAGCCTTTCCGTGCAGAAATTTCCATACAGTCGCTGAACCCGCAAAGTGAAGCTAGCCTCAGTGCCGGTCTGGCACCTGCCAGCGCCTTCGCAATGATCAATCTTCCCAAGGCGGGCGCACTGGATCACTGGCATTTTACGGTGCGAAGTGGTAACAGACCGTCTATATTGATCAGCAGTCCACTACCGCTGAACCAGCCTGCGCTGCATTTCCTGGTGCAGCTCGATTGGTCGGGTGGACAGATGGTACGCGAATACGCTGCATATAGTGCCGGGAATAGCTTGGCTCCCACGCTGCGATCAGTTGCACCTGTTCCTCCGTCTGGTACCTCGTCGGCATTTCCGACAATGTCGCAGCCCATCCGTCATGCAGCACCTGCACCTATTTATCATGGTTGGTCCAAGGTAAGTCGTTATGGTCCGGTGCCCGCCAATGGATCTCTGTTCCAGATTGCCCAATATATTACACGCAATAATGCGGTCACCCTCGACCAGGTCATGGCCGCTCTGGTGAAGGCTAACCCGCAAGCCTTCAAGGGTGGTAATCCTGCGTACCTCTATGCCGGGAGCATCCTGACGGTGCCTGGTCTGGCGCAGGTGCAGTCCGCTTCACCGGCACAGGCCAGCGCTTGGTTGTCCGCCCAGCGTGCTGGGAGCGGCGTGCCTGTTGTCGCTACTACGCCTGCTGCGCCGACTGCAATACCTTCATCAGGTGCCGTTTCTGCATCGGTCGTATCAGCGGTAAAATCCGCTGGTAACGCGACGCATCTGGTGCTTTCCAGTGCGCCTGCGGCAGTGGTGACTGCTTCCGTAGCCAGCGTGGTGTCCGCTGCCAGCGCCGGTCAGTTGCAGGTGCCGATGCCGGTTGCTGTGCTTCGTGATGATAATCAAAAGTTGATGGCGGAGGTGGCCAGCCTGGGCCAGCGTCTGAGTGCAGAGGAGCGTCTGTTGGCCAGTCAGGGGGCACAACTCGCGACCCTTTCACGGACGGCGACAGGTAACAGCAGTCTTTTCAGTAATATTCCGTTGCTCATATCGTTAGGTGGCAATATTCTTCTGTTGATTTTGTTTCTCTGGATGCTGCGTCGTCAAAAAGAGGCGGAACGGCGTCAGCGCGAGATTTCGCAGCGGGTTTCTACTTTGAGTGCGGCACCTGCACCTAAGGGGGCGGGGTCCCAACCCCAGTCTCCCATGCCGGTGCTTAGTGCAGCGCCTCCTCTCGTTGTATCGCCGCCGTCGAATGTTCAGTCTACCGTGGTCGGCGTACCCGCACTCGATGCTCTGTCAGATCTTGCCCCATCTGCAGAGTATCCGGAAAGTGCCAAAAATGCATACACGGGTGCCGAAGTCGATCCGCTTGAACAAGCCGATCTCTACCTGACCTACGGTAAGGCAGAACAAGCAGTCATCGTACTCAATGAAGCTCTCGAAGAGAATCCGCGGCGTAAGGAACTGTACGTCAAACTACTCGATATTTATGCCAACCTGGATCGCCATGAGGAGTATCTGGACCTCGCTGAGCGCATGCGGGGGCGTTTCGGACCGCATAATGCTGCGTGGCAGGAAGTGGCTGCACAAGGGGTCCGGCTCTTTCCCGGTAATGCGCTCTTTGCCGCCTCCGCGGAGACGACGGCGACAGTTCCCGAGCCTGTTACTGAGATATCGTTGCCTGCTGAGCCCGTGGAAGAGTCCGCGGCACACGCTCCCTTGGATATGCTGGATTTCCACTTTGACCATGCCCCTGTGGAGCCGACTGCAGCGGCAGAAGAAAGCGCATTCCCGCCGGAGGAAAAAGCCCGGCTTCTGCAAGACATTGACGAGCAGTTCCGGTTGATGGATGAGATACACGGAACCAATGGGACGCTGGATATCGATTCAAAATCAGAAGAATCGTCTGCAGCGCGGGAATCTCCATCGGTCGCGCCCCTGTTCGGCTTGACCCGGCATGATGAGCCATCCACGCCCGCTCTGCCCGCTTCTAACGCCACACCAGCGGAATTTCCTGATACCGGGGAACCATCTGCTACCATGGATGTTGCGGATTGGGATGCAGTCGGCACCAAGCTCGACTTGGCCAAGGCCTATGTGGAAATGGGAGACAGCGAATCAGCGCGCGATCTGCTCGAAGAAGTGACTCAGGAAGGTAGCAGCGCTCAACAGGAAGAAGCCAGGCAGTTGCTGAAAAGTTTTTAACCGGGTTTGGAAGTGGAATTAGTCGTGCCAAGGCCCGGTACTCGCTGGGCCTTGGGGCTTGAATATGATGGCAATGGATTCTGTGGCTGGCAACGGCAGTTGAATCAGGAAAGCGTACAAGGTGTTCTGGAAACAGCGCTGAGTCGCGTGGCCCAGTGTCCGGTCACCGTTATCGTCGCCGGGCGTACCGATACGGGGGTGCATGCCCTGTGTCAGGTGGTGCATTTTGACAGCCCGGTCGTGCGTCCCCCCGAGGCCTGGGTACGTGGCGCCAATACCTTCCTGCCCAAAGGGGTGGCTCTGCGTTGGGCCCGGATCGTCCCGGACCGTTTCCACGCCCGTTTTTCCGCCACGGCGCGGCGTTATCGGTATGTGATTCTCAATCGTCGTGAAAAATCCGCACTATGGCGGAATCACACCGCCTGGATATATAGCCCTTTGGATGTGCAAGCCATGCAGGCAGCAGCGCAAACTCTGGTAGGTATCCATGATTTTTCCGCCTTTCGCGCCTCTGCCTGTCAGGCTAAAAGTCCCATACGGAATTTGTGTCAACTTCAGGTCACTCGCCGGGGCGATCTGATTGCCATTGATGCCGAGGCTAACGGTTTCCTGCATCATATGGTGCGTAATCTTGCGGGGGTGCTGATTGCCATTGGCAGAGGCGACCGACCCGTGGACTGGGCAGCGGAGGTGCTGGCCCGCCGCGATCGCTGCCAAGCTGGCGTTACGGCCCCGCCGAGCGGTCTCTATTTTGTAGCGCCGCGTTATCCTGCGGAGTTCGGGCTGCCGGTGGATGCGGTGGATGCCGGTTTCTTGATGGGGGTGTAACGGGCGCGACCGAATGGCTGCACTCATGCTTTCTGCATGCCGCGGTGTTAGAATGTACCGATGGTGCGTATCAAGATATGCGGTATCACAAATGCAGAGGACGCGCGCGCAGCGGCGGCCGTCGGTGCGGATGCCATCGGACTGGTGTTCTACCGTAAAAGTCCGCGGGCCTTGGATGCTGCGTGTACCCAGGAAATTCTCACGGCCTTGCCGCCCTTCATTACGCGCGTCGGCCTTTTTGTCAACGCGGATACTGCTGAAGTGGCAGCTACTCTGCAGTGGTGCCCTTTGGATGTCCTGCAATTTCATGGTGATGAATCGCCATCCTTCTGTCGCAATTTTGGCCGACCTTATATTAAGGTACTGCGGGTGACGGCAGCGCAAGATTTGCGACCAGTGGTGGATGCTTATCATGACGCGCAAGGGTTGCTGCTGGACTGTGCAGCGCCGGGAGTGTGGGGCGGATCGGGCCAGAGCTTCAACTGGTGGCAACTGCCGGATTTGGGTAAACCCTGGATTTTAGCCGGCGGTTTGAATGCCGGGAATGTTGCCGAAGCTATCGCTATCGCCCGGCCTTATGCGGTAGATGTGAGCAGCGGGGTGGAACTGTCGCCCGGACGCAAAGATCATGACAAAATGGCGCAGTTTGTCGCGCGGGTGCGCAGTATCTGAGGGAGAGAACATGGGAACTTATGCTTTGCCGGACGCATCCGGGCACTATGGTCCTTATGGCGGGCGTTTTGTTGCAGAAACCCTGATTCCGGCGTTGGAGGAACTGGAACATGCCTACCAGGAGGCGCAACGGGATCCTGAGTTTCGTGCCGAGCTGCACAGTGAGTTGCGCCAGTTCGTCGGTCGTCCCAACCCGCTCTATCATGCGGAGCACGTCTCCAAGGAACTGGGTGGTGCGCAGATTTACCTCAAGCGGGAAGATCTCAACCACACCGGTGCGCACAAAATCAATAATGCCGTCGGTCAGGCCTTGCTCGCCCGGCGCATGGGCAAAAAACGGGTAATCGCCGAGACGGGCGCAGGACAGCATGGCGTCGCCACCGCGACGGTCGCGACTCGCTATGGCATGGAATGCCTAGTGTATATGGGCGAGGAGGATATCCAGCGCCAGTCCAGCAATGTGTTTCGCATGCGTTTGCTGGGTGCGCAGGTGACGGCGGTCAGCAGTGGTACCCGTACCCTCAAAGACGCGCTCAACGAAGCTTTGCGTGATTGGGTAACCAATGTCGAAAGCACTTTTTATGTGATCGGAACGGCGGCGGGACCGCATCCTTATCCGGTCATGGTGCGGGACTTCCACCGGGTCATCGGCGACGAAGCGCGGGTCCAGTGCCTTGAACTGACGGGGCGACTCCCCGATTGCTTGATCGCCTGCGTGGGGGGAGGCAGTAATGCCATCGGCCTATTTTATCCTTTTATCGAAGATAAGGCGGTGCGGATGATCGGGGTCGAAGCGGGTGGTCTGGGTCTCAGCACTGGACAACACGCAGCCCCTCTGACCACCGGACGTCCAGGGGTGCTGCATGGTAACCGGACCTACCTGATGGAAGATGAGGACGGCCAGATACTGCCGACGCACTCCATCTCGGCGGGGCTGGATTATCCGGGGGTGGGGCCTGAACATGCTTATCTGAAGGATAGCGGGCGGGCAGAATATGTGGCCGCTACCGATGCAGAAGCGCTGGCCGCCTTCCATCGCCTGTGCCGCACCGAGGGCATCATTCCGGCACTGGAAACCGCCCATGCACTGGCCCATGCCTTCCGTCTGGCGCCGACCATGCGCTCTGATCAAACCATTATTGTTAACCTGTCCGGGCGAGGCGATAAGGATATTCACACCGTCGCCGCTCTTGAGGGTATTCATTTATGAGTCGTCTGGCCGGGCTGTTTGCTCAACTACAGAATGCGGGTCGTGCCGCCCTCATTCCTTTTATGACGGCGGGTGACCCCTCGCTGACCGCGACCGTGCCCCTGATGCACGCGCTGGTCGCTGCCGGGGCCGATGCCATCGAACTGGGGATGCCCTTTTCCGACCCCATGGCCGATGGTCCCAGCATCCAGCGCGCCAGTGAGCGGGCGCTGGCGCGGGGAGTGAAGCTGCGTATGGTTCTGGAGTGGGTGCGCGAATTCCGCACGACCAACAGCTACACGCCCATCATCCTTATGGGGTATTTGAATCCGGTGGAAGCCATGGGCATCACCCCGTTCGCTGAGGCCGCCGCGACGGCGGGGGTGGACGGGGTCATTTTGGTGGATCTGACCCCGGAGGAGGGGCGCGGCGAAGCCGTTGCCCTCCAGCAGTGCGGTATTGATCCCATTTTCCTGCTGGCGCCGACCAGCGGCCAGGAACGCATGGTGACTGTCCGCAGTATGGGCAGTGGCTTTGTGTATTATGTCTCTCTGCGCGGCATTACCGGCGCAGCCCAGGCGGACTGGGCAGCAGTGTTGCAACGGGTACAGAACCTGCGTCAGCAACTGGGCCTGCCTGTCGCCATCGGTTTTGGCATTCGTGATGCGGCGACGGTGGCGCAGGTGGCGGCCAGCGCCGACGCGGTGGTCGTAGGCAGTGCACTGGTCGATCAACTGGCGGAATGTGCGACGGATCAGGAAGCCGTTGCGACGGCCATCCGCTTCATCAAGCCCCTGGCCCAGGCCGTGCGAACAACGGAAAGGAGAAGTGCATGAGCTGGTTTGATCGGGTGCTGCCGCCCAAAATCAAAAAAGCGTCCATAGAGACCCCCAGTGCAACCGAAAATAAGCGCACCGTACCCGAGGGTCTGTGGTCCAAGTGCCCCACCTGTCAGGCGGTGCTCTATCGTACAGAGTTGGAGGAGAACCTGTTCGTCTGTCCCCATTGCGGACACCATCAGCGGATCAGTGCCCGGCAGCGTCTGGATTTCTTCCTTGATACGGAGCCCCGCCTGGAGATCGCGAAGGAATATGTTCCCGTGGATCCCCTGCGTTTCAAGGATCAGAAGCGCTATAAGGATCGTCTGCAGGAGGCCCAGGCCAAGTCCGGGGAGAAAGATGCCCTGGTGGTGATGCGCGGACTCCTCGAAGGGCGTCCGGTGGTAGTCGCCGCTTTTGTCTTTGAGTTTATGGGTGGCAGTATGGGCTCGGTGGTGGGTGCCCGTTTTGCCAAGGCGGCGGAGACAGCGCTGACGGAACGTTGTCCACTGGTCTGCTTCAGTGCCAGCGGTGGGGCCAGGATGCAGGAGGGGCTCTTTTCGCTGATGCAGATGGCCAAGACTTCCGCCGCCGTAGAGCGACTGGCCAAGGCAGGGGTGCCCTTCATCTCGGTGCTCACCGACCCGACTATGGGCGGCGTTTCTGCCAGTCTGGCCACCTTGGGGGATATCCTGATTGCGGAGCCCAAGGCACTGATCGGCTTCGCCGGACCACGGGTGATCGAGCAGACCATCCGTGAAAAGCTGCCGGAGGGTTTTCAGCGCTCAGAGTATTTGCTGGAGCACGGCGCCATTGACCAGATTGTCGATCGTCGCCAGATGCGCACGGTAGTGAGCGAGATGCTGGGGATGCTGACTCATGCCGAGAGTGCGCATTAAGAGCCGGGCACGCTGGCGACCGATGGCGTCTTTGCCGGATACCCTCAGTGACCGGGTCGTTGAACTTGCCGGGCCGCCCGAGCAAATCGCCATGGGTCTGGAGCGGATGCTGGATGCTTTGGCGGCACTGAAGATTCCCGCACGTTTGCCCATGCCGGTGATTTTGGTGGGGGGCACCAATGGCAAGGGCTCCACGGTGGCTTATCTGGAGGCCTTCTATCGCCAGACGGGCTATCGCGTTGGCGCTTATACCAGTCCGCACCTCTGGCAGTTTACCGAACGTCTGCGGCTGGATGGTAGACCTGCACCCGAGTTCCTATGGCATCAGCTACTTACAGAAATAGCCGACGCAGCACACCAGATTCCGCTCACCTATTTTGAGATAACGACCCTCGCTGCGGTGCGGATGATGCTGGCTGCCGGAGTCGATGTGGCGATTCTGGAAGTCGGCCTGGGGGGACGTCTGGATGCGGTCAATGCCTTTACCCCTGATTGTAGCATCGTAACCACCGTGGACCTGGATCATCAGGACTGGCTGGGGTCCGATCGCGCGTCCATCGGTCGGGAAAAGGCGGGTATCTTCCGTCGCGGGGTGCCTGCCCTCTATGGGGATATGGAAGACCCCTGCGCTTCGGTATTGGAAGCGGCGATATGCGCTGACGTACCCTTGCAGCAGTTGGGGCGGGACTTTCGTATTGATCCTCTGCTCGGGAAGTGGTCAGGATTCGGGCAGGAGAAACAGGTGCCTGCGCCCTTGTGGGCAGCGCCGGCACAATGGGCTAATCTGGCTCTGGCGGTGGCAGCACTGTCCTTGTTGGAAGCGAAGCTGCCGGTGCCCGATACGGCGATCTCCGCATGGACGCAGGCGCCGGAGTTGCCGGGACGCTGCCAGTGGCGCCAGCCCTGGGGTCAGGGCGGCCCTGACCTGCTGGTGGATGTCGCCCACAACCCCCAAGCGGCGCGGCAACTGGCGACATTGCTGGCCGCGCGAAAAGGTGCTGCGCGTTGTCACGCCATTGTCGGTATGCTTGCTGACAAAGATATGGCCGGGACGCTCGCGCCACTGTTGCACTGGGTGGATGCCTGGCATGTGCTGGAGATCACCGATACGCCACGTGCGGCTGCGGCGGCGCAGCTTTGCGACATGCTGGAGGGAATGAATGCGATAATGGTGTCTGTAGATGTCGACATGGAACAGGCCCTGGAGGCGGTGAAAACGACTCTGGCGGGTGGCGATATTCTGCTCTGTTTCGGTTCCTTTCACCTCGTCAAGCAGTTGCCCATGGCGTGGCTGCAGAGTGACCCGGCATGATGTTCTGGGTAGATGTCACTACCATGGGTCTGGTGGTGCTGTCCGCTCTTTGGGGGCTTTTCCGCGGAATGGTGCGCGAGTTTTTTTCACTGGTGGCATGGGTTGGCGGATTTTATGTGGCGTGGAATTGGGGCGGAAGTTGGCTGGCGCCCCGGTTGTCGTCTCAGATCCCAGCAGGTTGGAAGGTGCCGCTGGCTTCTTTTATCCTTTTTTTTGCTTGTCTGATCGTTGGTACTCTGTGCGCTTTCCTGGTCCGTAAGCTATTATATGGCATTGGTTTCGGGGCGACGGATCGCTTTTTGGGGGCTTTCTTTGGTTTCTTGCGGGGACTGGTGCTGATTGCCATTGTGGTCACCTTGGTGCAGTCCTCGGCTTTGTCCCAGTCTCCTTGGTGGGAGAATTCCTGGTTGGCACAGGAGCCGGTGAAACACTGGTCGCAATTGTTGACGGCACCTGCCGTGTCCTATTTGGAGTCGCAAAAAATTGCAAAATGACAATATGATGCAGCATATCGTGGATGACGATCATTTTCATGATGAATGCGGGGTCATTGGTGTATTTGGTCATCCGGAAGCCGCCAATCTGACCTATCTCGGCCTCTATGCCCTGCAACACCGGGGGCAGGAGTCGGCGGGTATTGTTTCTGGCGATCAGGGCAAGCTTTATGTGCAGCGCGGTATGGGGCGGGTGGCCGATGTCTTCGGGCTGGAGCAGATCAGCAAGCTGCCCGGTGAACAGGCAATCGGTCATGTGCGCTATTCCACTGCAGGGGGTTCCGTACTGCGGAATACCCAGCCGGTATTTATCAATTATCGCCATGGCGCCTTTGCCGTCGGTCACAATGGTAATCTGGTTAATGCGGCTGAACTCCGCACCCGCTTGGAGCGGGAAGGGGCTATATTCCACACGGATATGGACACCGAGGTTATCGTGCATCTGTTGGCACGGGTGCCGGGCGATGATACGGGTACTCGCCTGGCAGCAGCACTGCGGCAGGTTTCCGGCGCCTATTCGCTGGTCTGTCTGACGGAGAGCCGGCTGATTGGGGTGCGGGATCCCATGGGCTTTCGGCCACTGGTACTGGGAAGACTGATTGACTCGGGTGGCTTTGTGCTGGCCTCTGAGACTTGCGCTCTTGACCTCATGGGGGCGGAATTCGTTCGCGACATCGAGCCGGGCGAGCTGATCATTATTTCCAAAGAGGGTATCGAGAGCCGCAAGCCTTTTGTGCCCGTCGGTCGGCGCATGTGCGTCTTTGAATATATCTATTTCGCCCGTCCGGACAGTGTGCTCGATGGTATCCATGTGTACTCGGCGCGCAAACGCATCGGTCAGGCGCTGGCACGTCTGCATCCGCGGGAGGCAGACCTGGTGGTGCCCGTTCCTGATTCCGGTGTCGCCGCGGCTATGGGCTACGCGGAGGCTTCCGGTCTGCCCTTCGAGTTGGGTCTGATCCGTAACCACTATGTGGGACGCACTTTCATCCAACCGGCACAGCGCGGGCGCGATTTCGGGGTGAAGGTCAAGCTCAATGCCCAGCCCAACATCCTGCGGGGCAAGCGAGTGATCCTGGTGGATGATTCTATTGTGCGCGGTACGACCAGCGCTAAGATTGTCAGTTTGGTACGGGCTGCCGGCGCGCGCGAGGTGCATTTTGTGGTCAGCGCGCCGCCTACCATCGGACCTTGCTATTATGGCATTGATACCCCGGAGCGCTCTCAGCTCATTGCCGCCCAGCACAGTATAGAAGAGGTGCGCAAAATCATTGGTGCCGACAGCCTGGGTTACATCAGTCTGGGGGCGCTGTATGAGGCAGTGGGCGGGCGTGAACAGGGTTTTTGCGATGCCTGTTTCAGTGATGACTACCCCTTGCCGACGCCGGAAGGACACGGCTCGCGGCAATTGCATCTGATCAAGGAGCTGCGATGAACCCCAAGGATTCCAACCCTGGCTGGGCAGTGCAACTGCGCCCGGAAACCCTCGCCATCCGGGCCGGCATCCACCGCACCGAGGAACAGGAGCACAGCGAGGCCATCTTCCCGACTTCCAGCTTTGTTTTTGACTCGGCAGAAGAGGCCGCGGAGCGCTTTGCCGGACGGGCGCCGGGGAATGTCTATGCGCGCTTCACCAATCCTACGGTGCGTACTTTTGAAGAGCGACTGGCGGCGCTGGAGGGCACAGAAGCCTGTGTCGCCACGGCCTCTGGCATGGCCGCCTGCCTGACCGTCTTCATGGGGATGCTCAAGGCGGGCGATCATATCGTCGCCTCCCGCTCTATTTTTGGTACGACGGTGCAACTGCTCAGTAATATTCTCGGCCGCTTCGGGGTGGAGACCAGCTTTGTGCCGCTGGCGGATGTGGGGGCCTGGCGTGCCGCATTGCGTCCCAATACCCGGGTGCTCTTCCTCGAAACACCTTCTAATCCGCTGACCGAGGTTGGCGACATGCAGGCCTTGGCAGATCTGGCCCATGCCCATGATGCCTGGCTGGTGGTGGACAACTGTTTCTGTACCCCGGCCTTGCAACAGCCCCTCAAGTTTGGTGCCGATCTGGTTGTTCACTCCGCCACCAAGTATCTGGACGGGCAGGGGAGAACCCTGGGCGGGGCGGTTTGCGGCAGTACCGAACTGCTCAATAGCGGGCCACGTAATTTCGTGCGTACGGCGGGTCCGAGTCTCAGTCCTTTCAACGCCTGGGTGCAGCTCAAAGGCCTGGAGACTCTTGGGCTGCGTATGGAGCGTCATTGCGCCAATGCCCAGCAGATTGCCGAATGGCTGGAGGCACGGCCGGAGGTGACACAGGTCTATTATCCGGGCCTCAAGAGCCATCCCCAGCAAGCCTTGGCGGCGCACCAGCAACGCCTGCCGGGTGCCATTCTGTCTTTTGATCTGCGTGGCGGCCAGACAGCGGCGTGGGCCTTTGTGGATGCCCTGCGCCTGCTCTCCCTGACCGCTAATCTCGGGGATGCCAAGACCACCATTACCCACCCTGCCAGCACGACCCACAGCAGGGTCAGTCCTGAAGCACGGGCAGCGGCGGGGATTGGCGATGGGTTGTTGCGGATCAGTGTCGGTCTGGAGCATCCTGATGATCTTCGCGATGATCTGGAGCGCGGCTTTGTCGCTCTTGCAGCCCCCTGATTTGCGCTGTGCTTGGACAGCAGCATGTTTTCCCGCCATTTTTCAACTACGGAGATAATGAAATGACAAGATTCCGTGCATTACAACGTTATGGACTTCAGCCGGACACGCGTATCTGCATGTTTGATAATGGGATACCGTTGACCGTGACGCCCAGTGACATGGCGATCAAAAGTATGACCGACCTCAGTCGGGTACCCGCTGTGACGATGAAGCCGGAAACTACTATTGATCAGGCCCTGCAACGCATGATTCATGCGGGTGTTCGTATGCTTTTTGTGCTGGATGACTTCGGTACGCTGATCGGCCTGGCCACCGCCCGTGACCTCATGGGTGAAAAGCCCGTCAAACTGGCTGCCGAAAACCACGTCATGCGGGACTCCATCAAGGTGCAGGATATCATGGTGCCTCTGGGTCAGATTGATGTACTCGATTTCGCTGAAGTGGAGCGGTCTACCGTGGGAGATGTCGTCCTCACCCTGCGCAAGACGGGGCGTCAGCATGCCCTGGTGCGTGAGAAAACGCCCCGCGGTGAAGAGATTCGCGGTGTTTTTTCCATCAGCCAGATAGCGCGACAACTGGGGGCGCCCATTCAGACCAACGATGTAGTGCAGAGTTTTGCTGGGCTGGAGCAACTCATCACCAGTGATGACTGAACGACACCCCCGCCACGGGCGGGCGGGAGTGGTCTCCCGTGCATGAGATCAACGGGCTGCTGCTGGCAGCCCTGCTGATTCTGCTGAATGGTTTTTTTGTTGCGGCAGAATTTGCGCTGGTGCGATTACGCAGTACCCATGCCCGTACTCTGGCCCAGGAGTATGGATTGCGCGGGCGCATTCTAATGCGGATGCATCGGCGGCTGGATGTTTATCTCTCTGCCACGCAACTCGGTATTACTATTGCGTCGTTGGGTATCGGTTGGGTGGGTGAACCCACCGTCGCGCGTTTGCTCCAACCCCTGTTCAGGATTTTTGGGATGACCGATCACACATTATTGAAGTCCGTTTCTTTTGCCGTCGGCTTTGCTCTAATCTCCTTTGTTGTCATTGTGATTGGGGAACTGGTGCCCAAATCTCTGGCGATCCGCAAGGTGGAGGCGGTGTCTCTGTGGACCGGTGCACCCCTCTATGCCTTCTATTGGCTGATGTACCCGGCGATCTGGGTGCTCAATGGCGCGACCCGCATTGTGTTGCGCCTCTTTGCGCTACGGGTGGATCAGCATGCCGGTGATGCACCTCATTCCCGCGATGAACTGGCGATGATCTTGGCCCTCAGTCAGGCGCAAGGCACCCTCGGTCAACGCACTGGAGACATCCTCGATCGCACCCTGGATTTTACGGAGCTGACAGCGGGCGATTTGATGCGTCCTGCTGCCGAGATGGTCTGTCTGATGCTGGAAGATAGCCCCGAGGAAATCCGCCAGGTGATGATGCGCCATCGCTTTACCCGCTATCCGGTGTGTGAGGGAGATCGCCAGCATGTCGTCGGATTGCTCCACGTCAAGGATGCTTTTGCGGCACTGTCAAGGCGCCCCGACCTGGGTGACATGAGGCAACTTCTGCGTCCGCTACCCTCCGTAGGCAAGGCATTACCAGCCATGGATCTGCTGACACATTTTCGCTCCGGGCACCCGCATTTTGCGCTGGTGGTGGATGACCTCGGGACCATCACTGGCTTTGTCACTCTGGATCATGTGCTGGAAAGCCTGCTTGGGGCCATCCCCGATGAATTCCGCCACCAGCGTCAGGAGTGGCGGCGACGCCTCGATGGCAGTTGGGTGGGTTCTGGCAGTCTCTCGCTGTATTCCCTGGAACGCAGCCTCCACATCGATATTGACGAAGAGACCGCAGATACCATCGGTGGTCTGGTCATGCGCCAGCTCGAAAGAGTCCCGGAAGAAGGGGAGCGGGTCGCTTTTACCGACTTCGACGTGGTAGTCTTGCGCAAAAATGGCCCACGCATCACGCTGGTGCAAGTGATCCCGCATCTTGACCAACCTGAATCCGACTGGTTTTCCTGATATTTTCCATGCAGAAAAGTGATTTTTATTATGAACTGCCTGACGCATTGATTGCTCAGGCCCCGCTCGCGGAACGCAGTGCCGCGCGCATGCTCATCGTTGATGGTCGTCGAGGTGCTTGGGAAGATGCGCGGATACGCGATCTGCCCAGCCTGCTTCAGCCCGGGGATCTGCTGGTACTTAACGACACCCGGGTGCTTCCCGCACGTTTGCAGGCCCGCAAAGCGACGGGTGGCGCGGTGGAACTACTGCTCGACCGACTGCTCAATGTCCGGGAGGGCTGGTTTCTGGCGAAATCCTCCAAGGCTCTGCGGTCTGGCATGCCCATTCATTTGCCGGGTGGTGCCGTGGCCACGGTAGAGGAAAAGGATGGCATGGACGTCCGTCTGAGCCTGTCTGCGGATGCCCAGTGGTTACCCATTCTCGAAGCTGAAGGGAGTATGCCCCTGCCGCCCTACATCCGGCGGATGCCTGAGGCCAGTGATCGGGAGCGCTATCAGACCATCTATGCGGCACATCCTGGTGCCGTGGCCGCACCCACCGCCGGATTGCATTTCGATGCGAAGCTGCTGGACGCCCTCGCGGCGCACGGTGTTGAGCGGACCTTCGTGACCTTGCACGTCGGTGCCGGGACTTTCCTCCCGGTGCGTAGCGAGGATATTACCAAGCATCCCATGCATGCCGAAACCATGGAGGTCAGCGCGACGACGGTGGCAGCCGTTGCCGCCGCGAAGGCGAGGGGCGGGCGGGTGATTGCGGTGGGCACCACGGCTTGCCGGGCGCTGGAGACAGCGGCTCAGCATGGTATGCTGCGGCCCTACACTGGGGAGACTCGCCTGTTCATATATCCCGGCAAGACCTTTCAGGTGATTGACGGGCTGTTGACCAATTTTCACCTCCCGGAATCCACTCTGCTCATGCTGGTTTGTGCCTTTGCCGGCATGGAGTGCATGCTCGCTGCCTATCGCCACGCGGTGGCAGCGAGCTATCGGTTTTTCAGTTATGGAGATGCGATGCTGATTTTCCCTCGGGTCGGACAGTGATGGGTATTTATCAGTTGCTGGCCCGCGATGGCGCGGCACGACGCGGTGTTCTGCGTCTGCCCCGCGGTAATATTCAGACGCCTGCCTTTATGCCGGTGGGTACCTATGGCACCGTCAAGGCCATGTCTCCCGAGGAGTTGAAGACCCTGGGGGCCGAGATTGTCCTCGGTAACACCTTTCATCTCTTTCTGCGTCCCGGTCTGGAGGTCATCAGTGCGGTCGGCGGACTCCATAAGATGATGCACTGGGATCGGCCCATCCTCACTGATTCGGGCGGTTTCCAGGTTTTCAGTCTGGGCGCGCTGCGCAGGTTGACGGAGGCGGGTGTGCAGTTCCGCGCGCCCACTGATGGCCACAAGGTCTTTCTGGGGCCGGAAGAGTCCATGCAGATTCAGGCGGCGCTGGGTTCGGACATCGCTATGGTCTTCGATGAATGTACGCCCCATCCTGCCACCTACGAAGAAGCCCGTGTCAGCATGGAGCTTTCTCTGCGTTGGGCGGCGCGCTCCCGTGCCTCTTACACCGGGCCGGGTCAGCTCTTCGGCATCGTCCAGGGTGGAATGTATGGAGATTTACGTCAGCGTTCTCTGGCGGGATTGCAGCGACTGGATTTCCCAGGTCTTGCTATCGGCGGACTTTCGGTGGGGGAGAGCAAGGCGGAAATGATGCAGGTGCTGGAAGATCTTATGCCGCAGATGCCCGCAGACCGGCCCCGTTACCTTATGGGCGTCGGCACGCCCGAGGATCTGGTGGAGGGGGTGTGTCGCGGCATAGATATGTTCGATTGTGTCATGCCGACCCGCAATGCCCGCAATGGCTGGCTTTTTACCCATGATGGTATTCTCAAGCTGCGCAACGCCCGTTATGAGAAAGACGCGCTACCGCCGGACCCACAATGCGCCTGCTACACCTGTCAGAACTATAGCAGGGCCTATTTGCGTCACTTACAGCGCAGTCATGAAATCCTCGGCGCACGCCTGAATACCCTGCATAACCTGCACTACTACCAGGAATTGATGGCGGGGCTGCGGGAAGCTATTGATGCCGGTCGCGTGGGTGCTTTTACAGAGGATTTCTACCTTCGTCGTCGCGCTGGTTCCCTAGTTGATGCCTAAAGGCTACAATGGCGACCCGCGAACCTGACTTGGAGTGCATATGAACTTTTCGCCTATTGTCAATGCTTATGCCGGAACTGCGGCAGGGGGTGGTTCAGATTCCATTTTCATGCAGATCGTCCCGCTACTTGTCATTTTCGCTATTTTTTATTTTCTGCTTATCCGTCCGCAGATGAGAAAGGCGAAAGCTCAACGCCAGCTTATTTCGGCAATCTCCAAGGGCGACGAGGTGATCACTCAGGGTGGCCTGGCCGGGCGGATCATGCAAGTGGGTGAGGATTATCTGCAACTTGAAATTGCTGAAGGGGTCATTGTAAAAGTTCAGCGGGTCTCAGTGATGTTACTGTTGCCCAAAGGGACATTGAAAAAACTGTAAAGGCTCGTTCATGACCCGTTATCCTTGGTGGAAGTACCTGATTATCCTCGCAGTCGTATTGCCTTCCCTGTTTTACGCGCTGCCCAACTTCTATGGCTGGCACTCCGCCGTAGAGGTACGCGCTCCCGCGGGGACCCTCCTGCCGCCGGTGGCCACGATGCAGGACTGGCTGCAAGTGGCTAAAATTCCGGTCACTCGCGTCGACTCGGATGAGGAGGGCAGCACTTTCTTTTTCCCCAACGATGATGCCCAGGGCCTGGCCGAAACGTTACTGCAACGTAAACTCCCGACCAATGCCCAGGTAGTTCTCTCGCAGATGTCGGCAGAGCCGGACTGGTTAAGCAGTCTCGGTGGCAAGCCCGTCAATCTGGGTCTTGATCTGCGCGGCGGTGTGTACCTCCTGCTGCGTGTCGACACCAATGCCGTTATCAAACATGCTCTGGAGCAGGACAGCGGCAGCTTGCGCACCTTCCTCCGCCACCAGAATCTGCAATATCTGGCAGTCAACATGACCGGGCCGCAAAGTCTCGCCATCGAGATGGAAAATACCGCAGTCGCGGCGCAGGCGCAAAAGGCTATCGCCGGGCATTACCCCGATTATGCCATCACCCTGCAGCCTAACGCGGTGTTAGGCGTAAGTATTACCCCCGATGCCGCCAAGAAAATGAAGGACGATGCGCTGCAACAGGCCATCGTCGTTATTCGCAATCGTATTGATGAACTGGGCGTTTCAGAGCCGGTCATCCAGCGTCAGGGCGCTGAGCACATTGCCGTGCAATTGCCTGGTGTGCAGGACACCCAGCGCGCCAAATCCATTATCGGTTCCACCGCTCAGCTCGAATTCAAGATGGTGGATGATCAGGCCAACATGGCGGCTGCGCTCAAAGGTGATTTGCCTCCCGGTACTGCCCTGTTTTACGGCGTTCATGGTGCGCCTTATGTGCTTTACACGGATACGGTGCTTACGGGTCGCTATCTCAGCAATGCCAGCGCGGGGGTGGACAACAATAGCGGCCAGTCCATCGTTAATGTCAGTTTTAACAATGTGGGAACCCGTATCTTCGGTGATCTGACTACCAAAAATGTTGGCAAGCGCATGGCTATTTTGCTGGATAACAAGGTGGTCACTGCGCCAGTGATCCGTGAAGCCATTACGGGGGGCCGGGCCCAGATTACCGGATTCTCCAGTTTGAAGGACGCCAGTAATGCTGCGATTGAATTGCGGGCTGGCGCATTACCCGCACCCGTTCATATTTCGGAAGAGCGCACTGTTGGCCCGACTCTGGGCCAGGACTCCATCCATGACGGGGTGATGGCCGTGGTTTTCGGTATGGTGTTCGTCGTACTCTTCATGACCGTATATTACCGGGCTTTTGGCTTGATTGCTGACCTCGCCATTCTGGTGAATATTCTGGCCATTCTGGCGGTGCTCTCCCTGATGGGTGGTACCCTGACTCTGCCGGGTATTGCCGGTATTGTACTGAAGATTGGCCTGGCAGTGGATGCCAACGTGCTGGTATTCGAGCGCATCCGCGAGGAATTACGACATGGTATGAGTACCCGTGCTGCTGTCGACGCTGGCTTTAAGAAGGCCTTTGCGACCATTGTGGACTCTAATGTCACGGTACTTATCGCCGCACTGGTGCTCTTCCAGTTTGGCACCGGAGCCATCAAGGGTTTCGCGCTGGTACTGACTATCGGGGTGATCACGTCCATGTTTACCGCGACCATGATGAGTCGTGGCATCATCGAACTCGCCCTCGGTAAGCGGCGTGTGCAAAAGCTTTACATCTGAGGCAGCAATGGAACTTTTTAAAGCCCGTACCCATGTAGACTTCATGTCCAGACGCTGGATTTTTCTGGGGGTGTCCGCTCTGCTGATTATTGCTTCTGTCGCCATCTTTCTGGTGCGCGGACTGAACTACAGTATCGATTTCACCGGTGGCACGCTGGTGGAACTGGCCTTCAGCAAGACGCCGGATTTGGGTGCCGTACGCGGGACGCTCGCGCAGGCTGGATTTCATGATGCGGTGGTGCAGACCTTCGGTGGGGATCGCGATCTGCTGATTCGCTTGCGCACCGTACCCGGTGAGAGCAGCGCGGTGAGTAACAAGATTTTGCAGGTATTTCAGAAAGATCAGGTAAAGTATCCAGATGTGCAGTTGCGCCGCACGGAATATGTTGGCCCGGAGGTGGGTAAGGAATTGCGGAATAAGGGGATCATGGCGCTGATCATCGTGACCCTCGGCATTCTGATTTATGTGGGGTTTCGCTTCGAGTGGCGTTTTGCTGTGGGCGGTGTGCTCGCCATGCTCCACGATCCGATCCTGGTGGTGGGTTTTTTCGCCATTAGTCAGGAAGAATTCTCCCTGACCGTGATTGCGGCGTTGCTGGTGATCATGGGCTATTCGCTCAACGATACGGTGGTGGTTTTCGACCGTATGCGTGAGGATCTGCGGGCGTCCCGCAGTGGCAATGTGGCACAGATTTTCAACGTCGCCATCAACGAGACCCTATCGCGGACGGTCATTACCAGTTTCATCACCTTCATAGTCGCCCTGTCGCTCTTCCTCTTCGGTGGACCGGTGATTCACGGATTTGCCACGGCGCTGGTTATCGGCGTGGTGGTGGGTACTTATTCCTCCATTTTTGTCGCGAGCCCGATTGCGCTGTGGCTGGGGCTGAAGCGGGAGCACGTCCTCAAGCGCCAGTTCATCAGTGCCAAGGATCGTAACGACGGCGCTACGTTGTAGCGTTGTGCTGCATTTGCCGACAACCGCGCACGCTTGCCGTCAGCGTCGGGAAAGATTACTGTATGCCCCCACGGAGAGGTACCGAAGTGGCCATAACGGCGCCGACTCGAAATCGGATGGGGGGCAACCCCACGTGGGTTCGAATCCCACCCTCTCCGCCAATGAATACAAGGGGTTAAGCTTTAAGGCTTGGCCCCTGTTCTTTGCCAATTTGAATTTGCAGCGTAATTGCAGCACACTGAAGTCAGAGTCAAGCTGGCTTTAGAGGTGAGAAATGGCGTCAATTACACCAAGCTACGATAGGGAAGGGGAGCACATTGGCTGGAAAGCGTCTGTCAGAAAACGCGGCTTCCCGCCTCAGTACCAAACCTTCAGAACCCGCAAGGAGGCCGAAGCTTGGTCTGTGGTCATCGAGTCTGAGATGACGCGCGGGGTTTGGCGGGACCGGTCAGAATCTGAGGGCACAACACTTTCCGAATGTCTGGATCGCTACCTTCTGGAGGTGGTACCCACTAAAAAGGGCGGCAGGCGGGAAGTGGACTATATAAAACAATGGAAGCGCCGCCCCACCGCACATCTATATATGTCATCGGTGCGTGGCAAGGATGTTGCGCAGGCCATGCGCGACATGGAAGAGGAAGGGAAGGGCAGCAATACTATCCGTCTGCACTTGGCGCTCCTTTCTCACTTGTTCAAGGTGGCCCGGACAGAATGGGGC
>NZ_DAHVHY010000050.1 GCF_027322205.1 Acidithiobacillus sp.
GGCGGGCCAGTCTTGGGGATAGGCAGCGCGCAAGCGCGCCGCCAGCCAGGCCGGATGCCCGAGATCACGATCGACCAGTGCCACCTCCAACGCCTCCCGCTCGCGCAGATAACGGCGCAGAACGGCATTGATCAGACCGCGCGCCCAGGGCTTTTTCAAGGCCTCCGTCATCCCAACCCAATCATTGACTATGGCGAAAGCGGGCCGTTGCCCATGGCGTAACTCAAAAAGAGCCAGACTGAGCAGGAAACGTAAATCGGTATCTTCCTCGCGCCAGTCTTTGCGCAGCAATTTGGCGGCCAGGGCCTGCACGGGCAAGTACTCGCGCAATGTGCCCAGAACCAGCCATTGCAAGGTCGCACGATCGCTACCCGTCAACAGCACCGGCAGCAGGGCGGCATCCACCGTCTGCCCGCTATCCACGCCCCGCAATACGCCGATAGATGTCTTGCGTATCGCCACACCCGAGGTGCTTCTCCCCCGCTCAGTCTCTGGCCGCGCTTCCCTCATCCCAGCGTTTCACCGACTCGCGGGCGGTAACCGCGGGCGAAGTCACCGCCACTGAGCACCCCCTTGCCTGCGGGTTGCACCGCCAGCAACTGCAATTGATCCTCGCCACAAGTCACCACCACCCCGTCTTTTTCCACGGCAGTGATGGTGCCGGGCGCCTGATCGCCCCCGACGGCCAGCACCCGCGTCTGCCAGACCCGCAACCCGTTGTCGCGAAAAAGGGTATGGGCAACAGGGCTGGGGTTGAAAGCCCGTACCAGACGCTCCAGCGTCGCCGCGGGCAGCCGCCAGTCGAGCAGTGCCTCTTCTTTCTTCAGCTTGCGGGCATAAGTCACCAGCGCGGGATCCTGGGGCACGGGCTTGAGCCGATTCGCCCAGAGCCCGTCCAGCGCCTGACGCAAGGCAGCGCTGCCCAATCGCGCCAAACGGTCATGGAGGCTGGCCGCCGTGTCATCGGGCGCAATGGGCACGCGCTCCGCCCACAGCACCGGACCGGAGTCGAGCCCGGCTTCCATCTGCATGATGGCAACACCGCTTTCTTTGTCGCCCGCCGCGATGGCCCGGGCGATAGGCGCCGCGCCGCGCCAGGCGGGCAGGAGACTAGCGTGAACATTGATGGCGCCGCGCGTCGGCAGGTCAAGAATCGCCTGCGGTAAAATCTGCCCATAGGCCACAACAATCAGTAAATCCGGCGTCAGGCTGCGGAGCAGGTCCAGGGCCTCGCCCGTCTTGCAGGATTCCGGCTGAAAAATAGGAATGCCTGCGACCAAAGCCTCCTGCTTCACCGGGCTGGTCTGCAACGCCCGTCCCCGGCCCGCCGGGCGATCCGGCTGAGTAAATATCCCGACGATTTCTTCCGGACCTTGCAGTAATTCGGCCAGAATGAGGCGCGCGAACTCCGGCGTCCCGGCAAAAACAATACGCTGTTTGCTAGTCACCGAGTCGCGCCCTTTTGTCCGCCTTACGACGAATCAGATTTTGCTTGAGGCGGGACAGATGATCGACAAAAAGGGTACCGTTAAGGTGGTCGATCTCATGTTGCAGGCAAACCGCCAGCAGCCCATCGGCCTCCAGTTCAACGGTCTTGCCCTGCACCGTGGTCGCGCGCACCGTCACTTTTTCGGCGCGCCGCACCGTCTCCAGCACGCCGGGTACTGACAGACAGCCTTCCTTCATCTCTTCTTCACCTGTGCTCGCAATAATTTCCGGATTCACCAAGGTCAGCAGATCATTGCGATTTTCTGAAACATCCACGACAATCAGGCGGTGGCCAGCGGCCACTTGCGGCGCAGCCAAGCCGATACCGGGTGCATCGTACATGGTTTCCGCCATATCGTCGGCCAGTTGCTGCATCTGTTTGTCCACCCGGACTATGGGTTGGGCCATGCCCTTGAGGCGGGTATCGGGAAACTCGAGTATCTTCAAGAGAGGCATTTCGTCACCAATTATTACCATCCGGCAAAAATCGTATCTTGAACTAATACTATTCCCTGCGGAAGTCCAGCGGAGATCATTCATGCAGAAGCACATCTGGCGCAACACCCTATTTTGTCTCGGCCTCAGCGCCATGGCCCCGGTAATGGCGCAGGCTGCACCGTCCGGCATACAACTACGCAGTGAACAAAGTTACACCGTCAAATCCGGAGATACCCTCTGGGGAATTGCCGCACATTTTTTGCGGCATCCCTGGCAATGGCCGCAGATCTGGCATAAGAATCCCTACATCCATAATCCCAACCTCATTTATCCCGGTGATCGCATCGTACTCAGCCACGGAGCCAACGGACAGCCGGAACTTCGTGTAGAAAGGTCTTATGGTTCTAACACAGAAGGTTCTTCGGTCGTCGAACTTCATCCACAAATGACGGTAGAGCCCTTGCCCACCGTGGCTACCGGCGAGGTGATGCCCTTCCTCGGCACGCCGGGAGTTATCGCCAGCAAAAAAGCTTATGATGCATTACCTTATCTGGCGGCCAGTGCCAGCAGCAGCCAGATCGCCTACACCGTGGGCGACAAGCTGTATGCTTCCGGTCTGGAACGGGTCCCGGTGGGTACCCGCTATGGTATCGTCGCGCTTGGGCCGGAACTGCACCGTCCCGGCGTCGAGAAGCCACTCGGTTATGCGCTCTACGACCTGGGCAGCATCATCGTACGCAGTAACAGTTCCCACGCTGCCGTCGAGATCGCCAATGCCCGCAGGGAAATCTCGCTGGGTGATCGCCTGATCCCCGAAACGAGCGCCAAGGTTCCTCGTTATTTCCCCAGCGCCCCCGCCCACCCGGTAAGCGCTCAGATCATCGCCAAAATGAGTGACTACCCGGAACTCCTGGTGGGTCAGGTCGTGATCGTGGATAAAGGCCGGGAAGCCGGTTTGAGCGATGGTAATCTGCTGCGGATTGAAAGAACCAGGGAAGATACGAAAAATGCCGTGACCGGCAAGCCCTTCGCTCTGCCGCCTCAGAAAGTGGGCGAAGTGATGGTGTTCCGGGTATTTCCCACCGTCTCCTACGCAGTGATTACCACGGCAATGCGTGGCATCCTGGTGGGTGACAAGCTGGCCAGCCCGGGTCCTGTAACAGCCAGCGACAGCTCCGCAGGAAACGGGTGACAGACCGGGCTTGGCTCGCCCTCAGCCGTATCCCCGGCCTCGGTCCGCTTCGCCAGCGTGCCCTGCTCGACCGCTTTGGTGCGGTAGATCGCTGCTTTCAAACCGGGGCCGGGGCCTTGCAGGACCTCGGCCTGCAAACGGGACAAATCGCTGCCTTGCAGAAGGCACCCGAGGACCTTCTCACGCCTGCAGACCGACGCTGGCTGGAAAGTCCCGACACCGACCTCTGCCGCTGGACCGACGCCGATTATCCCCCTCTGCTGCGCCATATCCCCGACCCGCCCCTGCTGCTCTATTTACGCGGACAGCGCGCCTGCCTGAGCCAGGCCATGCTGGCTATCGTTGGCAGCCGCAGTGCCACGGCTACCGGAATCGCCAGCGCCGAAGCCTTTGCCAAAAACCTGGGTGAAGCGGGACTTATCATCTGTAGCGGCCTGGCCCTCGGCATTGATGCCGCCGCCCATCGCGGCGCCCTCCACAGCGGCACCGTCGCCGTGCTTGGTACCGGTGCCGACCTTATTTACCCGCGCAGCCATCTGCAACTCGCCCGTCAGATTACTGAACAGGGCCTTATCCTCAGTGAACAGCCGCCCGATACCGGTCCGCGCAGCGGCCTATTCCCCCGCCGCAACCGCATCATCAGCGGCCTCAGTCTCGGCGTACTGGTGGTCGAAGCTGCTGAAGGTAGCGGTTCGCTGATTACCGCACGGCTGGCAATGGAGCAGGGCCGCGAAGTTTTTGCCATCCCCGGCTCCATCCACTCACCGTTGTCGCGCGGCCCGCACCGTCTCATCCGCGACGGCGCCAAACTGGTCGAGAGCGCCGAAGACGTGCTCAGCGAACTCGGCCCCCTGTACGCCGTGCTGCGCAACAGCCAGACAACGGCACCCGCAGCAGACTGGCAGCCAGAAGATTCCATGCAGGCTAAAGTTTGGGACGCCCTGGATTTCGACCCCCTCGCCCCGGAACAGATCGCCAGCCGCTGCGGATTGACGCTGACCGAGCTTTCGGCCATCCTCTTGAACATGGAATTACAAGGTTACCTCGCGGCCTGTCCCGGCGGCCGTTTCTGTCGCCTCCCACCTGCTTCCTAAGGCCAAGGTATGGAAGACGTCATAGACATCATTAGTTATTTGCTCGATCATCTCGACGACGAAGACGACGACATGCTCGAAGACCGTTTGCGCGCCGTCGGCTTTCCGGACGACGATATTCAGCGCGCCCTCGACTGGATGGAAGGCTTCGCGGTAGAAGAGCAAGAGGACACCAGCCCCCGCTCACTGCGCGCCTACCATCCCCATGAACAGCAAAATCTGTCTGTGGCCGCCCGCGGGCAACTCCATGACTGGGAGCGGCTTGGCGTCATCAACGGCGCCATGCGTGAACGCATTATTGATCGCTTGCTCGCCCTTGGTCTGGACGACACCGATCTGGAAACCCTCGACTGGGTGACCTTTATGGTGATGGCCAACGATCCCGGCCCGGAGGCCTTCTGGGTCGACACCTTACTGGGCGCCGACGGCGCACGGATTCTCCACTGACCCATGGCCCATCAGCTCGTTATCGTTGAATCACCGGCTAAAGCCAAAACCATCCAGAAATATTTGGGGGATGACTTTCAGGTGCTCGCCTCCTACGGCCATGTGCGCGATTTGCAGCCCAAAGAGGGTGCCGTAGATACCGAACACGATTTCGCCATGCGCTACGCCGCTATTGAACGCAACGAGCGCCATGTGGACGCCATCGCCAAGGCCCTGCGCGGCGCCGAAAGGCTTTGGCTCGCTACCGACCCGGATCGCGAGGGCGAGGCTATCTCCTGGCATCTGGTGGAACTGCTGCGCGAGCGTCATCTGCTCGGCAACAAGCCCGCACAACGCGTCGTCTTCCACGAAATCACCAAAAAAGCCGTGCAAGAGGCCATTGCCAACCCCCGCGAAATCGCCATGGATCTGGTCAACGCCCAGCAAGCGCGCCGCGCCCTCGATTATCTGGTGGGCTTCAACCTGTCGCCACTGCTCTGGCGCAAGGTGCGTCCGGGCCTCTCGGCGGGCCGGGTACAAAGTGCCGCCCTGCGCCTGATCTGTGAGCGCGAAAATGAAATAGAAGCCTTTGTCAGCCGCGAATACTGGACCATCGCCAGTCGCCTGCAGCAGGCCGGTAGCGATTTCAGCGCACGCCTGACCCACTGGCAGGATAAAAAACTCGAACAATTCGACGTTACGGAAAGTGATCAGGCCGCCGCGATCCGCAGCGACATGGAAGACGATCTCAGCCGTCAACCGCTACGGGTCCGGGAAGTGGAGCGCAAGAGCCGGCAGCGCCAGCCTGCCGCGCCCTTCACCACGTCTACCCTGCAGCAGGAGGCCTCGCGCAAGCTCGGCTTTAACGCCAGTCGGACCATGCGCGTCGCCCAGCAACTCTACGAAGGCATCAATATCGGCAACGAAACCGTGGGCCTCATCAGCTACATGCGTACCGATGCCGTCAACCTCGCCGAAGAGGCCATCGCTTCTATCCGCGACTTTATCGACGGTCACTACGGCAGCGAATTCGTCCCCGAAACTCCGCGGCGCTACAAGACCAAGACCAAAAACGCCCAGGAAGCCCACGAAGCCATCCGCCCCACGGACATCGCCCGCACCCCGGAGGCCTTGCAGGGCGTGCTCGAACGCGACCTCTGGCGCCTTTATGATCTGATCTGGAAGCGCAGTATCGCCTGCCAGATGGCGCCCGCGCGTATGGACCTGGTCGCTGTCGATATGGACGCTGGCACCCACTGGACCCTGCGTGCCAACGGCTCCACCGTCACCTTTCCCGGCTTCATGGCCGTCTATCAGGAAGGCAAAGATGACGGTGACGAGGACGAAGGCAACCGCATTCTGCCGCCCCTCAATACCGGCGATGAACCGCAGGTGCTCGGCATTGACCCCGAGCAGCACTTTACCGAACCACCCCCCCGTTACAGCGATGCCACCCTGGTCAAAACCCTGGAAGCCCATGGCATTGGTCGTCCATCCACCTATGCCAGTATCATTCAGACCCTGCAAAATCGTGAATACGTCGCCGTCGAGCAGCGCCGCTTCCGCCCCACCGATCTCGGACGCGTAGTTAGCCGTTTCCTGACCAAGCATTTCGAGCGCTATGTGGATTATGGCTTCACCGCCAGCATGGAAGACGAATTGGACGCCATTTCCCGGGGTGAGAAGCAGTGGCAGCCGGTGCTCGGCGCGTTCTGGGGACCCTTTCGTGTACTCCTCGACGAAAAGGCCAACGTCAGCCGCACCGAAGCCACCAGTGAAGCACTGGACGAAGCCTGTCCACAATGCGGCAAACCCTTATTTCTGCGCCTCGGCCGACATGGCCGTTTTGTGGCCTGTTCCGGCTACCCCGAATGCAATTATACCCGTCCGGTGGATGGTCCCCGCGAACCCGCCGAGCCTGTAGGCCGCGACTGCCCGGATTGCGGCAAGCCGCTGGTCTACAAAACCGGACGCTATGGCCGATTCATCTCCTGCAGCGGCTATCCCGAATGCAAGCATATTGAGCCACTAACCCAGCCCAAATCATCGGGAGTCACTTGTCCCCAGTGCGGTGAGGGTGAACTCGTCGAAAAACGCAGCCGCTATGGCAAAATCTTTTACTCCTGCAACACTTACCCCAAATGCAATTATGCGGTTTGGGGGCCCCCGGTAGCGCGTGCCTGTCCTCGTTGCGCCTGGCCGATAATGATCGAAAAAAGCGGCAAGCGCCTCGGTGAACAGCTCGCCTGCCCCCAGAGCGAATGCGCCTTCCATTTCCCGGCAAACGCCAGCGACACGGAAATCGCCGCAATGCTACCTGACTACACCCCGCCGCCGCCCCGCGAAAAGCGCGCACCTCCCGCCAAAAAAGCGGCAGCGAAAAAACCAGCCAAAGCCAAGACCCCGGCGGCAAAGAAAAGCACCTCGTCCAAAAATACGACCTCACCAGCCAGCGAACCGGCCACGCCTGCACCACGGAAGCGCTCTGTAAAGAACGTCACCGACTCATGACCTATGTCGTTACCGAAAATTGCATCCAGTGTAAATATACCGACTGTGCCGAAGTCTGTCCGGTCGAGTGCTTTCATGAAGGGCCGAATTTCCTCGCCATTGATCCCGACGAGTGTATCGACTGCGCCGCCTGCGTCCCCGAGTGTCCTGCCGACGCTATTTTCGCCGACGACGAGGTCCCTGCTGACCAGCGCGACTTCACCGCCATCAATGCCGAACTCAGCAAAGACTGGCCGATCATCCTCCGCAAAAAGGCACCACTGCCCGACGCCGAAACCTGGAACGGTAAGCGTGACAAGCGCCCTTTGCTGCGGCGCTCATGAAGCGCGCACGCCGATGTTTCACGTGAAACATGGCTAATCCCCGCTCCCCCAGCACGGAATCCAGCGCACCACTTCGCGTGTCCGGAGGCGTTTTCACGCTCTCCATCCTCCACTTGGAAAGCAACGATCCCCACCAATTGGCGCAGCGTATTGCCGAAGAGCATCAACGCCACCCCGCCGCTGCCGATTTCCATCATCATGCCCCAGTGGTCCTGGATCTGAGTGCCATACCCGAAGAAGCGCCCCTGGCACTCGCCGAGATGCTGAACGTATTGCGTGCCGCTCACTGGTTTCCCGTTGGTTTGCGCAATGCCGCTCCCCGCCATCAAGCTTTGGCGCAAGATTTGAACCTTCCTGTTTTGCGGGGCCAGGATCGTAACACCACCCCACAGCCAGAAACACCTTCTCCCGCGCAATCCGTCCCAACACGTCCGGGTGGCCTGACTATAGATCACCCGATCCGCAGCGGCCAACGCAGTTATGCCCGTGACGGCGATCTCGTCTGTCTGGCCGCCGTCAATGCCGGTGCCGAAGTCATCGCCGACGGCAACATCCATGTGTACGGCCCCTTGCGTGGTCGTGCTCTGGCCGGCGTCAAAGGGCAGGACGGTGCGCGGATTTTTTGCATGGGCCTGGAGGCAGAACTGGTCTCTGTCGCAGGCCTGTATCGCACCCTCGAAACTGATCATCCCCTCTGGGGCAAAGCGGCACAGATTTACAGCCGCGACGAGCAATTGCATATTATGGCTTTAAACATATAAGTCTTGGAGAAAAGAACCGTGGCCAAAATCATTGTCATCACTTCCGGAAAGGGTGGGGTCGGCAAAACCACCACCAGTGCCGCCTTTGCCAGCGGCCTCGCCCTGCGCGGCCATCGCACCGTCGTTATCGACTTCGACGTAGGGCTGCGCAATCTCGATCTGATCATGGGCTGCGAGCGACGGGTCGTGTACGATCTCATCAATGTCATCCAGGGCGAGGCCAAACTGCAGCAGGCGCTCATCAAGGATAAGCGCTGTGAGAATCTCTACGTGCTGCCCACTTCCCAAACCCGCGACAAAGATGCCCTGACCACCGCCGGGGTAACGGCGGTCATGGATGAACTGCGCAAGGAATTCGATTACATCGTCTGCGATTCACCGGCGGGGATCGAGTCGGGTGCCCTCATGGCGCTCTACCATGCCGACGAGGCTATTGTGGTCACCAACCCGGAAGTCTCTTCCGTGCGCGACTCCGACCGCATTCTCGGCATTCTCGCGGCCCGCTCCCGGCGCGCGGAGCAGGGCGAAGAACCGGTGAAGGAACATCTGCTGCTGACCCGTTACTCCCCCAAACGAGTGGAGGATGGGGAAATGCTTTCGCTGGAAGATGTGAAGGAGCTGCTACGCACCCCCCTGCTGGGGGTGATCCCCGAATCCGAGGTCATCCTCCAGGCCTCCAATCAGGGCATACCCGCCATTCACATGGAAAACAGCGACGTGGCTGAGGCCTATAAGGATGTCGTCGCCCGCTTCCTCGGCGAGGAGCGTCCCTTGCGCTTTATTCAGCCTGCCAAGGCGGGGTTTTTCAAACGACTCTTTGGAGGCTGACATGTCTTTGCTCGATTATATCCTCGGCTCCCGCAAAAAGAGCGCCAATGTCGCCAAGGATCGCCTGAAACTGATTCTCGCCCACGAGCGCGATGCCGATGGCCCCGACTTCCTGCCCGCATTGCAGGAGGAACTTCTGGCGGTGATTGCCAAATACATCCCTGTGGACAAAGAAAATATCAAGGTCAGCATGGAGCGGCGCGGAGATTATGAGGTGCTGGAACTGAACATCCTGTTCCCTGATCAGCACTGAGCACCGGAGAAGATCGACACCATCACCGCCAAAGGCTCCGGCAAGATCAGGAAGAAGCCTGGTGGTTTAATGCAATGCGGCTAATAATGCGCGCAGATAGTCGGCCAGGGGACTGGCGGGTTGAACGCTGGCCAGCGCCTCTTCCAGGTAGGGGCGTGCGGCGTCGTTGCCGGCCAATGCCAGAGTGATGCCCATCCCGGTTTTCCAGCGCAGACTATCAGGAGCGAGGGTCAGCGCGTGAGCATAGGCGTCCTCGGCTAGGTGCAAGTCGCCCTGTTGCTGGGCCAGCGTGCCCAGCATGCCGAAATAATCAGGGCTATCGGCAGGCGCAGGCTGCAGGTTGCGCAATAAGGACAGGGCTTGTCCCGGCTGTTGTTGGGCTGCCAGCAACCGGGCTTCAAGTAGTGTTAATGGTATATCATGGGGCGCTCTGCGGAGGCTTTCGTGCAGCAATTCCAGGGCTTTTGCCGTCTCTCCGCGCTGCCACAGACCTTCTGCCAGTCGCAATTTCTCGTCTTCCCAGGCGCTGCCACCAGGAATGGAGCCAGACTGGACGGCTTGATGCCGGGGATGGGTAAACGGGATCCCCGCACCGGAAAATGCCTTGGCAGGTTGGGCATGCCGCTGCGGAGCGGATCGTTCCGGACCCTGCGCAGAGCGGTTCTGGTCCGTGCGGGAAGGGGCGGAAGAGGCGTGCAACAGGGTGCTTTGGGGCATCTTGACGGAGCTTGTTGCCATGCCCTGTGGGGATGGCGGAGAGTTGCTCAGAGCTGGAGCAATCGCCTGATTGTCAGGTGCGGCGGAGGTCAGTTCCGCCGCTACCGGCGCAGGCACGGCCCTGACCGAGAGCTTCCGCGCGGCGGTTTCATAGGAAGTGGGTAAATAACACCACCAGAAAACCGCGCTGACCACCAGAAAACCACCCCCCAGCAGGATAAGCGCCCCCCAGCGTGGCAGGGATCTGGGGCGAGATGCCTGCAATGCCGCCGGGATCTCCGGCCCGGCGCTTTTGCGCGCCTGTCGGCGATCCAGATCGTTCAGCACATCGTGAATCAAGCTCATAGGCTCCACCATAATCGTCGCGCCTGAGGCGTATCTGCAAGCGCCCTCAGCACTGCACGGCGCCCCACCCGACGGTGGCCGGACCCATAAGTCGCCAACAACGCCTTGTGGGCGAGCAGATTGAGCAGCCGCGGCGTGCCCCCACTGCCACGCTGGAGCAGGCGCAAGGCGTTGGGCTGGAACAGCGGGCCGCCAGTATAGCCGGCATGGCGCAGCCGATGCTCCAGATAGGCGCCGCTTTCGTCGCGGCTAAGGGGCAGAAGCTGATGATGAAAGCCAATTCGCTGGCGCAATTGTCGTAATTGGGGTTGCTGCAGGCGGGCATCCAGTTCCGGCTGGCCAAATAAAATGATTTGTATCAATTTGCGTTTTTCGGTTTCGAGGTTGGAGAGTAGGCGAATGCTTTCCAGTGCGGTATCCGATAGGGTTTGAGCCTCATCCACCAGCAGCACCACGCGATGTCCATCGCTTGCCGCCTGCAACAGGCTGCGGTGAATGGCTTCCAGCGGCTCCTGGGTGGCCTCTAATTCCAGTCCGCTCAGATCAGCGGCGATGGCACGAAGCAGGCTCGTCGGTGATTGTTGGGGGTTGAGTACGTAGGCGGTGCGAAAGCGTGCATCCATGCGGTTGAGCAGGGTACGGCACAGGGTGGTTTTGCCGGTCCCGACCTCGCCCGTGATTTTGACGAAACCTTCGCCATTATCCAGGGCGAAGTGCAGCAAAGAGAGGGCGGCGCGGCGATTCTCATCGGCGAAAAAGAACCCCGTGTCCGGGGTGAGGCCGAACGGATATTCGCGCAGACCAAAGAACTCGAGGTACATCAGTGGGCTGCTTCCATCTGTCGCGCCGGGAGCACTGCGGTGTTGAAATCCAGATCGTGCTCCGACAGTTCTTTGCGGGCTTGGTGGATTTGCTGCTGCCAAACGCCGCGCTTATCCACCACAATGGGCTTGATGAGCACCACCAGTTCACTTTTGATGGCTGTTTGTTGCGTACTCTTAAAGAGATAGCCTAAATAAGGGATGTCCTGCAGCAGCGGAATACCCGAATGGGTATTGTGTTCGTCGGTTTTCATCAGACCGCCAATGACGATGACCTGCCCGCTTGCGGCGCGTACCACCGTATCGACTTCACGCACGGAAGAACTGGCCAGAGGCAGAACGTAACTTTGATTGCCAACCGTAAACGCCTGGGCCTGGGTAGTGACACTGGTAACCGATGGATGTACGTAAAGGGTCACCATACCGTCCCCGCTGATGGCTGGTGTGACATCCAGGGCGACCCCGGAAAACAGCGGGGAAAGCACGGGTGTTGCCTGATTGATGACGGTACTGCCAATGACGCCGGAACTGATTCCGGCATTGGTTTGCACATTGGTCACATAGATGTTGTCCGTGCCAACCTTGATGACGGCCGTCTGGTTGTTCAGCGTGGCCACCCGTGGGCTGGAGAGCACCTTGACCTTGCCCTGGGTACCGAGAGCCTCCAGGATGGCGTTGAAGCCCTTGCCGCCGCTGATGACCGCGTTGAAAACGCCGCCAAAGGGTTGCACCGCATTCATGGCGGGCAACAGGCCCGGTGCCAATTGGCCCAGATTGGGGGTGGTCCCGCCACTGGTGATGGTGCCCTGGGTGGGGGCATAACCATTGGTATTGAAGCTGCCATTGGAATTGATGGGCGCGAGCTGATTGATCTGGGCGTTACCCATCACCGTGCTCCAGTTGATTCCCGCCTGAAAGCCGCTGGAGAGCTGGACCTCCAGAATCTTGGCCTCCAGAATCACCTGCCGTTCCAGGCCATTGGTGAGATGATGCAAAAACGCCTGTACCTCACGCTGACGGTCCGGCATGGCGCGCACCACTATCACCCCGGACAGGGGGCTGACGATGACCTTGCCTTCTTTACCGGCAACCATCTCCAGCAAGGGTTCCAGAGTTTTCCAGAAGTCGGAACTGCTATTGGTTTTTACTTCTGCCGAGGGCTTGCTCTGGCCGAAGGCCTGGCCTTGTCCAACAGCGCCACCACTGCCATTATTTCCGGAGTTGCCGTTTAGTTCGGTACCGGCGACCGTCAGTTGCGATTTGGCGCGGCGGGCGATGTCCAGATAATTCACCCGATAGATGCGGGTTTCCGGTTCGGGGGGGTAAATTACGATCTGCCGGCCCTGAACCTCGTACTGATAGCCGTAAGCCGCGCGAATCGCCCGCAAGGCATCTTCCAGGGTGACATGATGCAGATTGAGGGTAAGGCTGCCGCCGACTTTCGGAGAAAGGATGACATTCTGGCCTGAGCTCATCCCCAACCCCATGAACACCTCGCGGGCAGGTGCATTCTGAACCACCAGATCAAAGCGTTTCTGCAGTGGCGACGGGCGACGCGGAATCAAGCTGTCCACTGGCGGCAAGAGCTCCTGTTGCACGGTCGGCGGGGGCGGTTTTATCGCCGGTTTTGCCGCTGGCAGCATGGCGCTTGCGGGATTATCGGGCACCGTTTGGCAACCCGCCAGCCAGATACAGCTCATCAATATTGCCCACTGTTTGCGCATGATTATTTCTCTTCACTCGGGTTGGTAGAACCGCCGATGACCAGACGCAGCCTTTTGGATCCCGCTCCCAGTATCACCCAACCGGCACCCACGGCGATCAGGCGATAGGGTCCGATTTGATCCCCCAAGGCCATCAGGCGACCATTGAGAATGGCCACCGGTATCCGTCCTCCGGTCAGGGTACTATCGAGGATCAATGATGCGGAGGACGTACCACCGGGCTCGTTGCGGTAATCATCGGGACGGGTCGGGTTGGGGGCTGTCTGCATCCGGGCAGCCAGAAGCAGGCCGAAAAGCGCACTCATGAACCACCCGCCGAAGCCGTGGGCCGGTCTCGAAGGACATTCTGAAGTTGATCTGCCGTCAACGTAGTACCTTGTCCGGGCACTTCCCGGCCACTCCAGGCGATGGCATAGGTCCGCACGTCAATTTGCAATTCGGCCTTCGGGTATTGTATCACGGTGTAAGTCCAGGCACCCCATTGTAAACGCCAGGGTCCCTGCTGCACACTTTGCAGATAGGCGAGAAGACTGTCGAAATCACCCCGCAGGGTGAGGGAAACCCCACTTTGATACAGGCGCGGGCCAGTGCTTGCGCTTTTGTCCTGGGGCCGGGGATAAACCTGAAAGGGTGCCAAAGTATGAAAGCGTACACAGCGCACCCCAGGGCGCTCTGTCAACAAGGCGCGCAACCAGCGATCCAGTTCATCCTGGCGGGGATAGCGCTGGCCAACATGGTGCAGTTCCTTATCCAGGGTGGCGACCATCTGGCGCTGGGCATCCAGGCGCGACTGCGCCTGCAGGGGTGCGTTACGCAATAATGCCTGAATTTCGCTTTCCATAGCGGTCGCGTGGATTTGCCCGGTCTGCCATTGTTGTTTTTTGTCTTGCAGACCACTTTGCAGGGGTGCGAGCAACAACTGATAAAAACCCATGAACAGCACCGCAAGGGCGGCTGCCAACACCAGCACGCGTTCGCGCAGACTGAGTGTGTCGAAACGCTGGAACCAGTGCCGGAGTGCGTTCATGGCAGCTCCGGGGAGCGGGCGGTGGCGGTAATGCGGAAATCCAGCAGCGCGCGTGATGGAACACTGCTGTCGGAGGCAGTGATCCTGCTGCTGGCGGTGATACCGGCCAAGGCCAGACCGGCGAGTACCGGCTGGGCATGGAGCCGTTCCACGTAGAACGGAATGGTGGCGGGCCGCAGGGTACGTCCCTCCAAAACCAAGCCGCCGGGGGCGCCGGTCATGTGCGTCAGCCAGATACCGGGAACGATACCGCGACCGAGGGCGGTGAGTACTTTTTCCGGATTCCGGCTGGCCACATGCAGCGAGAGCAGTTGCAACAGGAAGCGCCGTTCCCCGATTTCAGCCTCCAGCGTCTGCCGCCGGGCCTCCCAGACGGACTGGGCGCCGGGACCATAACGCGCGATGAGTTGGTCCCGCTGTGCCCGCAGATCAGTCAGGTGTCGCGCCTGGGCAGCCAGTAGCTGTGCCTGTTCCTGATTGGCCTGTTGCCAGTACAGGGCTAACCCGGTGAGCACCAGCAGCAGAACGCCGATAAAAATCAGGCTGAAGCGCGCCGAGAAGGGCACTTGCCGCGATACAAAGCGATCACTGTAGAGGTTGACGCGGGCCGGATCGGCGGCAGGAATGATGCGCAGGCTCATGGTGTCGGAAGTTCCGCGGCGAAAGCCTGTGCCAGAAGGCAGCGCATGTCACCCTGAGGAAGAATTTCCTGCACATGTCGACAGCGTCGTCCGAGTTGTTCCGTCAACACTTCAGGCAGTGACGCCGGGGCTCCGAGCAGATAGAGGACGCTGGGCGGCGGACGGCGGAAGCGATTTTCGTAAAAATCCATGGTGCGCTGTATCTCCAGGGCCAGGCCCTCGCTGGCGGCGCGGCGGTCCGCTCGCTCGGCTGCGTCGGAAAAGTGCGCGGAACCCACGGGGAGTGGCCGACCGAAACGGTACCCGCCACCCTGCACCAGGGTCAGGTGACAACTTTGCGTTTCCATCAGCAATAGCCCGACGCCGCCCGCCTCTTCGGGCAGGAGCCAGCACAAATCGCGCAGGGCGAGGTCGATAATGCCGACATAAAAAGGTTGCAGGCCAACACCGCGCAACAGGTCTATCCGCTCCTGAACCACGCTCTCGCGCACCGCAACGGCGAAAATCTGGCGCCCTTCAGTGTCGGGCACGGGAATGGCGTCCAGCACCGCCTCCTGCACCGGAAAATCCAGCAAATCCGCGAGCTGCCAGCGCAGGGCGGCGAGCATCTCCGTCGCGGGCACCTTGGGAGCATCCACGACTTGCAGGTTGTAGTCCCCCCGGAGCAGATAGGTGGCCGCCGGGCTTCCGCTCAGATCCTGTGCCTGTACGCTGCGGCGTAACGATTCCAGGAGTCGTTCCCGGTAGCGGGTGGACAGCGGATCGATGTCCTGAGCCATAATCAACTCCGCCTCGCCATTATGCACACGGACCAGGCAATAACCGTCGCGGCGTAACTCCAGCACCACCGGAGGCCGTTGCCGCCAGTGCCGCAGAATATCCCGCAGGTCGGCATCCCAGAGTTTCATGTCGTTACACCCATGGCGGGAGTATTAGCCGAAAGCGGCAGAGATTGCCAGACGGTCATGGGTTTTCGAGCCAATAGTTGAGGGTGGCAGTGCTATTGCTATTGCTTCCATTCCCGCCCCCAACAATTCCAGAGCATTGTTGAGAACAATTGCGATCTATACATCTAAGAAGCGGGTGACAGACATTCAAAAAATAACACACGAGTAATTGACGGTAGCAATGCC
>NZ_DAHVHY010000051.1 GCF_027322205.1 Acidithiobacillus sp.
TCATCGCGGAAGCGGAAACGAAGAACCCAGCAAAATCAGGTCATCCGCCCAGACGGGGTCAGCGGCCACGAGACAGAATGATGCATTCTGTCTTATAAAAAGCTCACCCACTCAGGGGCGCTCACCAGGGTTGCGGAATTTCTGATTTTCGGCTATCTTTTGCGGATGGATATCACGACACAAATCAGTACACGCGGCCAAATCACCCTACCCGCAGACACCCGCAAACAGTTGGGACTAAAGCCGGGAGATACCCTCCTGATACATCTGGAGGGGGGACGAATCATTCTGGACCCAGCAGTGGTTCTTCCCGTAGAAATCTATGACGAAGAACGCATCGCTGCCTTTGCCGAAGCAGCCACGATGACCTCGGACGAATTGGTACAGGCCAGAACGCGTTGGGACGCATAAGTAACCCAGTCAGCGTTTTTTTGGACGCCAACATTCTCTTTTCTGCTGCCCTGGGCGGAGAAGCATTCGCAATGCTTTGGGAACTGGCACGACAGCATAAAGTTATCCTCCACAGCAGCGATTATTGTCTGGTAGAGGCACGGCGCAACATCGCGCACAAGCGCCCATCGGCCCAATCGCTTCTGAAAGACTGTCTGGTAAGCGTTCACGTGGTGTCACACACCGATCAGATGGATTTTTCCGTGGATCTGAACGCCAAGGATCTTCCTGTACTGGCTTCTGCCGTGGCCGCTGGCGTAGATGTCCTTCTGACCGGTGATATGCGTCACTTCGGGCCACTGATGGCGCTGCCAAACCTGCCCCTGCGAATCATGACCATAAGGGCGTTCTTACTAGAGGGACCACCAACGCCGTAACAATTCGACACATTCTGTCTTGTGTATAAAAATGGAGAATTGACTTGCAACTATACAATTTCATCCCCCCGACGCCAACAGCTATCCTTGCGCTGCAACATTCCGCGCCAACACCCGCTTCTGCCACGCCATGATTGCGTCGATGACTTCCTGGTCAAAGTCCATGGTTTCGCGTTCTTTTACGAGCTGTTTCGCTGTCTGCACCTGCGTATTCATCTGCCAGATTCGAGAAATATTCTGGAAGTAGGGGTCGGCATCCAGATAACAATTTTCTTGAGGTAAGGCACGTTTCAGCTTGAGTGGCTTACCTTCCTCAGCACTGCACAGCACGGTTTTTGAATTAATTTCTGCTACGGTATAAGCCCGCAGTGCCGTTATAGTTCCACTGTAAGGCATGTGCTCCACAACCCAGAAGCTATCCCCCACTTCGGCATCGGCGAAATCCAGATATTTGCCGTACGCATTTCCCGTTGCAATTAACATAACTATCCCCTACGTTGCGGATGCCCGCCACATGCTCAACGCGAGCAGCAGCCAGGAAAGAATCAGCGCCGTTCCACCCACGGGCGCGAAAAAGGCCCAGAATACGTCGCCGGTCAGCACCAGCAGATAGAGTCCGCCACAGAACAGCAGGGTACCCAAGACCATCAGCCCCCCTGCCGCATAAAGCAAGCGCCGTTTGCCATATTGGCGGATCAACACGCCGATGAGCAACAGACCAAGCCCGTGATAGATCTGAAAGCGATCCGCAATATCGTAAATATGCAGCCCCTCAGCGCTCACCCGCCCAGCCACCAGATGATCCCCTGCCGCGCCGAAAATCACCGCCAGGGCCATCACCAATGCGCCCAGCGCCACAAAACGCCCGCCCAACCGCGGCGCATCCCCTATTGAACATTCCGCCATGGTGTTCCCCTTGCCAGCACTCTGCGTTTATAGCCTATGTGCAGGGTTCGGTTCAAACACCAGCCTATCCATCCACACCGCTCATAAGCCTGTGCTATGCTTGGCGACATCATTTCAGGAGGCATCATGGCAATACATAAAATTTGTATTCTCGGCGGAAGCGGTTTTGTCGGACGTCATCTGGCAGAGCGTTTGAGTCAGGATGGGCACGCGATACGCATCCTGACGCGCAACCGCGAGCGCAATCGTGAAAACCTGCTGGTGCTCCCCGGCGTAGAAGTGATTGAGGCCAATGTCCATGACCCCATCGCCTTGGAGAAACAACTCCGTGGACGCGATGTCGTCATCAACCTCGTTGGCATCCTCAATGAAAACAACCCTGGCCGCACAGATTATCCGCCCGGGCGACATGGTGATTTCGAGAAAAACCACATAGAGCTGCCGCGTCTGGTGGCCAATACCTGCGGACATCTGGGCATTCCGCGCCTGCTCCACATGAGCGCTTTAGGGGCCAACCCCATTGGTCCCAGCGCCTATCTGCGCTCTAAAGGAATTGGTGAGGAGATCATCCGCCAATCCAGCGAGAACAGCGCGAAAATGGGTCACTTTAACTATCTGAACGGCCCCAAGCTGCTCTGGGGGCGCGGTCTGAAGGTGACGGTTTTCCGCCCTTCGGTGATTTTTGGTGAAGGAGACCGCTTTTTTAACCGCTTCGCTCAGTTGCTGCGCAGCATCCCTTTTTTCATTCCCATGGCGGGCACCGGCGCCAAAATGCAGCCGGTCTGGGTAGAGGACGTGGTCAGTGCCTACGTGCAATCCATGGATAATGAAAAAACCTATGGCAAGGCCTATGACTTGTGCGGTCCCAAGGTGTACACCCTCGGCGAACTGGTGGCTTATACCCAGAGCCTGATCGGTACCCATCGTGCCATCGTGCCCCTCGGTAACTTTGTCGGTAACCTGCAGGCCGGTATCATGGAAAAGCTGCCGGGCAAAGTGCTCACGCGCGATAATTTGCTTTCCCTGTCCGTGGATAATGTTTGCACCAGGCACGATCTGGCCGATGTTTTTCATATTCAGGCCACCGCCATGGAGAGCGTGGTACCCGGCTACCTTGGGGAAAAAGGTGCCCGTGCGGGGCGCTTGGCCGAAATCCGCAATCGGCGCCCTTAAACGCCAAGCCGGTTAGTGGGTGGGTGAATCGGCATCTCCCCGCATTTCACCGAGAACAGCCGTCATTCCGGCCTGGGCGCGCGCGTCCCCTTGTGCTGCGGCCAGGCTGAACAGTTCGTAGGCATAGTGCAAATTCTTGCGCAGCCCTATCCCCTGATAAAACATCAGTCCTAAATTGAACTGCGCGGGCGCATCGCCCTGATCTGCCGCCGCCCCATACCACCTGGCGGCTTCCAGATAGTCCTGCTGGACTTCGATACCTTCGGCATACTTCACGCCCATATTGAATTGCGCCACTGGATCACCCGCTTGTGCCCGCTCCCGCAAGTCCCGCAGGTCGCGGATACCCGCCAGCGCCATCAGATCCAGAGATTCGCCGCCATGACTCATCACTTACCCCCGATAATTTGTAGGTCCGCCAATTCCTGATCGTCGCTCTGCAAGCCCCAGGCGGCCAAGCGCGTCCGATCGGTCGTGGACCAGATCGCACGATGCAACGCGAGCATGGAGTTGCGATCACTGAGCAGGATGTTGCGCTCACGGTTATTGAGCCCCTGCGGACCCTGTTCCAGCGCCTTGTGGCAGAGATTCGCCGCGCGTGGCCAGGCACCCGTGCGATTACGCTGCAAGGCGGTATGTATGGCGTTAAAGCGAGGATCCACTACCACCTGTATGAAGGGATCCCCTTCAATGTGGGGCAGATAGGCCACGCTATCCATGCTGAGCGACTGCAACTCTTGCGGGACATGTACCTCTTCAGGAATGACGAAGAGACGATGACGCCGCGCCCAGCGTCCCAGTGCTGGCCGACTCGTCCAGGCAGCAAGCGGCACCGCTGCCGTCAGTCCGCCGAGTATAGGTACCAGCCAGGCAAAATGCCAGGCACCCAGAAGAGGGTATAGTAGCGCGGCCAAACTCAGGCCCAGCGCGGAACACCAGCCAAAATAACGCAGGGCATCGGCCCAGGAGGTTTCCTGATCACCACGCACCTGCCCGCCCCAGTGCACACCGCGCCCCATCAGTGTCTGTATCACAAATTGGCTATGAAACGCCATACGGATAGGTGCCATGAGGATCGAAAAAATACTCTCGAAAAACATACTGGCCAACAGCCGGAACAAGCCACCGAAATGGTCTTTTTGACCGCGCTGACGCACGACCCAGAGCACCGCCATAAATTTGGGCGATAGCAGCAGAACAGCCGTTACTCCAAACAGCCAGAAGGGCATGGGATCGGCCAGCCAGCCCCAGTCAAAGGGCGTTATGCTGCCGTCGCTGGCTGTATTGGTCCAGTGCAGTGAACCTAGCGCTCCGAGGATCAAAAATATTCCCCATAAAGGCGCTGCTAAAAATGACATGGCACCGTTGATAAACAAAAAACGATGCGCCGAGCGTAGCCCCTCCCCCGCCAGCAGACGCAAATGTTGAAGATTGCCCTGCGCCCAGCGGCGGTCCCGTTTGAGATCATCAATCAGTGTCGGCGGTACTTCTTCATAGCTCCCTGGCAGGCTGGGCACAAACCACACCTCCCAGCCGTTTTTGGCCATGAGCGCCGCTTCAACAAAATCATGGCTCAGCAGCGGGCCACCCAGCGGTGCGCGCCCAGGCAACACGGGCAAAGCACAATATTGGGTGAAGGGTGTGGTACGCAGAATGGCGTTGTGGCCAATATAATGGCCGTCACCCAGTTGCCAGAAGCGCAGGCCGGCACTGAAGATCGGTCCGTACAAATGCTGTGCAAACTGCTGCAGGCGGGCATAGAGGGTTTCGCGATTGACGGCCACCGGCTGGGTCTGGATGATGCCGACCTGCGGATTGCCTTCCATCATCTCCAGCATCCGGTAGAGTGTTTCGCCATTCATCACACTGTCGGCGTCGAGCACGACCATGTATTCATAATCCTTACCCCAGCGACGACAAAAGTCTGCCACATTGCCACTCTTGGCCTTGTTGTTGATGGGCCGCCGCCGGTAATGAATACGGCCAAAAGCATCTAAGGACTGGCAGAGGGCTGACCACACCAGTTCTTCACGCAGCCAGATGGCGGGATCACGCGTGTCACTCAGCAGAAAGAACTCGAAGTGCGCGAGCGCTCCGGCCTGTTGCAGGGATTTATAGGTTGCCTGGAGACCCGCCGCGACCCGCTCTACCTCTTCGTTGTAGATGGGCATGACTATAGCCACACGGCTCTGGGGACGCGGCTCCGCAAGACGCAGCTCGGGACTGCCCGGTGCGGTGTCTGTTCGCCCCCGCATAAGCAGAGCAAAACCCACCAACGCGGTCCAGAAACCCGCAGAGATCCAGGCGAACAATAACGCGAAGATCAGCAGTGTCGGAATTTCCAGCCACAGAGGCAGACGGTCCGCCAGCACCTGAGCGAGCATCAGGCCTGCGCTGCACGCGGGAAGAATGATGAAGGCGCTGAGCCAGTAGCGCCGGTACCGACCGATGGCTTCCCATGGCCGGGCGCCGCTACGGCCCATATTCAGGCTTCTCCGGGCAACACGCGCCGATTCGCACTGATCGCGCGGCGGTTCAGTAAAGGCTGGGTGGCAAGGCGCAGCAAGGCTGCCCCCCAGGAGCGATTCAAAGGCCGCGAGGCCATGCTGGACCGCGCCATGGCCGGGGCCATTTGGCGCTGCAACCAGCGACAGGATTTGCCGTCATGGGTTTCACCCACGGGCAGTTTGAGAGACAGATCCAGGCGCGCATCCAGCTCGTCGCCATCTGTCAGGGTCGCCAGGGCCATGTGCAGACTCGCGAAGGCCCGTGCATAAAGTGCTTCGCCTTCCATGTCGGCGCCGCGCAGTTGCGCGACCACCTCCCCGCGAATCCACAGCCGCTGAGTATCATTTAAGGACAGCCGGGCCATGTATTGCTCCACACGGGCCAGCACCGGGGCATTGTTTGCGACGACCATGGCCTCCGCTGTCCAATCCGCCAGTAGCTCACCCGCAGGATTGACGCTGTAGCTTGATTCATCTTTAAACATTACGCCTGCTCCTTTGCCGCATGTAAGAGATATGTCCAGGTATTACTCATCACCTGATTGTCCAAGGTTAAAAAACACCGCACGTTACTGGGTGAATCCGGCTGCGGCTGAATGACCGCGATCACTCGCCAGAAATGGTCTTCGTGGTACCATTCCAGCTTTTGACTGAGCACTTTGGCACCGTCCGCAGCATTGAGGTGGATCTGCACGGGCATGGTCCCCGGCAGATGCGTGAGGGCGCCTCCCGCGAAATCAATTACCACCGTCCGCGCACCAGGCACTTTCGCGTCATTGCCCAAATAGGTGCCCACCGGATGGGCCAGCGGGATCAGACCGTGGTTATTGAGAAAAAAGCGCAGGGTATATGCGAAGTGCAGAGGCTTTTTGGGCGCAGGTTCATGCTCTGGCACCCAAAACACCACAATATTATCCAGATTGCGGTTGTTGGTGGGGAGTTCTACCAGACGCACCTGTCCCTTGCCCCAGTCGCCATCGGGCTGGACCCAGACGCTGGGGCGCCGCTGGTAGTTGGTCCCAATTCCCTCATACGCGGAGAATTGGCGATCCTCCTGAATCAGGCCAAAACCCTCTGGGTGATCCATGTCGTAAGTAGTGGTCTGGATGTGCAGGGGGTTATCTATGGGCCGAGTGACCCATTCGCCGTTGCCGTTGGCCATCACCAGGTCGCTGGAATCATGCTGCGCCGGGTGCCAGTCACCGGCGCTGATGCCACGCCCATGTCCGTGCCAGTACATGCTGGTCAAGGGCGCAAGCTCCAGTACCTGTACCGGCTTGCGCAGGTAAATGGTGGCATCGACATGCACCGTGCTGCTGTCGCCCTGCTGGATGGTGAAGCGATAAGCACCCGTCGCTACCGGACTGTCCATGAGTGCGTAGACCACCATCCGGGTAGCGCCCGCCTTGGGCCGCACCAGCCAGAATTGCTTGAAGTAGGGGAAGATTTCTCCGGAAGGCTGCGCCGTGTCGATCCCGAGGCCACGCGCCGATGTCCCGTAGATGGCGTCTTTGCCCACGGCACGGAAATAAGTCGCGCCGAGGAAGGAGATGAACTCATTATAATGAGGTGGCGTATTGAGCGGCGCGAGCAGACGAAAACCGGCGTAACCGAGTTTTCTGGGCATATCTTTGGGTACGTTTAGATCACCGAAACTGAAATGCTTCAGCGTAAAGCGGATCGGCTGCACCACCCCATCCACAACGCTGCGAATAACCACCGGACGGTGAAACCAGGAGCCGGGCAGATAAAACTGAGCCTGGAACGGCAAATTGTCGCCACGCCAGAGCGGCGAAACATCCTGAATCTGCGCATACTGTTGAGGATTGAGGTTCTTCAGAAAAGCTGGAATGGGTAGCGGCTGCGCATCATAAGTGCTGTTCACCAAGGTTTTGGCCTTGGCCTCCACGTTGGCCATGCTAAAATCGGCAGCATACGCAGGCAGTGTCATCGCCCATACCGTCAACCCCAGCAGGGTGGTGGAAAGCCGCTTTAGTGATGGGGGATTGCGATGATAAACATTCATGACATGATGAAAGCAAAACTTGTGCCATATTTATAACCATCTAATTTTTTAATTGTTATTATTATTCCAAGGTTGTTATTGTCGCTTGTACCCGACGCTTTTAGGGGAGTGAGTCGTGAATCGACGGTAGCAGAGGGCATGCTCTGTGCGGGCAAATTTCACGCAATCTTTATAGTGCACTGAAAACATTACATTATCGCAGAACACCGATAGACTGTTCTCATAAACGATACCTCTCAGACATTAAAGATAATGAGGGTTGAGCGTCGCTGACAAACAACAGCACAATTTATGGCCCGCTGTTTGCTCTGCAGCGGTGCCTATAAGCTTGGCAGGCAGCAATGCGTCATAAACATGAGTAACAACTTTATGAATGGTTCTTATTGAATTGAAAAAGAGGGATTTATGAGTGCAAACAACTATGACATCACGATTATCGGCAGCGGTCCGGGTGGGTATCGCGTGGCGGTGCTGGCCGCTCTGCGTGGTAAAAAAGCCGCCATCATCGAGAAGCAGACCTGGGGTGGCACCTGTCTGAATCGCGGCTGTGTACCCAAAAAGGACTGGCATGAGACGGCAAAGTGGATCGAGCAAAGTCGTCATTTCGAGAAACGGGGCATTGTGGGTTCGGCACTCACCGGAGATATGGCGCAAGCCTGGCAGCACCAGCATCAGGTGGTCGAGACGGTGCGCACCAGCTATGTCGATTACCTGAAACGTCTCGGCGTGCATCTCTATAATGGCACCGGGCGCTTCCTTGATTCGCGGCGCATTCAAATCCAGGGCGCTGAGGGCCTGGCGGAAATCCGCACGGAAACCAGCATCATTGCCACCGGATCGGTACCATCCCTGCCCCAGGGAATCGCCACGGTGCCCGGTAAGGTGCTGACGAGCGATATGCTCTATGACGACGGCGTCCCCAGCGGGGATCGGGTCATCCTGGTGGGCGGCGGGGTTATCGGCACTGAGTTCGCGTATATTTTTACCCAACTCGGCAAACAGGTGGAATGGCTGGTGCACTCCCCTGCCCTCGCCCATACCCAGTATTCGCCGCAGGCCAAGGATACGCTCAAGGCGGCGCTGGCGGCGTTGAATATCCATCCCCAGGCCGGATTCAAGATCGCCCGCATCGAGACGACGGCCGCTGGAGTGACGGTCTTCGATGATCGGGGGAAGCCGGTCCAGGGCGATTGGCTGCTGCTCGCTACCGGGCGCCATGCCTTTACGGAGGGATTGGGGCTGGAAAACACCAGTGTCACTCTGGACGAGCGCGGATTTGTACAGACCAATACCATGCTGGAGACGGAAGAACCCGGTATCTATGCCATTGGCGATGCGGTCGGCCCGATCATGAATGCCAACCAGGCTCTTAGCGATGCCCAGATAGTCATCCACAATCTGCTCAGCGCGGCAAAACAGGAACGCGATCCGCGCTGGGTGCCGGAGCTGGTTTATTCGGCGGTGGAACTGGCGCGTATCGGCCTGGATGATGATGCGGCCGAGGATCAGGGCTTTGAACCAGCGGTGGGTTTCGCCGCTTTTGAGGCCTCACCACGGGCGCTGGGGCAGGATGATGGTGCAGGCTTCGTCCGTTTGTTGGCGGATATGGATAGCGGCGAATTACTCGGTGGTGAAATTGTCGGTCGCGATGCTGGCGAACTGATTCATCTGCTCGCCAGCAGTAGCAACCGCGATGAGGCCCTCCGCAAGATCGTCGAAATCCGCGTCAACCACCCCTCGCGCGCGGAGGAACTGGTAAACGCCACCGAAACGCTGGCGGCACGGTGGGGTCTGGAGGAGCAGATTTTTGGGACGACCGAGTAAACGGATTATTCGAATTACAGAACTACCAGGGGGTGCCCAGCACCCCCCACACCCCCATCAGGATCACGACTAACGATAAGAGCAGGTTAACACTCGAAACCAGTCGGACTTGACCCAGGGCGCGCGCACCCGCCTCCCAGTCCTGATTGAGGACAGCACGCCGTAGCCGCTTGAGCGGCGCAAAGTAGACATGCAGCGCCAGCATCACCATGACCGTACCCAACACCACCATGATCGAGACCGGTGCACTGAGGGCGGCAAAGCCCCCATAGAACAGGGGTACCATGGTGTAACCACTGCCCAGCAGTACCGCACCGGATATCCAGACCCACAGAAAAAATCGGCGCAGGATGGCGTGCAGTAAAGGGATTCGGGTACTGGCCTGAGCGATTTCTGCCTGCAGAACGGGCGCCAGCACGACCGTGGCGAAAAAAAGGCCACCAATCCAGACCACTACGGCGATAATGTGTACGAATTGTTCAATCCATAACGTATTCATTGGCTTGATACCGCCTCCTGCGGACCGGCAAGGCTATGAAGAAAGGTGCGCAAATCCAGTAACTCGTCTTCACAAAGGGTGTGATCCATGGGATAGCTATGCGTGCTTACCTTATAACCCAAGGCTTTCATCGTCTGCTGGGCAATCTCCATATAAGAAAGGGGCAAGACGGCATCCTGCTGCCCGTGCGCCCAAAATATCGGCGGTGATTTGGCCGTGGCTGCCGCCAGATGGGTGCGCAACGGCAGGTAGGCACTCAGGGCAAATACCGCCTTGCTCGCATAACCGGCATGCAACACGGTGTAGAGCGCCATGGCGCCACCCTGCGAGAATCCACCGATAATGATAGATGATCCCTTACCAGCCTCATGATCCAGTAGGGCGCCGAGCCGCCTGGCCATGTCTTGCAATCCTTCCGTGTCTTCTGCGGAATGAATGTCGAAACCATACACATCATACCAGGCCCGCATCGGTCTGCCCCCGTTGATACGTACCGGGCGTACCGGTGCATTGGGAAATATCCAGCGGAAACAACCTTCCGGGTCTGCCAAATCCGCTACCCCTGCGAGGTCTTCCATAGAGGCGCCAAGGCCGTGCAGCAGCACAACGCAAGAAGCGTCCGCGTCGCGACCGGGACGCGTCAGCAGACCCTCCGGCCAGACATCATGACTCAACGGCATGTTCAGTATTGCTCCTCAACGCATCTAATTTACGATATAAGGTGCGTTCGCTGACGCCCAGGCGTTGCGCCAGACTGCGGCGATCCCCGCTGTAACTTCTCCGCGCCCAGCGCAGATATTGCTCTTCCAGATCCGCCAGGGGAATAATTTCTTCAATACCTGGGACGGAGGACTGTTTGGCAGACACCGGGTTTGCCGGGCCAAGTTTATGCTCTGGCAGATGCTGAAGGTTTGCGGGCAGGTGCGCCGGGAGAATCCAGACATCATCGGCCAACAGTGCGGCACGCTCAAGTATATTACGCAATTCACGAATATTACCCGGATAATCATAGCATCGCAGTAAATCCAGCGTGTCCGCATGAAGATGGAGACCCTTGGCCACCGACAATCGCTGCAGAATGGCTTCCGCCAGCAGGGGGATATCCTCCAGGCGCTCACGCAGCGCGGGCAACACGATCGGAAAGGTATTCAAACGATAATATAAATCCTGCCGGAACCGCTCCTCCGCGACCATTCTTTCCAGCGGGCGGTGAGTGGCCGAGATCAGGCGGAACCGCGAGCGAATCGGCTCCACACCCCCCACTCGCCGGAAATAACCCGTTTCCAGCAGGCGCAAGAGTTTTACCTGCAAGCTGAGGGGAATGTCGCCGACCTCATCCAGAAAAAGGGTGCCACTATTAGCCGCTTCTACCAGGCCAATTTTGCGCGAATGCGCGCCGGTAAACGCCCCTTTCTCATGGCCGAAGAGCTCACTCTCAAAGAGAGTTTCGGGCAATCCCGAGCAATCCACCGCCACAAAAGGTCCGTTGCGAACCCGGCTGCCCTGATGTACGGCCGCGGCGGCCAGCTCCTTGCCCGTGCCGGATTCTCCGAGCAGCAATACGGCGGCCTCACTGGGGGCCACTCGTCGGATCAGCGTGGTAACGTCCTGCCAGGCGAAGGAGTTGCCGACCATAACCGGAGCGGATTGCACAACCGACTGCGGTATGAGGATCAGAAGTTCGAGAAAATAGACGACTTCAGCGTTATCGTTGCGAATGGGGTACAGATCGATCTGGGCGCTTCCGGAGGTACCGCTATGCACCACATGCTGATCGGTTCCAAAACGCTGACACGTATCGAGGGGACAGTGGTTACCCCCCTGGCGACATGTGTAGCCTGCCTCAGCCATGATCTCATAACAGAGTCGCCCCTGTAAGGGCTTACCATCACCGAAGACCCGCCGGTAGGCCTGATTGGCGGCGAGGACCGCGTAATCTGCGCAAAGCAATACCGCCGGAGCGCTAAAACAATTTAACAGCGATGTCATTTCCGGTCGTAACTGCTTGAGTAAATCCGTCATGGCCCCTCCCATCGTACCCCGCACGCCGGATCGCGCCACCGGCGCGACAGACACATTCTCTCGGCAGGCATGCCAATTATAGCAGCTTCTGCCAATTCGCATATGTCATTTTTGACAGTTATACTGAAATGCAGCTTGACCATGAGCCAAAATGGCTCAGAAAAATCTCACAATAAAAATATAACATTTTGTTTATTATAGTACTATTAAAAACCTCCTGTCTCTAACACAACATAAAATAATGGCATAGCGATTGCTCATGATCCAATGTCCAGGCATTCAACAGGGGCGGGCGACATGATATTCAGACAACTATGCACGTCCAGAGGCGGCCATCTGAGCTATCTGTTGGGCGACCCAGTTACGCGCGAGGCCATCGTTATCGATCCCATGCCCGCGCATGTTGACACTTTCGAAGCATTCATAGCCGAGCGCGGACTGAATCTGCGCTACATTTTGCAGACCCATCATGAATCCGCGCATATCATCGCCGCCATCGTCCTGCAAGAACATAGCAGCGCCCAGATTGTTGCCCATGAAAGCGTAACCGATGAACACATCGACCTGCGCCTGCGTCACGGCGATATCCTGTATTTTGGTGAAGAAAAACTCCGGGTCCTGCATACGCCGGGGCAAAGTCCCTGTGCAGTGACCTACTGGTGGGAGGATCGACTGTTCACCGGTAAAACCCTGCTTGCCACCGGGACCGCTCCCTGTACTGACCAAAGCGAACTGCACACGCTCTACCACAGCATCACCAACCGCTTACTCAGTTTTCCGGGGGAAACCCTGATCTATCCCGGCCTGGAAAGTAAGGGCCGGCGTCTCACCAGCATTGAAGAACTGCGCCGTAAAGACCACTGGCTCAATAATCAAAGGGGCAAGCGTGCTTTTTTACGCAGTTGCGCATTGTTGTTACCGGAAAAGGTCCCGTCAGAGGTGGCCAGTAAAAATGATGCAAACGAAGCCGGGACCCAGGAAGATGAGGTGCAGCATTACATGCCAAGTCGTAATTTATTAACGTAGATAGATGTTTTTCCCCAGCCGTTTGAAGTCCTCGGCCTTTTCCTGCATGCCTTCCAGGCGCGCGGTCTCAATGTCCTCGCCTTTAGACTGGGCGTACTCCTGCAAATCCTGGGAGATTTTCATGGAACAGAAATGAGGACCGCACATAGAGCAGAAATGCGCCGCCTTGGCGCCTTCCTGGGGTAAGGTCTCGTCGTGATATTCCCGCGCCTTTTCCGGGTCCAGTCCGAGGTGGAACTGGTCTTCCCAGCGGAATTCAAAACGCGCCTTGGACAGGGCGTTATCCCGCACCTGCGCGCCAGGATGCCCCTTGGCCAGGTCGGCGGCATGGGCGGCAATCTTGTAGGTAATCGCCCCCTCCCGCACATCGTTTTTGTCCGGCAGGCCGAGATGTTCTTTGGGCGTGACGTAGCAGAGCATAGCCGTGCCATACCAACCGATCTGGGCGGCGCCGATGGCGCTGGTAATATGGTCATAGCCAGGGGCAATGTCCGTGGTCAGTGGTCCGAGCGTGTAAAACGGGGCCTCGAAACAGTGCTGTAGCTCCTCCTCCATATTGGCCTTGATGAGTTGCATGGGGACATGGCCGGGGCCTTCGATCATGACCTGCACATCGTGCTTCCAGGCAATCTGGGTGAGTTCACCCAGGGTATGCAGCTCGGCAAACTGCGCCTCGTCATTGGCGTCGGCCAGGGAGCCGGGACGCAGGCCATCGCCGAGGGAGAAACTCACGTCATAGGCCTTCATGATCTCGCAGATTTCTTCAAAATGGGTATAGAGGAAGCTCTCCTGATGGTGGGCGAGGCACCATTTGGCCATGATGGAACCACCACGCGACACGATACCGGTAAGACGATTCGCCGTCAGCGGGATATAACGCAGCAGGACCCCGGCGTGGATGGTGAAGTAATCGACACCCTGCTCCGCCTGCTCAATGAGTGTATCCCGGAACAAGTCCCAGGTGAGGTCTTCGGCCTTACCATCGACCTTCTCCAAGGCCTGATAAATCGGCACGGTACCGATGGGTACCGGACTATTACGGATAATCCATTCGCGGGTTTCGTGAATGTGCCTGCCAGTGGATAAATCCATGACCGTATCGGCGCCCCAGCGGATCGACCAAACCATTTTTTCCACTTCTTCGGCGATGGACGAGCTGACCGCGGAATTGCCGATATTGGCGTTGATCTTCACCAGAAAATTGCGACCGATGATCATCGGTTCCAGTTCCGGGTGGTTGATATTGGCGGGAATGATGGCGCGACCCCTGGCGATTTCATCCCGGACAAATTCCGGGGTAATGGTGTCGGGGATCTGCGCGCCAAAGGATTCGCCGCGATGGGCGCGGAACAGCGCCGGATGGCTGGTGCGCAGACGCTCCAGACCCTGGTTTTCGCGGATGGCGACGAACTCCATCTCGGGGGTGATGATGCCACGCCGCGCATAGTGCATCTGGGAGACGTTGCCGCCATTGGCCGCCCGGCGGATTTCGCGGCGATGATTGAAACGCAGATCGGCCGTGCGGACATCCGCCAGACGGGCGCGACCATAGGCGGAACTGGGCTCGGGGCGGCTTTCGATGGCGATATCCGTCGGCGACCATTGCCAGCGCAGGGCGGGCAAGCCCGCATGAATGTCGATGACCGCGTCCGGGTCGGTGTAGGGACCGCTGCAATCATAGACCGGGATGGCAGGATTGACTTCGAGGCTGCCGTCCCGCTTCCGGGAGTCGCTCTGCTGAATCTCCCGCAAGGGGATGCGCAATTCCGG
>NZ_DAHVHY010000052.1 GCF_027322205.1 Acidithiobacillus sp.
CTGAGGTTAGCCCTGGGTTAGCCCGGAAAAAAGGAGGCACCTAGAAAAACTCTCTAAGTGACTGTTTTATATGGTGCTGGCGACCGGAATCGAACCGATGACCCACTGATTACAAATCAGTAGCTCTACCGACTGAGCTACGCCAGCAAGACGCGCAGTTTAACGCGAGGCGGGCGGTGTTTTCAAATCCAGCGGAGCCTGATGGTGGCGGTGCAACCCGATCCAGAGCAGCGCACCAGGCAGACTGGTCAGCACGACGGTGAAGCCCAGCAAAAGTGAGAGCGCCAGGGCCTGTTCATGCCCCATATGCAGGTAAGACAGGTAAAACACCATCAACCCTTCACGCAGTCCCCAGCCCGCAAAAGAGATAGGCAAGGCCAGAAAAAGACTGATCACCGGCCAGACCACCCAGACCGCCACGGCGTCGGGGGCTTCACCCAGGGCACGGGCGAGCAGCCAGAAAGTCAGGATGGAAAATAATTGCACCACAAAGGAGAGCACAATGGTGCCACCGAGGGCCAGACGATGGCGCAGCAGCGCGCCCATACCGAGACGAATGTCGTGCAGCTTTTCACCCAGTTTACCCGCAAATTTTTCCAAAAAATTGAGCAGCGGGCTCAGTATCAAAAATACAATCAGGGCGTAGGCAAAGACCAGAATCCCGATCGTCCAGCCCATCTGCGGCAACAATCCCACCCGCGCACCGCCCAGCACAAAGGCCACGGCAGCAATGGCGATGAGCGCCCCCAAACCCATGAAGCGGTCTCCGAACACTGCGGCCAGCGCCAGCGGCATGGAGTGGGTCTGATGGCGGGTGTACCATGCACGGATCACGTCACCGGACACAGAACCCGGCAGTACCTGATTGAAATAGGCACCCACCCAGTTCAGCCGCAACAGCCAGAGCATGGGTGCGGAGCGCTCCATTGCCATGAGAATAATGCGCCAGCGTATGGCAGACACCGACAGATTCATGGCGTAGGACAACACGGCCGCGACAAACCACAACGGGCGCAGCGCCGCAAAACGCTGACCCAGTTCCTGCCAATTGGTGTTGTGCAGGAGCCAAAACAGAATGCCGACCGTAAAGACGATCTGCAGCAGCAGTTGCCAATGGGTATGACGTTTTTTGTTTTCTTGGGACATATTCAGTTTTTGCAGTCAAGACTGGCAGCGACTCTATGCCAGATGGGGTCATCATGACAAACACCCTCATCCCTCCCCAGCCAATGCCGCAAGCTCGCGATGAAATACGGCCACCTTATCCAGCGTCTCCTGATATTCCGCATCCGGATCGGAATCCGCGACGATGCCGCCCCCCGCCCAGAAGCGCAGTTCCCCCTGAACCGCCGTCATACTGCGAATGGCAATATTCATATCTAGGCCGCCACGCTGGTCCAAATAACCAATACTCCCGCAATACAGGCCACGCGCCCCGGCTTCCAGTTCCGCGATGATTTCCATGGCGCGACGCTTCGGTGCGCCGGTAATGGACCCTCCCGGAAAGCAGGCCTCCAGCGCACTCAAGGCGTCCTGCCCCGGTGCCAACCGCGCCTCCACCACGCTGACCAGATGATGAACGTGGGCGTAAGATTCGAGCGCGCAGAGTTGTGGCGCCTGCACTGAGCCGGTCGCCGCCACCCGCCCCAGATCGTTGCGCAACAGATCGACAATCATCACGTTCTCGGCGCGATCCTTGGGGCTGGCCAAAAGTGCCTGCGCCATCTGCTGGTCTTCCTGCGGATCCTCCAGACGCGGACGTGTCCCTTTGATGGGCCGGACCTGCAAACGATCTTTTTGAACCCGCAGCAGCCGTTCCGGGGAGAAACTCAGCACCTCTCCCTGGGGCAGGGACAAATATGCCGAAAAAGGCGCCGGGTTGACCGTCCGCAGACGCTGGTAAAGCGACCATGGCGATCCTGCGTAAGGGACGGCAAAGGGTTGGGCCAGATTCACCTGATAGCAGTCACCCGCCTGAATATAGTCCTGCACCCGGCCAAAGGCTGCGGCATAGTCCCCGCGACTCCAGAGCGGCCGTACCGACCCCTGCACCTGAAAAGACGGATCGGGAGAATATGTCGTCGCGCAAGCCAGGCGTGGCTGCCACTCCGCGAGTACCTGCACCATCCGGTCTTCGGGCGCACAAAGCCAGGCCTTGCGCCCATGATGATCGACCAGCAGCGCCGTATCGTAGATACCGAAGGCCGCTTCGGGAAGAGACTGTGTAGGCGGCGGCGGAATACCCTGCCCCGCCAGACCAAAATCATAGGCCAGATAACCCAGCGCCCCGCCCGCAAACGGCAATTCTGCGGACAGAGAAGCGGCATCGGGAAGCCTCGCCACTGACTCGCGCAAGGCCTCCCAGAGCGAAAGCGCCGAGCGCCGCGCGGGACCATCCCCATCGACCATCCAAAGCCGCCCCGCCTCTTGCCACAGACGCTGGCGCGGTGCCGTCACCAGTATGCTGTAACGCCCCTGCAGGGACATCGTCGCGCTACTATCCAGAAAGAAGGACCAGGGCGTTGAGGCGAGCGGCGCAAACACCGTGGCGACATTCTCAGGATAGGGCACCACACATTGGGTCAGTACGGGGTGAGGCATAAGCAGCGCGGAGTCCACTGAAACGGGAGCATCAGCATAAGGGAGAAGCGTGATTTTGCCCATTCCCGGATGCGGCTTTGGGGCACATCACCGCGGGATTCTTCCTTGACGACTGACCGAGCGGTCAGTATCTTGTGGTCTTACCGTCACGACAGGGTCATTCCCATGCGCGCAGATCGTCTCTCCCCACGTCTTTCGCTTATCATGGCGGTATTGATTCTGGGCGCGACGCCCGCCTGGGCGGAAAGCCTCATTGAGGCCTATCAACAGGCCTACCAGACGGACCCGACACTGGCTCGAGCCCGCGCCGAACTGTCGGCTCAGATGCAGGACAAGCCTCTCGCCCGTTCCGCCCTGCTCCCCCATGTGGGTGCCGGTGCCGGTGTCGGCTTTAACACCGCCGACATCACCGGCTTTGGAGCGGAACCCATCAATCGCGCCTACCTGTCGGACAGCTACAGCGTCAACATTACCCAATCCGTTTTTGACGGTCAGGCATGGACAGCGCTCAGGCAAGCCGGCACCAAAATTCAGGCTAGCGCGGCAGCCCTCACCTATACCGAACAGCAACTGGCCCTGCAGGTGGCTCAAGCTTACTTTGGCGTACTGGAGGCGCAGGCCCAGAAGCACATTGCCGAAAAACAGAAATCGTTGCTCGAAAGCATTTATAAACAGACGGAAGCCACCCTGAAAATTGGTACTGGAGATATCATTGCCGTACGTGAAGCACAAGCCCGCCTTGATGCCGCCGAAGCCGATCTCATCAAGGCCCGCAATGGGATCGCCATTGCTCAACGCCGCCTGCAACGACTCACCCATCATCCCATCGGCATGCTCGACAACCTGGGGCATTATGAGGCCATGGGTCCACGACCGGACGATATGAATAGCTGGGTGCAGAGCGCCGTCAAAGATCAACCGCTGATGCATCAGGCGGTAGCGCAGTTGCATACCGCGCAGGATCAGGTCGAATACAGCCGTCGTGCGCGCTGGCCGGTGGTGAATCTTCAGGGTATCGCACAACACTCCCTGGGTAGCCCTTTCCCCGGCATGGCCATCAATCAGGCCGGGGTGAGCCTCAACCTCTCCGTACCCTTCTATCAGGGCGGACACACCTCTGCCTCCGTACAACAGGCGCAGGCGCAGACTATCGCCAGTGTTGATCACGTCGCCAATGTCCGCGATGAAGTCACGCTCAATACCCAGACCGCCTTCCTCAATCTTAAGGACAGCGTGGCCCAATTGCGCGCCGCCAAGGAGACCGCTGCCTCAGCTAAAATTTCCCTGGAAGGCACGCGCAAAGGCTATGAGGTAGGTACCCGCTCCATCATCGACCTGCTGCAGACGGCTACAGATTACATCCGCGCCGAACAGAACTACAATGTGGCATTCTACAGTCAGGTAATAGCGCGGGTACAGCTTAAGGCCGCCTCTGGTCAGATCAATATGGCGGACCTCGAAGCCATCAATGCCTTGCTGAACAGGAACACAAATCCGTAGTCCACCAACCTGGGAGTATATGACGCATGGCTATTGCCCCAAAAAAGATGGTCATTGCCGCAGTAGTCATTCTCGCCATCGGTGCCGGAGTAGCCTATTGGGAAACCCACCCTGCCGCGCCCACCGATCAGGTCACACTCTATGGCAATGTGGACATCCGTCAGGTACAGGCCGCTTTTGATGACAGTGGACGTATACTGCGTCTCAATGTGCAGGAGGGTGAGCACGTCCACAAAGACCAGTTGCTGGCGGAACTCGACCCGGCTCGCTTTCAGGATGCGGTGGACCGCGATCAGGCCATCGTAGCCGCGCAGAAACAGGTGTTGGGCCGCCTGCTGGCAGGTTCCCGTCCCGAAGAAATCGCCCAGACCCGAGCGAACACTGCTGCCGCGCAGGCCGCCCTGGCCAATGCGGAAATCACTTGGCACCGGCAGCAGGCACTGGCTGCCGGGCAATATGTGCCCAGGCAGAGCGTCGACAATGCCACTGCCGCCCTCAAGACGGCCCGGGCCAATCTGGATCATGCCCAACAGGCCCTAACCCTGGCCATCAAGGGTCCGCGCAAAGAAGACATTGCCGCTGCCCGCAGCCAACTCGTCGCCGAGCAGGCCGCCCTGCATCTGGCGCAACGCGAACTGACAGACACCAAACTCTTCGCGCCGCAAGAGGGGGTGGTGCAGGACCGCATTCTCGAAGCGGGGGATATAGCCAGTCCACAGGTGCCCGTTTTTACCCTCGCATTGGACAATCCCGTCTGGGTACGTGCTTATCTGCCGGAGAAATCGCTGGGGCAGGTGCGGCTCGGCATGCGGGCCGATATCGACAGCGACTCGTTTCCAGGCAAGCATTTTGCGGGGTGGGTGGGCTTCATTTCGCCCACCGCCGAGTTCACCCCCAAGACCGTACAAACCACGGAACTGCGCACCGAACTGGTGTATCGGGTGCGCGTCTATGCCTGTAATCCCCGGCACCAGTTGCGCCTGGGCATGCCCGTGACGGTGCAGATTCCGCTCCGAAATAACCCACCACAGAATCGGAACACGAACGCCTGCGGACACTGAGCCATGGTCGACACACCCCTGCGTTTCAGTCAGGTCAGCAAAAGCTTCGCCCGCGGCAAAGACCGGGTGCAGGCTTTGAGCAATCTGGATCTGAGTCTCCCCTCCGGCTCCATCACCGGCCTCCTGGGACCCGACGGCGCCGGCAAGACCACGCTGATGCGTCTTGCCACCGGGCTGCTGATTCCCGACAGCGGCACGATATCCGTCCTCGGCGCCGATACCCGTCGGCGGGCGAGACAGGTGCAGGCCGCCATCGGTTATATGCCGCAGCGCTTTGGTCTTTATGAAGATCTCACGGTACAGGAGAATCTCGACCTGTACGCCGATTTGCAGGGATTAACGCCGGTGGCGGCAGCCGCCCGCCAGCGGGAACTGCTCAAACTCACCGCACTCGGCCCCTTTGGTGCCCGGCGCGCCGGAGCGCTGTCCGGCGGCATGAAACAAAAGCTCGGCGTCGCTTGCGCCCTGCTGCGTGCCCCGCAACTGCTCCTCCTGGACGAGCCGACGGTGGGCGTCGATCCCATTGCCCGCCGCGAACTCTGGGAGATTATCCAGGGACTCAAGAAACAGGGCGTCACGGTGCTCATGAGCACCGCCTATTTTGACGAAGCGGAGCGCTGTGACGAAATCATTCTGCTGCATCAGGGCAAGCTCCTGAAAAAGGACAGCCCCGCGGCCTTCCATCAGCCGCTGAACGGGCGCTGCTTCCTGGTCACCCAGGCAGCGATGAGCAAGCGCCACCTGCGGGAAACCCTGCAACACCGGCCCGGCGTTCAGGACGCCCGCATTCTCGCCGAAGGCGTGCGCGTGCTCTGCCGGGATACCCGGCCCCATGCCGTGGCGGGAGAAAACTGGCAGGTTGCCGCACCCACCTTTGAGGATGCCTTTGTCGATTTGCTAGGTGCCCCCAAAGACCCGGATACCGAAATCACACCAGACTCTCCGCCCACCGCCCTGCCCACGGACCGGGAAGCGGAAACCACCGTGGTGGAAGTGCGCGACTTATGCAAATTCTACGGCAAATTCGAGGCGGTTAAAGGCAACACCTTCACCGTTCGCAAAGGCCAGATATTTGGCCTGCTGGGCGCCAACGGCGCGGGTAAGACCACCACCTTTCGCATGCTCTGCGGCCTGCTCCCGGCTTCTTCCGGCACCCTGCAGATTGCCGGAGTAGATATGCGCCATGCCACCGCCCAGGCCCGGGGCCGCATCGGCTATGTCGCCCAGAAATTTGCCCTGTATGGCAACCTCAGCGCTGACCAGAACCTGGCCTTCTTCTCGGCCGCCTACGGGCTGCGCGGCAAGGCGCGGCAAACGCGTCTGGACTGGGCGCGACGGGAATTCCAGTTGGCCTACTATCGCCATGTCAATGTCGATGACCTGCCCCTCGGGATCAAGCAGCGCCTGGCTCTGGCCTGTGCCCTCCTGCACGAGCCGCCTATTCTCTTCCTGGACGAACCCACCTCTGGGGTGGACCCCCTCGCCCGCCGCGAATTCTGGCAGCGCATCAATGCCCTGGCCGAAGGCGGGGTGACGGTGCTGATCACCACCCATTTCATGGACGAGGCCGAATATTGCGACCAACTCGTCCTGATGTCTCTGGGCGAAGTGCTGGCCCAAGGCAGCCCCCAGGAAATTCGGGATCAGGCCAAAGATGCGGCGCACCCCGAGCCGAGTATGGAAGAGGCGTTCATCCATCTCATTCAGGAACACGAAAGCCAGACCCGGAGGGCATCATGAAGCTCCAGCGCCTGCGCGGCCTGATTCGCAAGGAGTTCATCCAGATCTGGCGCGACCCTTCCGCCATCGCCATCGCTTTCTTCATGCCGGTGTTTCTGCTTTTTCTTTTTGGCTACGGCGTGTCTCTGGATGCGCGCCATGTGCCGGTGGCCGTGGTGGTGGACCAGCCCAGTGCGGAAACCAGCGCCTTTATCGGCGGGCTGCAGCAGTCAACTTACTTCACGCCACAGCTCTACGGCAGTATTCAAGCCGCACGACGGGCGGTGATGGCGCGCCGGGCCGACGGCATTCTCTGGCTGCGCGGCAACTTCAGCCGTCAGGTGTTGCAGGGGGACACCGCCAGCATCGGGGTGTTCGTCAACGGTGAGGATGCCAATAATGCCCGCATTTTGCAGGGTTACCTGCAGGGTGTCTGGCAAGGTTGGCTGCAACAACGCGCCGCCAGCGCCGGGGCCGCGCTGGTCATACCGGTCACCGGTCAGGACCGTATCTGGTTCAATCCGGCACTACGCAGCCGCGATTATCTGGTGCCGGGGCTCATTGCCGTGATCATGACCCTCATCGGCGCCCTGCTGACGGCGCTGGTGGTGGCCCGGGAATGGGAGCGCGGCACCATGGAAGCCCTCATGGCGAGTCCGGTAACCATGGGGGAGATTCTCCTCGGCAAGCTCATCCCCTATTTCTTTCTCGGCATGGGCGGCATGCTCCTGTCGGTAGCGCTGGCGGTCTGGCTCTTCGCCGTCCCTCTGGTGGGCAGCTTCTGGGTCCTGCTGCTCTGCTCCTCGCTCTTTTTACTGGCGGCACTGGGCATGGGACTGCTGATCTCCAGCGCCGCCCACAATCAGTTCGTGGCCGGTCAAATCGCCATTATCGTGACCTTCCTGCCGGCCTTTATCCTCTCGGGCTTTATCTTCGACATCCAGTCCATGCCCACGGCTATCCAGGTCATCACCCATATCGTGGCCGCCCGCTACTTCGTCACTATTCTGCAGACCCTCTTCCTCGCCGGTGACGTCTGGCCCGTTATTCTCTGGAACAGTCTGGCCCTGGCGCTCATGGCGACCTTCTTTCTCGGCGTCACCCTGCGCCGTTCCCGCAAGAGGCTGGACTGATGCTGACGCGACTCTGGGCTTTGGTGATCAAAGAATTCCTCGCTCTGCTGCGGGACAAGAAAAGCCGCTTCGTGCTGATCGGCCCGCCTCTGATTCAGTTGCTGGTCTTCGGCTATGCCGCGACTTTCGATCTCAACCATATCCCCTACGCAATCTACAATCAGGATTCCGGTTTTGCCTCCCGGGAGTTATTAGGCCGTTTTCAAGGCTCCCCCGCCTTTCGGCAGGTGGCGACCATTACCCATAATGCCCAGATCGCACCCCTGATCAATAATCAGAACGCGTTGCTGGTGCTGCAAATCGGCCCGAACTTCACCCGCGATCTGCTGCTGCATCACCCGGCATCCGTGCAGGTCATCATTGACGGTCGCAACTCCAACAGCGCCACCCTGGCCCTCAATTACGTCAACAGTGTCATCCTGTCTTTCGACACCCACTGGGCCGCCACCCACCATTGGGGCAAGCCTCCGGCACAACTGGTGGTTCGCTCCTGGTTCAACCCTAATCTGTTATCCCGCTGGTTTATCGTGCCGGGCATCGTCGCTCTACTGACCCTGGTCGTCACCCTGCTGGTGACCGGGTTGTCCGTAGCGCGGGAGCGCGAGCAGGGTACCTTCGATCAGTTGCTCGTCACCCCGCTGAGTCCCCTGGAAATTCTCCTGGGCAAGGCGCTGCCCGGCTTCATCATTGGCGCGCTGGAAGGCGCTTTTATCATCCTCGCGGGGGTTTTCTGGTTTCAGGTACCCTTCATCGGCAGCATCCTGGCGCTGGCGCTGGGCATGGCGCTGTTCCTGCTTGCCGCCATCGGCATCGGGCTGATGATCTCATCGCTCGCCGTCACCCAGCAGCAGGGTCTGCTGGGGGTATTCCTCTTTCTGGTGCCCGCCATCATTCTCTCCGGCTTCGCCACCCCCATCGCCAACATGCCGAAATTGGTGCAGGATCTCACCTATATCAACCCCATGCGCTACTTCCTGGTGATCGTGCGCGGGGTTTTTCTGGAGGGCGATGGCTTTCACGAACTCTGGTCACAATACTGGCCGCTGGCCCTGATTGCCCTGGGCTCCATGACCGCCGCAGCCTGGCTGTTCCGCCACCGGATGCAGTGAATCCGGGGGGACGCGGCCCTCTTCAGGCCCCGATGCGCAAGGGGATGCGCTTGCGCCCGAAACGCCCCGGCTTGGCTTCGAAATGCCCGGCAATACCGTGGCCGCAATGGGGACAATGCCCCTCCGGGGTCAGGTGATAAGACAAGATCTGATACCAGTCGCGGACGATCAATGCCGCCCCGCATCCGGGACAAAAAGTGGTATCGCCCTCCTGATCATGCACGTTGCCGGTATAGACGTAATGCAAACCCGTCTCCATGGCCACGCGGCGTGCCCGCACCAGGGTATCTGCCGGTGTGGCGGGCACATCCGGCATCCGATAGTCGGGATGGAAAGCGGAGAAATGCAGCGGTACGTCGGGACCCAGATGCCCCATCATCCACTCCGCCGCCGCACGGATTTCCGCCTCGGAGTCATTATGGCCCGGGATAAGCAACGTGGTGATTTCCAGCCAGGTCTGAGTCTCCTTGACGATATACTCCAGCGTTTCCAGTACGGGGGCGAGATGCGCTCCGGTCAGTTTGAAGTAAAATTCGTCGGTAAAGGCCTTGAGGTCGACATTGGTTGCGTCCATTTTGGCGAAAAACTCCGCCCGCGGCTGCGCGTGGATATAACCGGCGGTAACGGCCACGGTCTTGATGCCGACGGCATGGCAGGCATCCGCCGTATCCATGGCGTATTCGGCAAAAATAACCGGGTCGTTATAGGTAAAGGCCACACTTTTGACATCCAACGACCGGGCGGTTGCCGCGATGCCTGCGGGACTCGCCTGGTCCTGGAGCCGGTCCATCTCGCGGGACTTGGAAATATCCCAGTTCTGGCAGAACTTGCAGGCCAGATTGCAGCCCGCCGTGCCGAAGGAGAGCACACTGCTGCCGGGGTAAAAGTGATTCAGGGGTTTTTTCTCGATGGGGTCAATACAAAAACCCGAGGAGCGGCCATAGGTGGTGAGGACCATGGCATCGCCCTCCCGCATTCGCACGAAACAGGCCCCGCGTTGTCCTTCCTGTAGACGACAGTCGCGCGGACAGAGGTCACACTGAATGCGCCCATCGGCAAGTTTGTGCCAGTAGCGGCCCGGATGCGTTATAAACGTATCCTTATCCATTGCCTTTCCTCCCTGGCATCTGTTCTTCACGCCATTTCTCCACCGTATACCAATACACTTCCATTTCTCCGGCCCAGAAATCTGCAGGCAAACCAGCCTTGCGTTTGAGCGCCCGCAGAAATTCCCGTGGCTGGGGAAGCTCTTCCCACACCTGGGGAAGAAAGGTGCCACGACGCGAACCATAAGTGAGAACCAACCCATGCCGGTGGGGATGAATTTGCGCCAAAAGGCTCTCCTCACTGGCAAAATGCATGCGCTGCAGCGAAGAGAGTAATGAAACTTCCACCCGCACCTGTGACCACTCCGCTACAGCCAGCGGCGGAAAACGCGGGTCCTCGAAGGCCGCCGCCAGGGCATTGGCGCGCAGGTCCACCCCGAGGGGACGGTAGGCTTGCAGACTGCCGATGCAGCCTCGCAAGCCCTGGGGTCCGGTCAGCGTCACAAAAGTCGCACCAGGCTGCTGCGCCCAGTTCGGCACAGCCGCAAACTCAGCGGGCAAACCCAACGCCCCGGTAATCGTAGCACGGGCTACATCGAGCAGGATTCCCCCGGCTTCCGGCGGAAGCCCACCGGTCTTTTCGTCACCTTCATGCATGGTCATGGCTCTCTCCGTAAAAAGCGACTGCGGCATAGCCCACCACCGCATCACGGGACCCCGCCGTATCACCCGAATTACATAAACCCACCAGACGTGGGTGCAGTTGGTGCTTGCGGGCGACCGGGAGAAGGCCATTGATGGGCGTAGCGCCGCAAGCCTGCTCGTGGTCGATGGGCATCGGATCGAAGCGCAATATTTCCTCCACCGTATGGTGGTCTATCGCACGGGCTTCGGCGTAGGGATGATAGTGAGAGAGATCAGAGCTGATAACGATGACCGTCTCCTCGCCGCCCCAGAGCTTTTCCAGAACCTGGGCCACTTCGTCCGGCCGGGCGTCTCCCACCACCAGCGGGACGACGCTGACGTCACCCAGCACCTCCTGGATAAAAGGCAATTGTACTTCCAGGGCATGTTCCTGAGCGTGCGCGACCGGCATTTCCCGGACCTGGGGCAACCCGGCCAGTGCCTCCACCCCCGCCTGATCCACCGCGACGGTACCCAGCGGCGTTTGCATGGCCTGAACACCGGGCAGGGCAAGACCGCGAAATGGCACACGATGTGCCGGCCCCAAAAGCACCACCCGGCGGATGTGCCCCCGCCCCTTGGCCAACAGGGCGTAACCGGAAGCGGCTACCGCTCCCGAGTAGATGTAGCCCGCATGGGGGACAATAATGGACTTGGGCCATGGGGCAGCGGCCGCTTCACCGGCAGCATGTTCAGCCCCGGCCAGCAAACGCTTCACTGCAGCCCGCAAAACGGCAGCCTCGGCAGGATAAAACATGCCGGCCACCGCTGCTGGTCTGACGAGATTCATGAAACGCCCTCCCCGGCCACTTGCTATAGGGCCAACATCTCCATGTCATGCTACATGAGGATGGGAAAGGGTTTTTTCAAGCCAGTGGCAACCACCAGGCGAGTGCCCGCAGAGTCACCAAAAGCACCGCCGGCATATTATTCATCATCGAAGAGAACAACGCCGCCAGAAAGCCCGTACCCAGGGCGGAAGCGACCCGCCCATGAGCGCCAAACCAGTGTAGGGCCTGGGCCACATAGTCCGCCAGCCCGGCATTGCGCAACCCATACACACCAGATACATACCCAGACTGAAAACCATAATTTTCCAGGACGCACCCTGCAAAACCTTACGCACGGAAATCTGGGCGCCGCGTCCACCTTGAAACCAGCGGCCCGCCAGGGCAAGCAGAATCAAGGCACCCGTAACGGTGACCACAGAGACGGGACCTGCCAGCGCGCGGTGACGAAATAGGCGATGAGCAGCAGACCCAGCACCGGAAAACTGGCGCGAAACACCAGATGGTCCCTGATCGCCGTTGTCGGCTCCGGGAGATGCGCCGTGCCGTAATGCTGCGGCAGCACCCGCCGAAAGGCAATCCAGAGCACCAGCAGCGTCGCCACCAGACCCACCAGAACCATCACCAGGGGATAGCGATCAAACGAAATATTGAAATCATTGGCGCTGACGATATTCACCGTCGCCCAGTGGAAAAAGCCCGCTTCATCCAGAATCAGCGAGATGATGATGAGCGCCACAAAGGTAAAAGTGGCATCCCAAATAATGTGCCAGACCACGGGGATATCACTCCAGGTGATGACGCCGGTTGCCAGCACCACACCGCCCATGGCACTCCAGCCAATACTCAGCCCCTTGGGTTGCCAGATCACCAATATCAACGTTGCCAGAAAGATCAGTACCGCCAGCCAGGAGCCCTGAGCCACCCCATTCTACGGGATACATCAATGCCCCCTAAGAATCCCATAACAGCATCCACGCTGCCGGTGCAGCGGAGCAATTATGCTAATCCGGTTTTTTAATATGGCTCAGCATGTTGAGCAAAGTCTTGCGCAGTCGCTCCGCCGCCGTTTGGAGAATACCGATCTCATTCGTTTCCGTCTGTTTTACCGATTGTTCCAATCGCTCCCCCAGAGAAATAGCCCGCAGCCGCCTCGCCAATTCCACTACCGGGGCAAGAATACGCCGCTCGACAAAGTGTTTCAGATTGAGTCCGATCAAGAGAAATACTAAAGCACTTAAAGCCAAAGAGGCACCAAGCGTAATCGCTGCGATGCGTAGCGTGTTTGTTACATTGTAACCAAATACAGCAAGACCCAGAGGTTTCTTATCATATCCCGTCAGAGGAATCACAAAGAGATGGTAAAACTCACCATTCTTAAACATAGCAATGCTAGTGTAATTCGCATGTAATACATTGGGATGCTTGGCAATATATTCCTGAAAGTCTGGAGAACTGACATAGCTGAAAACATTGTCTCCCACTGCCTTGCCCTGAAACTTATTCGATGGAGTGACGCCGTGATGGATCAAGATGGCTATGCGGCTCCCTGGAATATCGTGCAATATGCGACCATATAACGAAGCAATAGGCAGACTGACTTGGGCAACCCCGATCGCATTGCCGTTATTAGAAAGCACAGGCGCAACGCCATTTACAGAATAACCAACAATCTTCAGCAAGCCTAGATCAGCCACCGGCAAACCAGTTTTCATTACCTCAGAAATATCTGGGCGTGGAAGTATATGATCGCCATAAAATGTTGGTTTATTTGCTCGATACAATACGTGCTGGTTGGCGATGAACACTACGATGGCATGGCCATATTGTGCCTTGAGAGCGCGATACAAGCTATCGGACTCCGCGCCAAGTTGGGTACGTTGACTTGCGGAAGGCGCTGTAGCAAAAGCAGCCACCACGCCTGGATTGCCTGCCAGAGCACTGGCGGCGCCAAGGACCTGCTGCGCATAAACCGCTGTTAGCTGATGAAATTCATTGTGTATGGCGGAAAGCTCCTGATTTTCCGCCTGGCGGATCAGCAGGTACTGTCCCAATGCGAGAATGCCAAGCACCAACACAGCATTCAGCAGTACTGCAGGAATGAAGTGCCGTAAAAATTCCCGAGTCAACGTATTTTCGCGCGCCATCTGATTCTCCATCCAAAAACATGCTCAATCATGATCAAGAAATATCTGGGAAAACGTATCGTCATCAAGTCCATAGCGCCCGCGCTTTGCGGTTGGTGGCGGTGGTGGTGGTGGCGGTG
>NZ_DAHVHY010000053.1 GCF_027322205.1 Acidithiobacillus sp.
GCTGGCGGCGCGCAAAATTTCCACGTCCTCCCAGGTACCGTCGGCTCCGACCCCCGAGACAATGGGTTTGAGGGCCGCAACGCGCATGCCGTGACCGGCGCAGAGCCGCGCCAGCGCCGCCGTGACAGCGGTTTTGCCGACGCCCGTGTCGGTACCGGTGATGAAAAGTCCGCGCGCCTGGCGCATTTGCTGCTTCGGCGATGGCTGTTCCTGCGTCACGGGCGGCGGCGCAGTTGGGTCAAGGGGATGGCGACACTGCCGTCTGCACGCGGAAGGGCGCGTGGACCGCTGCTCCAGGCATGCCCATAGACGACTTCATAGGTGGCGGGCAACCGACCATCGGCGCGCAAACCCTCGTAGGCCTGGCGCAGCACCTGCAAGCGGCGCGGTGTGAGCAGGCCACGGGTGCGCCCTGCGGCGGCATTGGTGGCACCGATGTTACGCAAGTCGCGGAGGAGACCATCCACCGTCGCATAGGTGAGCTGATAATGTTCTACATCCAGCACCGGCATTTCGTAGCCCTGACGCACCAAGGCATCGCCAATATCATGCATGTCGATGAAATGACTGACATGGGGCTGGTCGTCCACCGCCGCAAAGGCCTGACGCAGTTCTTTGAGAGTGTCCGGACCGAGGGTGCTGAACATCAGCAGGCCGCCGGGACGCAATACCCGCGCAAACTCGCACAGCACTTGATCCAGATCATTGCACCACTGAATGGACATATTGGCGTAGAGCAGGTCGATAGTGGCCGTCGCCAGTGGCAGGCTTTCCGCATCACCCTGGCAAAAATGCTGACGCTGCCGCCAGCCTTTGCGACGCCGGGCCTGCTGTAACATATTCGACGCCAGATCCAGGGCGAGCAGCCGCGCCTTGGGATAGCGGCGATTGAGACGGCGGCTTTGCAGGCCGGTACCGCTGCCCACGTCGAGTATCCATTGGGGTTCCAGCTTGACGAGGTCCAGTCGCTCAATGAGCTGCGCGCCAACCTGATCCTGCAAGACGGCACTGGTTTCATACGCGGCCGCTGCCTGCTCAAAAGCCCGTCGCACGGCGCGTTTTTCCATGAAGAAGGACGGGTTGCCGGAGCTCATCCCCAAGTCTCCAGCAGCGCGTGGGTACAGGCTTGCGGATGCGACAGAAAAGGGGCGTGGCCTGCCTGATCTAACCGGGTGAGCCAACTACCAGACAACCGCGTGTGGAGATAATCGGCGGCACCGATGGGCACAATGCGGTCCTGTCGCCCATGCACGATATGCACCGGTATGGGTAGTCTCCTCAGTTGGCTGCGCAAATCCACCGCCCGCAGCAGCCCCAGCCCATCGGCGAGACAAATCTGATCCGGCATGGGCCAAGCGCTGAGGCCCTCCAGAGCGCGGCGTCCTTGTGGATCGTTCAACACTTGCAGGGCGAGGAAGCGCCGCCGGGTACCCTGCGGATCTTCGCGCAGGCGTTGCGCGAAATCCTCCAGAGTCGCGGCAGGGATGGCCGGAGACCAGTCGGGGCGCTGGCAAAAGGCGGGAGAACTGGATATCAGCACCAGTCCCTCCAATAATTCAGGGTGCTGCAAGGCGATGCCCAAGACCAATAAGCCCCCGAGGGACCAGCCGAGCAACAGGGGCTTGGGGGCCTCCTGGGCAAGCATCTGACGAAGACCCTCCAGACTGGCGGACCAAGCCAGGCCGGAGGGCGCACAGGGCGTCTGCCCGTGACCGGGGAGATCGTAGCTGATGCAGGTGAAATGCGCATCCAGAAGGGGCCGCCAAGAAGCGAAGACACGGCTTTCCATCCCCCAGCCATGAAGCAGCACCAGCGGGCGTCCCTGACCACTGACCTGACGCGCCCAGTTCATAAGACCTCCCGGAGCGCGCTAGCCAGAAGCTCGATATCATCGTGACGGTGTGCCGCACTGAGGGTGATACGCAGACGGGCACTATCGGTAGGCACCGTCGGTGGCCGCACCGCTGGGCAGTAGAGGCCGGCACGGCGCAATTGGGCGCTGACCGTCAGCGCCCGCCGCGCATCGCCCAGCAGGAGGCCCTGAATAGGCGTCTCGCTGGCCAGCCAGGGGGCGTCGGGCACTTGCGCACGCAGATGCTGCCGGTGCTGTGTCAGGCGCTCGCGCCGGGCATCCCCATGCCGTAAAAGGTCGAGCGCGACGAGGGCGGCAGCCGCCAAGGCGGAGGGCAGGGCGGTATGGTAGATGAAGCTGCGGGCGCGATTGCGCAGGAGATCCACCAGGTCCCGACTCCCCGCCACGAAGGCGCCGTAAACACCGAAGGCCTTACCCAGGGTGCCCATGATGACGTCTACCCCGTGGATGTCCATGTTCCAGTGCGCCGCAGTGCCTTGCCCTTCCCTCCCCAGCACTCCAAAGGCATGGGCCTCGTCGAGAATGATCCCTGCGCCATACCGCTGTGCCAGGGTGGCGAGTTCAGGGAGCGGGGCGATATCGCCATCCATGCTGAACACCCCGTCTGTGATGATCCAGGCCCGCCCCCGGCCGCCGCATTCCAGCCATTGCGCCAGATGCGTCATGTCGCCATGCCGGTAGCGGTGCAGGCGCGCACCGGAGAGGCGCACCCCGTCCACCAACGAGGCGTGGTTGAGACGGTCGGCATAGACGCGATCACCGCGTCCGACCAGCGTGGAGATGACGCCCAGGTTGGCCAGATAACCGCTACCGAAGAGCAGCACCGCCTCTACCCCCAGCCAGCGGGCCAGGGCGTCTGCCAGCGCCGCATGGGCGCGCCGCTCGCCACCAAGCAGGGGCGCCGCACCAGCCCCTACCCCGCTCTGCTGGATCTCGGCGATGGCGGCGTCACGTAAGGCCGGTTCTGCGCTCAGGCCCAGATAATCATTGCTGGCAAAGGACAAGAGCGGTTCGCCCTGCGCCCCCACAAAAGTGGGCGGCCCACGCTCAGGCGCGGGTTGCAGGACCTGCAACTCCCGCCAGAGGTCCTGCGCACGCAAGGCGGACAATTCCACACGCCATTGTTCTTCCCGTTCCGTATGCATAGCTTCTTATAGGGAGGGGCCTGTGCCTTGTCAATGGAGGGCGGGGGCGAGAGAATCACATCCGGTGACAACGACTGGCGTTGCCAAACGACTTTACTAATAAGCAAAGGAACTTCTTGCAACGGATCCTTCCACGCCTGTATCGGCTACACGACGCCGTGGGGCGCTTCAGCCACTGGCTGTTTCCGGAATGCTGTCGTGCCTGTGCCGCGCCCGGTGCCCCGCTCTGTGCCGGCTGTTTCGGCGACTGGCCGCGTCTGCCCGCCGAGCGTTGCAGTTATTGCGCGCTACCCTTGTCAGACAACAGGGACTGCCCGGTCTGCTCGGTGGAAGCCCCCACCTATGACCATGTCTATACCCCGTTTATCTATGCCGAACCCCTGAACACCGCCATCATCGCGTGGAAGTTTCAGCAGCGTCTGGACTGGACCAGGCCACTGGCCGATGCCTGGGCCAGTGCCTGGGGCGAGCATCCGCCGTCCCGCCCGGACGCGCTGCTGCCCGTGCCTCTGCATCGCCAGCGCCTGCGCGAACGCGGTTACAACCAATCCATGCTGCTCGCCCGTCACTGGGGCAAACGCTGGAAAATCCCGGTCATCCCCGGAGCACTGCAGCGTCGCCGCAATACCGGCCACCAACTCGGCCTGAGCGCGGCCGCCCGGCGGGACAATCTGGATGCGGCCTTTGCCCTGCGCGGGCGCGTTCCGGATCACGTCGCCGTCGTCGATGATGTACTCACGACCGGAACCACCGCCGCCCAGATTGCCAGCACCCTGCGGGATACCGGGGTACAGCGCATTGACATCTGGGTGCTCGCCCGTGCCCTCTGAGCGTCCATTGTTGCTTGCGCCATTTTTGCACGTCATCCTCTATGAGCCGGAGATCCCCCCCAATACCGGCAATATCATCCGCCTCTGCGCTAACACCGGAGCCACCCTGCATCTCGTGGAGCCTCTGGGTTTCGCCTGGGATGACCACCGCCTGCGCCGCGCCGGGCTGGACTATCACGAGTTCGCGCAGGTATATCGCCATGCGGACTGGGCGGCCTGCCGGGCATTTTTAGGCGATGCGCACGTCTTTGCATTCAGCACCAAGGGAACGCGGCTTTATCACGACGTCGCGTACCAGCCCGGCGATGCGCTGCTTTTCGGCCCGGAGACCCGCGGCTTGCCTGCCAGCCTCCTGGACAGCCTGCCCGCCACGCAGGTACTGCGCCTGCCCATGCGCTCCGGCCAGCGCAGCCTGAATCTGTCCAACGCCTGTGCTGTCGCGGTCTTCGAGGCTTGGCGGCAGATGGACTATAATGGCGGTGTTTAACTCAGGCGGTAACTACCTGCCTGAACTGCCGCCTGTAGTTGAGACCACCCCTTCCCACGCATCCGACCGGACGGTATCTTGTGTTAAACTGACTCACCAAGACACCAAGGACGTACAGAAGGGGAATCCATGGCGCGTACACGTATCGCTGCGCTCCGTCTCGACGGCGAGCATGCAGAGCAAAAGCGGGAAGAGATTCGCAGGACCTTTCACGAGACTTTTTCGCTGTATGAACAGCTTTTTGATCACCTGGCGGAACCGGCGGCGTGGTATGAGAAGGCCATTCCCCTGCGTCATCCCCTGATCTTTTATTTCGGCCATAGCGCCACCTTCTATGTAAATAAACTCCAGGTGGCCGGACTGATCGGACAGCGCCTCGATCCACGTTTAGAGTCCGTTTTTGCGGTCGGCGTCGATGAAATGTCCTGGGACGACCTGGACGAAACCCACTACGACTGGCCCTCCGTCGACGACGTCCGTCAGTACCGGCAGCGGGTGCGGGAACTGGTGGACGGTCTGATCCGCGAGATGCCCCTGTCCCTGCCCATCACCTGGGATTCACCGTGGTGGGTGATCCTCATGGGCATTGAGCATGAAAATATCCATCTGGAGACCAGTTCGGTGCTCATGCGGCAATTGCCCCTGTCCCGCGTTCGGCCTGTGGAAGCCTTCCGTCCCTGGACCCCCGCAGGGGCCGCGCCGGACAACATCCTGCAGGCCGTGGCCAGCGGCGCCGTCCGTCTGGGCAAAGAACGCGCGGATCCTCGTTATGGCTGGGATAATGAATATGGCCTTCATCAGGCGGCGTTGCAGCCCTTTCATGCCTCCCGCTTTTTGGTGAGCAATCAGGAATTCCTGGCTTTCGTTGAGCAGGATGGCTACAGCGACAGCCGCTGGTGGACCGCAGAGGGAGATCGCTGGCGCCGCTTCAGCCAGGCCCGGCATCCGACTTTCTGGGTCCCGGATCAGGACACCTGGCGGCTGCGCCTGATCGCGGAGGAGCGCCCCATGCCGCGGAACTGGCCGGTGGAGGTGAACGCGCTGGAGGCCGATGCTTTCTGCCGCTGGAAATCGGCCCGGACCGGTCAGAGCCTGCGCCTGCCCAGCGAGGATGAATGGCGGCGCCTGCGTGATCTCAGTGGACTGACGGACAGTGATGTCTGGGACGACGCGGTGCCTGGCAATATCGGACTCGCCGCAGGCTGCTCGCCCTGCCCCGTAGATCAATTCAAACAGGGGGATTTCTACGATGTGGTCGGCAACGTCTGGCAATGGACCGCGACACCCATCTATCCCTTTTCCGGTTTCGAGGTGCATCCGGTTTATGATGACTTCACGGTGCCCACCTTCGACCAACAGCACAATCTCATCAAGGGCGGCTCATTCATCAGTCTCGGCAACGAAACGCAGCAGGAGGCCCGCTACGCCTTCCGCCGCCATTTCTTCCAGCACGCGGGGTTCCGTTATGTGGCCTCGCCCAATGCACTGCCTGAGATACCGGTCTATGAGAGTGACGCCCTGGTCTCCCAGTATGCGGAATTTCACTATGGACGCGACTACTATGGGGTGGCCAATTTTGCGGTGGAAGTCGCGCGCATCGCTGTGGAGGCTATGGCGGGCAAGCCTTTACGTCGCGCTCTGGACATTGGTTGTGCCGTAGGCCGCGGCAGTTTTGAACTGGCAAAGCACTGCCCTGAGGTCACCGGCCTCGACTTCTCGGCACGCTTCATCAGCGTCGGCGTGCAACTGCGCGAGCGCGGGCACTTCTCCTACACGCTGACCGAAGAAGGTGAACTGCAAAGTTATCAAACGGCCGATCTCGGCGCCCTGGGTCTGGCCGGGACGGCGCACCGGGTTCGCTTCTTCCAGGCGGACGCCTGCAATCTGAAGCCTTTGTATCGGGATTATGATCTGGTCGTGGCGGCCAACCTCATCGACCGCCTGCACCATCCCCGCAAATTTCTGGAGGACATTGCCGACCGCATCCTTCCCGGCGGTTTGCTGGTCATCACTTCGCCCTATACCTGGCTGGAAGAATACACCGCGCGGACGGAATGGCTCGGCGGTTTCAAACGGGATGGGGAGAGTCTGAGCACCTTTGACGCCCTGCGGGAAATTTTGTCTGGGCCATTCCGTCTGCGCGATGACAGCCCGCAGGATTTGTCCTTTGTCATCCGCGAAACGGCGCGCAAATATCAGCACAGTATCGCGCAGGTGACCATCTGGGAGCGCTTATGAGCGCGGAGCAGGACGGCGTCGACTTCGACCGGGTCATTCCACGACGCGGAACCGGATCCCTTAAATGGGACGGTGCGGCAGAACGTTTTGGTGCTGAAGTGCTGCCCATGTGGGTGGCAGATATGGATTTCGCCGTACCCGACGCGGTCATCGCCGATTTGCAGGAACGTCTGCGGCATCCCGTTTTCGGTTATCCGGGCAATGAAGGGACCATGTTGCAGGCCGCCGCCGACTGGCTGGCCAGGCGCCATAGCTGGCGGCCGGAAAGCGATGCGGTCGCCTGCATCAGCGGTGTCGTTCCTGCCCTTTACGCAGCCGTGCGCGCCTTCACCCGGCCGGGCGAAGCGATCATCGTCATGCCTCCCATTTATCCGCCGTTCATGACTGCAGTGGAGGACAACGGGCGGGAATTGCTGCTGGCTCCGCTGATCACGGATGACACCGGCCATTACCGCATGAACTGGGATGCCCTGGAAATCGCCGTCCAGCGGGCGAAACTGCTGCTCCTCTGCTCGCCCCACAACCCGGTGGGGCGAGTCTGGACACCGGAAGAGCTGCAACGACTGGGCACACTCTGCGCCGATGCCGGCTGCGTGGTGGTCAGCGATGAAATCCATGCCGATCTCAGCCAGCATCCGCACTACCCTTTCCCCAGCCGCTTTCCGCGGTCGATACTCCTGACCTCTGCCGGCAAAAGTTTCAATCTGGCGGGACTGGGTGGCGGGATCAGCGTCATCCCCGATGCTGAGCTGCGTCGTACCTTTCTGAATGAAGTCCACCGCAGCCAGATTCAGCACACCAATCTCTTCGCCCTGACCGCCATGACCAGCGTCTGGCGACACGGTGCGGAGTGGCAGGCCGCATTGCGCCGGTATCTGAGCAATAACGCCCGCCTCATCAGCGAGTATTTGATGCGGGAGCTACCCGAAGTCGGCTACCGGCAACCGGAGTTCGGCTATCTGGCCTGGCTGGATATGCACCATTACGGCGACGACGAGACGCTCGCTCGGCGACTGCTGCAAGCTGGTCTCGGCCTCAATCCCGGCCCCAGTTTCGGGCCGGGCGGCGCGGGTTTTGTGCGCCTGAATTTCGCCGCACCGCGAAGCGTGTTGGAGGAAGGCCTGGATCGCCTGCGGCGGGCGCTGCACCGGTAGTCCGGGAGCCTCTTCGCGGGCAATGCCATGCGAACAATGGGTATCCGAACGCTCCGCCCTGTCCTACAATACCTGCCACAGAATGGAGGAGGCCAAGGGAAAGTGGCTGAGGTACAGGGAAATCTGCGGCAAAAGGCGGTAGCCTCACTGGCAGCGGGCATTCTGCGCGGGGCGGGTTTCCTGCCGCGGCGTTGGCGTACGGCCCTCGGTGCAATGCTCGGTGATTTGGTGCGGCTCAGTATGACACGGGCGCGCAAGGTGGTGGACGCCAACCTCGCCATTGCTTTCCCCATAATGAACCTGGCCCAGCGGCATACCTTGCGGCGCGCACATTTCCGGGCACTGGGCCAGGCGGCCCTGGAGTTGGGACCACTGTGGTACTGGCCCTTGCCCCGCGCCCTCGGCCTGATCCGCGAAGTGCGTGGGGACGATCTGCTGGACGCCGCTTTAGCCAAGGGACATGGGGTTATTCTCTTCACCGCGCACCTGGGAGCCTGGGAAGCCGCGGTACTCTACATCGGGCAACGCTGGCCGGTAACCGTGCTCTACATGGAAACCGGCAATCCGGCCGTCAACGCACGCATGGTGGCCGGACGCGGGCGCAGCGGTGTGCAGTTGGTCCCCAAGGGGGGTGGTATCCGCCCCCTGCTCCACGCGCTGCAGCAGGGAAAAGTGATCGGTATACTTCCAGATCAGAACGTCGATCCGCGCGAAGGGGATTATGCCCCGTTCTTTGGCCGTCCTGCCTGCACGACACCTTTGCTGGGTCGGCTGGCGGCGCGACGCGGAAGCCCGGTGTTCGGACTCTTTGCCTATCGGTTACCGGGTGGTGAGGGTTTTCGGATCGAGATTGTGCCTATGCCCAAGTCTTTCCCGAGCGGCGATGCGAAAGCAGATGCCACGGCGATGAATGTCGCACTGGAGACCGCTATCCGTAAAGCCCCTGAACAGTACTGGTGGGTTCACCGTCGTTTCAAGGATCAGCCGGAAGGCTGGGACTATCCCTATTAAAATGCTTACGGAACGATATGATCTAGCAGGGAAAAAGTACGCCCCAGCGCGCCACGCTGCTGCTGCAGAAACGCCAAGGCCCGGTCGCCCATCTCTGTCGCTGGCTCCTGGGTAGTCAACCACGCCCCCAACTGCGCTACCAGGGCCTCGACATCCACAACCTGAACCGCAGCGTTGGCCGCCAGCAAATCCTGGGTGATACCCTTAAAATTATCCATATACGGGCCGAAGGTAACAGGGCGGGCCAGTGCTGCAGCTTCCAAGGGATTATGCCCCCCCGCCGGCACAAAACTGCCACCGATGGTCACCACATCTGCCGCCGCGTAGAAGTCCATCACCTCACCCAGTGTATCTATCAGAAAAACCGCGCGCGCCCCCACGTCCTCGGCACGCGAGCGCAAGGCAAAGGACACCCCCTTTGCCTGCATTCGTGCCATCACTTCCAGTCGCCGCGAGGGATGGCGGGGAATCAGCACCAGCAGCAGATCCGGCCATTGGCGCTGCAACTCTTCCAGCGCCGCCAGCGCCATCTGCTCCTCACCAGCATGCGTAGAAGCGAATACCCAGACCGGTCGGCCAGCGAAGCGCTGCTGCCACTGGCGCCCCCGCTCCCGCGCGGCGACGGGTTCCGGCAAGTCATATTTGATATTACCGGTCACCACCACATGCTCTGCCCCCAAGCGGCGAAAAGCCGCCGCATCCTCCGAACTCTGGGCCGCAACAGCGCTCATACTGGCCAATGCGGGGGCAAAGAGCGTCCGGAAACGGGCGTAACCCCGAAGCGAGCGCTGCGAGAGCCGGGCATTGGCCAGCATCAGGGGCACGCCCTCGCGGCTGGCGGCATGACAGAGATTGGGCCAGATCTCCGTTTCCATGATGATTCCCAGACGCGGTCGCTGGCGGCGCAAAAAGCGCGTGACCGCCGCGGACAGGTCATAAGGCAGGTAATACTGCAGCACTTCCGTACCCAAACGCTGACTGACTACAGCAGCTCCCGTCGGCGTTGTGCTGGTCATCAGAATGGGCACCTCCGGATAACGTGCCTGCAAAGCCCGCACCAGGGGAATCGCCGCGATGGTCTCCCCCACACTCACCGCATGAATCCAGATAGGCCGATCCGAACGGCGCGGCCCCCAGCCGAAACGCTCCCACCAGCGCTCCCGGTAGGCAGGTCGTCGCCAGGCCCGCCAGAGGGTAAAACCCAGAACGACTGGGCTGAGCAGCCAGAGCAGAAAGGCGTAGAGGCGGCGACTCATCATTCGCGGTGCAAAATACGGTCGGTCAGCCAGTCCAGACGATACCAGGGCCGGAAGTTTTTCAGGACGAGCTCGCGATCATACCCGTCCTTGATCCAGTCACGCAGGGTCAAGCCGGGATGGCAGGCGGCAGCATCGTGGTAACTGATGAAAAACCAGTCGAGAATGCCGGTATTGGCGTGCCGGATATGACCGAAAGGCCACAAACGCAGTTGCCGCTGCGCTTCGCTGAGGGGTGTCCCCAGCACCAGATGCAGATACAGCACGCTGATGAAACCGGCACGATCCGCGCCGGATTTGCAATGCAGTAAAAAAGGTTGGGGTAATTGATCCAGTACCTCTATGGCCGCCAGCAACTGACTACGTTCCGGTAGATCCCGGGAGCCAAAGCCGTGCAGGGTCAGGTGCGTCATGCCCAGGGCATCACAAGTTTCCTGCTCCAGACGGTAATGGGGTTCGTGGGGTGCTGGAGCACGCAGGTTTAATACCGTGCAGAGACCATGCTTTTGCTGCCAGTGCCGTAACTGGACCGGTGACGGCTGGGCCGAGCGAAACACCCCTGGCGCAATCTCGTGAAAATTCGCATAAAACAGTTCGCGGAAAATGCCGTGATCCGTCCAGAACTGATGGCGCCGATAGCGGCGGCGCTCGTCCGGCAGGAGCACCAGGGGGGGGTTCATGATCAGTGCTCCAGTAAAGGGGATAAGGCCGTCCAGACCTGCTCCGGGCGTAACGCCTGCTGGCAGAGTATCAGACCATTTTTCGCTTCCGGCAACGGGCATCGGGATTTACCGCAAGGCGCGCAAGGCTCGGGACTTTGCAGGGTGGCCTGACGGTGCTCCGCCACAGAAAACCGCCCACTGGCCGTCGGTCCGTACAAAGTAACCCCCGCCAGCCCCAGGGCACCGGCCAGATAAGAAAGGCCTGTATCCATACCGACATAGGCATCAGCCCGCACGATCAAGGCGGCAAGCTCCAGCAAGGTAAGAGTGGGCAGCGCCAGCACATTGTCCGCCTGTGTCGCGATCCGCTGCGCGCGCGCCGCTTCCCGCGCACTGCCTGCGGGCAGCAACAAACGCAATCCCGCCTGTCGCAAGGGAACGGCCAATGCCCGCCAATAGTCTTCCTGCCATTCCTTGTTCTCCCACGAGGTCCCGTGAAAACCCAGCACAAAGGGCTGCTGCACCAGTTCACCCCAAGGCTGCGCCAATGTGTCTTTACGCAGATGCGCGGCGGCCCCCTGCAAACCATAATCCGGCGGTGTTTCCGGCAGGGGGTAGTCTAAAGCCTGCGCGAATAGTTGGCGATTCCGGCTGATGGCAGACTGCCCCCAGGACACCGGAAAGCGGCGATGGTAAAGCCGGGTGGCACCCGGCTCGCGAGCGCTGGCGGCATCCAAACCCCACAGGGGCGCACCGCCCAGACGGCCCAGCAAGGCGCTTTTGTAGAGGCCCTGGGCATCGAGAATGTGGTCGTAATGCTCCACCCGTAAAGCCCGGCGTAAATCCCGTACCGCGGACGCCAGCTCACGCCACTGTTTTTTATAGTTGCGCAGAGAGAAGGGAATCACCCGCGTGACCCCCGGATGCAGCTGTGCGATGGGCGCGAATGCAGGCTCAATCAACCAATGTAAGCGCAGATCCAGCCGGGTCCGCTGCAAATCCGTCAGCGCCGGCAGGGTATGCAGCACGTCGCCCATGGAACTCAGGCGCACCATCAAAATCTTCATTGCTGATTATGGTCTCTGAGTTCCAGCGCAATGGCATATTTCATGAACGCTCCCAGCGCCGTCGTCCAGGCAATGGCGGCACCCTCCACCCCATCCAGAAATCCCAAGCGCCAGAAATAGCCGCGCCAAAAAGCGGCCAGTGCATGGGTCATGGGCATGTAAGCGTGGAGCACTTTGCCGCGCTGGTGGACCTGCTGGGCGTTGAGGGTGGCGTAAAGGTGCATTTTATTGAGTAACTCGCCATAATTAGCGTAGGAGTAATGGTGTAGCGCACGACCTGGGATAGGCTTGACAATTCCATGAGTCTCCCACGCCTCATGCACCAGATTCTCCCCATAAGCACCACATCGGCGGTCAAACAAACGCAATACCCGGTCATGCGCCCAATCGCCATAACAAATTTCTTTACCGTGAAAAAAACTTATGCGCTCAAGCAGATAACCCACCACACCTGCAGGTTCCCCGATCAAGAAAGTATTTCGGATAGCCTTCGCTGCCGTCTCGGTTAGTATTTCATCGGCATCCATCATGAGAACCCACGGATTTTCCGCCGCCGCCACGGCAAACTGTCGCTGCGCAGCAAAGCCAGGCCAGGCGCGCTCGATGATACGAGCACCCGCGCTTCGCGCTACCATTAACGTATTATCCTGAGAACCGCTATCTACCACCAGCAACTCGTCGGCGATGTTGGCCACGCTCGCTAGTGACCGGGCAAAATGCTGTCCGGCGTTTTTAGTAATATAAACCACCGACAGACGAGCACCCATTATGGGGCGCTCAGCTCTGCAGGCTCAATCACAGACCTGTGGTATAAGGGTAAGCCCGCCAGCAGCGCGATAGTAACAGCATCTGCATATCCCCAACTCAAACCATCGAAAAGTCCACCGATGAGATAAATGGAGAAATAAGTAAGTGCGAACCAGTTCTGCGGAAGATCACGCGCCCCCCACATTTCACGCCCCAGAGACCAGAGAAACCAGAGGAAAAGCCCAAGACCGACAATCCCCAAAGATGCCGCTTCACTGATATAGCTGTTAGCCGCCGTATTCATGATAAAGCCGGGGGTCGCGGGAATTTGATGCGCGGCCTGCATTTTCAGTATAACGGGATAAAAATCACCTGTCCCAACCCCAAAAAATGGATGGGCAAGGAACATCATCACACCGCCAATCATTGCCAAGAGACGAATACCCCAGCTTGAATAAACATCTGCGTGATTTAGGTTGAAAGTCAACAACTCATGAAACCCAACCATGAAGTGGGCACGAATAGAGGGTATCGCAAACAATCCCGCGACGGCCACCGTGAAAACCATCGATACCCAGTAACGCCAGCGTCCGGGATAGACCATCCAAATCGCCACAGGAAGCAAAAGCACCAGTAGTAGTTGCCCAGAACGCCCAGATATAACAGATAGTTGCATAAACAATAACAGGCTGACGAGCAAATTGGCCCAGCGGGGAAAGTTCCATTGCTGCCTAAAATCCCAGGTCAGCCACAAAAGTGCGTGGGCGATTGCCAAAGAAAGGAAAATATGACCACAAAAACCCGTATAGGCTATACTGCCGGTATTATTCCATGGAAAAACTCCCCAAGTCATCATGACTGCCAGGAATTCGTTGATCAACAAACCAGAAAGGAATAGCCTAATGAATAGCTTTATCCAGCGCGCCTTCCAGGGCAATGTGGCGCCTATAAACGCCAAAATACCGTAACTGGTGGCTTCCACGACCTTCAGCCCGAAGAACATATCCGTAGTCCATAACAGGCCAAGAAGCGTCCAACTGATGAGCAGCATAAGTGGTACCGCCCAAGGCCGTGCGAAGATCCGGCGCCATTCCCGCCAATGCCCACTTACAGCATAAATTACCAGTAAAAGCCCCACTGAGATGCCAGCACCCGCCGTACTCAGAGGAAAACAGAATAATGGCAGGGCATAAGCAGTGAACATCAAACCATCTGGGCCCAGCCATTTCATAAGTCAGACAACCTCTTCACTCGATCCATATCATCTAAAACAATTGCCACACATGCTGCCACATCACAATGTTCCATCATAACTATGGTAACCCCATCATGATA
>NZ_DAHVHY010000054.1 GCF_027322205.1 Acidithiobacillus sp.
CCGACGGCCGCCGAACCCCAGAATGTCGCGGCGGTGTTGAGGCCGCGCACGTTGGCGCCTTCCTTCATGATGGTTCCCGCGCCCAAAAAGCCCACACCCGAAACGACGTAAGCGACCACCCGGATGGCTTCCGCCGATCCGCCCATGCGCAGGGCCAGGTCCACGAAGATGGCGGCACCCACCGCCACCAGCGTATTGGTACGCAGGCCCGCAGTCCGTTGGCGCCATTGCCGCTCAATACCAATGAGGGCACCCAGGACAAAGGCGAGGAGCAGGTCTTCCGCGGTGAGAACGAGGTCGGGCATCTGTGGCGTCATGGCGGATATTCCCCGGTCAATGAATTCCGCGCACGAAACCGATGGCCACCATGACCAGCATCACCGCGATGTAGATCCGCAGACCCCAGAAGGCGACCTGGATCCATCCCCGAACGGGGGCGCGGGTGAGGGGTTGGGGCTCCAGATGGGTTTCCTCCTCGAAAAACTCCAGAAAATCCTGGGTTGGCGCCGAATGAAAATCTTCTTTGCGGTGCATGGGAACTCCTTAGGAGGAAGGGAATACCACGGTATAGCCTACAGTCCGTTGGCCAGGATGAGGAAGCCGACGATGGCGAAAGCCGAGTAGTTCTGCCAGGGCCGATTGACGTAACTGCCCATGATCTCCTGGTCATTGAGCAGCATGAGCAGGAACAGCATGGCGGCGGGCATGAAAATGGAGGCGATCACCTGGACGGTCAGGTTCAGGAAGCCTAGGGGGATATGAGGAATCAGGACCACCATGGCGGCGCTGAGTATGCCGGACAGATAGAAAGGCAATGCGCGTTGTGGTTTAAGATTCAGGCTGCGGGGCAGTTTGAGCGCCTCGCCCACCGCCCAGGAGGTGCTGGCGGTAATGGCGATGGCCGCTATCAGTCCGGCCTCGACGAGGCCCAGGGCAAACAGGGCGGTTCCGATGCTGCCCAGGCTGCTTTGCCGCAGGATGTGCAGTATGGCCTGTATATCAAAGTTGGCCGCGCCCGTGTGTCCGTAGACCAGCGTTCCCGTCAGCACGACAATGGCGATGGCGATGATCCCCATGGAGAGGCTGCCGATGGCCGTGTCCGTCTGACTGCTGGGGATGTCATTGACGGTAAGTCCCTTGTCGACGACGGAGGATTGCTCGAAAAACAGCATCCAGGGGGCAATGGTGGTGCCGAGATTGGCGAGGATGACATAGGTAAAGGCACCCAGGGCGGCGGCGGCAGGGATATGCCAGTTACCGATGGCGGCAACGACCTGACTCCAGTCCGGATGCGCGGCAATGGCCAGGGGTACGAAAATGATGTTGCCGGCGGCGATCCACAGCGCCAAGCGTTCCCAGGTGCTGTAATGCAAAAAAATCATGATGGAGGCGACGAATATCCAGGCGATCGGCACCGAAAGGAAAGGGGATACGGAAAAGATGCTCATGCCCACCCGGATGCCGATGAACTCGGTCACCAGGGTCAGGATGTTGGAACGGTGAGATCGAGCAGGGAAAACACGCCCCAAAAGGCGCCATAGCGGCCCCAGATCATTTCGGCGTGGCCGCGATGAGTCACGGCACCCAGGCGGACGGTCATCTCCTGTACGACGTAGGCCACGGGAATCATGAGCAACAAGAAAGGGATAAAAAAGCCGATGCCGTACATTGCGCCCGTCTGGGCATAGGTGATGACGCCGCCACCAGGAGGGATGGTGACGCAGTTGATAGATCCGCCTCGGTGGGTGCCGCAGAGGTTTCCGGTATGGCCGACATAACGCATCCTCCACTATGAACAATGGAGCGCGACTTTGACATAACCATCCCGCCGATCTTGCCCAAAGCAAGATCGGCATTCAACTTGTGAATAGGGAAAAATGGTTCACACCGCCCGAGGGCCAGGCGGTGGCGCAAGCGTTACTTGGCCAAGCCGCCCCAGATCCCGGGCCCTGAGTTGCCCCCATGGGGCCTACTAGGGTGACTGTCCAAGCCTCGCTGCCTCCTAACGCAAAATGATGTCGAGCTTTTACACCACCCCGCAGAAGCACGTCAAGAAAAAACGATCGGCCCATCCAGAGGAGCGTTCGGGGGTGCAGGCGCACATTCTATCTGGTCACCCGACAGGTCCGAGGTGCATCGGCCGTTCAGTTCCAGCGGCAACCTGGGCAACCGCGCTAGGGGGACCGCCTTTCAGGGGCTTCATAAGCTCCCCGCGCCTGGTTCGCCAGGATCACGACCGGCTCCGGTGCAAGCCCGAGGAATATGTCGAAGCCGACGAAACCGGTTTCATAAAACTGTCACATTCGAATGGTACTCTGCGTTCGGGTATCCCACCCTTGATGGTCGACTGGCAGGAGGATGTATGGAACGCAATGCGGTGGAAGAGCAAATAGCCCAACATTACGCCGGTGGTATCTATGCGCCCGATCGCGCCCCGGAGGCCGCGGCTATCCAGGGCGATACGCTGTTCATGTTCCTGATGGGCGAAGCGGGACAGTGTGAAGATATGGAGGCTTGGATGGTGCGGATGGCCGATGCCATGGATCGGGTTCAGGAATTGATGGATGTTCTGGAAGCCCTGGACGAAGAAGAGGAGGCGTCCGGCGCGGCTTGACGGAGGATCGGCGCAGCCCTGTTGAGTCCGGGAAGACCTTGCAGCGGGTGCCGGGCTTGCGAACAGAGACCACGTAAAGATCGGGATGGCCGGACCATCGCTGCAGACCTCCCGCCAACCAGACATGGAGGAAAACCGTGGAACTCAATGCGATGCAAAAACGCATTGCCAAACTGTATGAGAAGGGCGCCTTTCATCCCGGACGCTTTCAGGTGGATGCCGACGAGCGCCGTGAGGCGGTGTTTCTCTGCCTCCTGCAGCAGGCAGAATCCTGTGCGCATCTCGACGATCTGAAGAAACGCATCTGGCAGATCTCGGAGGAGTTGCTGAATCTCATGGAATTGCTGGATCAGGCCGGCCAGCCTGAGAAAGGCGGTATGTACTGTGAATCGGTCGGGGCATAAAGGGCGGCTAAGGGCCGTCCGTCTGGTCATTTGGATACCCGAGGCGGTCATGGAAGCCTTGGCCTGGCGGGCGGCGACCGAAGTCGTGTCGGTGGGCGCCTGGGCCGGCCGCCTTCTGGCAGAAGCCGCTGGGGACTTTTGGGAAAACCACGAGGCGGTGACGGCGGGTGACGGTCGGGTACTGCATGCGATGGCGACGTGGAATGAACAGAAGGGTCTTGTTTCCCTGACGTGGGTGCCCATGGCATGGCTGCGCCAGGCGCATAGCGGGCTGCCGCAAAGCGCACCGGATTGTCCATGAAGGTCGCTCTGGTGACGGACGCCTGGTTCCCGCAAGTGAATGGGGTGGTGACGACCCTGAGCCAGACGGCAACCCAGTTGCGCCATTTGGGGCATGAGGTGCGGATGGTCACCAACGAAGGGGGCACCAGTATCCCTTGCCCAACCTATCCGGAAATTCGCTTGACCCTCTGGCCCAAACGCCGTATCGGCAGGACCTTCAGCGCGTTTTTGCCGGATGCCGTGCATATCGCCACCGAAGGCCCCCTGGGTCTGGCCGCGCGCAATTGGTGCCGGCAACAGGGTTGGATCTTTACCACGTCCTTCCATACCCGCTTTCCCGAATATGTCGCCGCCCGATTCCCGGTTCCCGTGTCTTGGGGGTACGCCTACCTGCGCTGGTTCCACGGGGCGGCGGATCGTATTCTGGTTTCCAATGCGGCCCTGACCCAGGAGCTGGGGGAGCGCGGACTGGATCGGCTGTGCTTGTGGCCACGTGGTGTGGATGGGGAACTCTTTCGGCCCTTGCCGGAGGAGGAACGTCTCGCCCATCTGCCCGGTCCCCGTCCGGCCTTCGTGAATTTCGGTCGGGTGGCGGTGGAAAAAAATGTCGAGGCGTTCCTCCGTCTGGATTTACCCGGCAGCAAGCATGTGATCGGTGATGGACCCCTCCGCGCGGATTTGCAAAGACGCTACCCCGAGGTGCATTTTCTCGGCTTGATGCGGGGGGAGACGCTGGCGCGCCACTTGGCTTCCGCTGACGTGATGGTCTTTCCCAGCCGCACCGACACCCTGGGACTGGTCCTTTACGAGGCCAACGCCTGCGGCGTGCCGGTCGCCGCTTATCCGGTGGTGGGTCCCCAGACCGTGGTCGAGAATGGGATCAACGGTTATCTGGATGAGGATTTGGGCAAGGCCGCCCTGGCCGCCTTGTCCGTTTCCCGTGATGCCTGCCGGACTGCGGCGCTGGCCCACGACTGGCGCCGCTGCACGGAGATATTTGCGTCCCTGCTGGTACCGGCGCGTCCCGATGCACTGAATGCTTTCCCTCGGCAAGACGTCGTATAGGAAGAAAACGCGATGCGGATCGTGATTCTGGGTGGCGATGGCTTTTGCGGCTGGGCCACCAGCCTGTACCTCTCCCATAGGGGCCACGAGGTTCACATCCTCGACAATTTCGTCCGCCGACGGCAGGATCGCGAACTCGGAGTGGAATCCCTGACGCCTATCCGGCCCCTGGAGGAGCGTTTGCAGGTATGGCAAACCCTCAGCGGGCAGCGGATTGGGTTCACCGCCATGGACATTGCCAAGAATTATGAGCGACTCCTGGATTTCCTCGGGCGTTGGCGCCCCCAGGCCGTTGTCCATTTCGCGGAGCAGCGTGCCGCCCCGTATTCCATGAAGTCTTCCTGGCACAAGCGCTATACGGTGGACAACAACCTCAACGCCACCCATAACGTGCTGTGCGCCTTGGTGGAATGCGGACTGGAAGCGCACTGCCACCTGGTACATCTCGGGACCATGGGGGTCTATGGTTACAAAACTTCCCGCTTCCAGTTGCCCGAGGGCTATCAAAAGGTAAAACTGGTCTCGCCGGACTGCGAGGAAAGCGAAGAAACGGAAATTCTTTATCCTGCGGATCCCGGCTCCATCTATCACCTGACCAAGACCCAGGATCAGCTCTTTTTTTACTACTACAACAAAAACGACGGATTGCGAATCACTGACTTGCACCAAGGTGTCGTCTGGGGGACGGAGACGGCGGAGACGCAGTTGGACGAGCGGCTCATCAACCGCTTCGACTATGACGGCGACTTCGGCACGGTGCTCAACCGTTTCCTCATGCAGGCGGCGGTGGGCCATCCACTGACGGTTCATGGTACCGGCGGGCAAACCCGGGCCTTCATCCACATCCGCGATACCGTCCGCTGCATCGAATTGGCCGTCGATCATCCTCCGGCGCCTGGTGAGCGGGTCCGGGTCTTCAATCAGACCACCGAGACCCACCGTGTTCGGGATTTGGCGCGATTGATCCATACCCTGACCGATATTCCTGTGGCATTTGTGGATAATCCCCGCAACGAGCAGGCCGAGAATGAATTGCGGGTGGCAAACCAGGGTCTGCGGAATCTGGGGCTGGAGCCTGTCACCCTTTCGGCGGGACTCCTGGAGGAAATCCGGGGCATCGCTCGCAAGTACCGCGACCGCTGTGACCCTACCAAGATTCTCTGCCGATCCCATTGGCGGCGGCCACCGGAGCCAGATGCTTAGGTCACCGAACTCCCGCGGACTTTCAATCTACAACGAACCTACGGGAGAAGTATTTTCAGGGCGTTCGTAATTTGGTGTGTATGACCCCCCTACCGCATCACAGATGATTCTGTCCTATTTTGTGTATTTGACCAAAACCAGCTTAGTTCGCTTCTGCAGGCGATTTGTGTATGAGTGTGCCATCGCCGATGTCGAACACCGCTGCAAGCAGTCGCAGATCCACTCCATAGTTGATCTCGGACGGCGGGCCATCCAGCGGTTCCACCATTGCGTAGAAGCCAATCTCAGCGTTTGGTGATCACCCGGCAACCGTCTCCGCAACCAGCACATCGACCGGGATGCCCAGGCTCTGGTGCAGTCTACGGATCATGGCCAGCGTCAGCGGACGCTGGCGATTCAGAACTTCGTAAACGCGGTTGCTCTTGCCAATGATCGGCTCAAGATCTTTGACGGACAGACCGATTTGATCCATACGGAATTTGATGGCCTCCACCGGATCGGGCGCAGTAATGGGGACGTGCTTGGCCTCGTAGGCATGCACCAGCGTGGACAGGATGTCCAGACGATCACCCTCCGGCGTGCCCGGATCAGGGTCAGAGTCCATCAAGACTGCAATCTCTTTGAGAGTGTCCTTGTAGTCTGCTTCGGTGTGGATAGGGCGGATGTCCATGCTTTTCTCCGTGGCCAGTCAGGCCATTTCAACGGTTTCTGCGTCCACTGCATCGTACTCCTTGTGGGTGCCGACAAACTTCACGTAGACAATCTGCAACTTGTACGCGACGGCTACGATCAACCGGTAGTCATTGCCTTTGATGTTGAAGACGACTCGACAGTTCTTCAGCACACTGGCGCTGCGATACTGCGCCTTGATGTCGGCGGGCTGAGTCCAGGTCGCGTTCGTCGCTTCTTCGTACCAAGCCTTCAACGGTTGCTCGGCGTCGGGATGGGCATTCCAGAAGTCTCGAAGGGTAGACACGGCAATCACTCGCATTGAATGGAATATAGTCTCAGAATGATACTGCTGCAAGGACATCAGAGGCAGTGGCATCCGAGGCAAGTCCCCTATGGACAAGCGCGCGCTGACTGGGCACCAATCGCCTTTGATCCAGGGCTGCTCAGGCTATGGCATACACAGCCTCTTACGATTTTGGAAAGGTGGCATACATCCATGCATACGCAAGCTATTGCGATTTTGGAACGTGAACACCATCCAGGAAATCTGAAGCCGTACACAGGAAATTACGAATACCCTATTTTCACAACATTTCTACTGCGAATTAGAATTACTCAACGCACCTAATGCTGGTGTCCAGGGTCGGTTGCCGTTAGGACGAGGGGGAGAAGGCGTCCTTTAGGAGATTGGTCACGCTTTCCGGCTCAACGGTCTGCAAGACCGGCTAGCGCCTTGGGATGGGCGTACCAGCGCAGCTTACCGCTCAAGGCGCTGTCCTCATCCAGGTCCACCGCCAGCGCCGCTCCAGTCTTGATCGGCAGCACGGCACCAGTGATATCTCGTGGGATTACGGAAGGGGATATCGCCATCTTCTCAGCCCTCACCCATTTCACCTCAAGCCGCATCCGTGCAGGCTGCCCGCGAAAAGCCCAGGCACAGCGAGTCTTTTGCCAACCAAGAGAAAATCCAGCCAACCGCGGGCATTTTCATGACCAATGTAGAGCGCGCATGAGGGCAAATTTTTTACGCTGATGGCCCTGCATGCGGGTCAGGATGTCATCCAGGGTGCGCACGGCCTGGCCAATAAATGGCCCTTTGTTGAGCATTACGCACTCCGCTCGTTCTCCCATGGCCGCATCGGTGAGTTCGGGGCGTGAGATCATCCCCTTTTTGGCGAGGCTCTCCAGAACCTGGGTGGCCCAGACCACCGGCAGATGGGCGGCATCGGCAAGCCATAGAATTTCCTCCTGCACTTCGGTGAGCCGTTCCGGCCCCACCTCCATGGCGAGATCGCCGCGGGCCACCATGACGCCCAATGGTTGGCGGCCTATGGCGGCGAGGAGGATTTCCGGCAGTCGGTGAAAGGACTGGGCGGTTTCAATCTTGGCGATAATGCCGAGGTGTGTGGCCTGACGTTGGCTGAGGGCGTCACGCAGTGCATGCATGTGCGTGGCGCTTTCCACGAAAGAGAAGCCGATGATGTCTACCAACGGGACAATCACGTCCAGATCGACGCGATCCTTGTCGCTCAAAGAGGGCAGGTTCAGGGATAGACCTGGAAAATTCAAGCCCCGGTCGGGGAAGAGGCGATCTCCACCGGGTTTAGCAACCATGATCTGGAGCAGCGCGCCATCGGGAGACTGGGAAATCACTTCCGCACCGAATTTACCGTCATCCATCCATACCTTCTGGCCTAGCGGTAGACGTTCCACCAGGGAGGGGATCGTACAGGAAATGCGGGCGGGTTGATGGCGATCCGGGTCTGCGGCCTTGCCAGGCAAGACATCCCGGGTCAGCAAGAGGTGATCTCCTACGGCGAGAAGCATGGCGGTAGGTGTTTCGGAAATACCGGCGATGTGCCCATGACAGCGGCGGCGCTGGTCGCTTTGCCACGGGCTCCCGTTTATGAGATAGGCGCTTTGCGGGCAACTCAGGGTCAACACCGAGTCTGTCACGGATTCGACCTCCAGGCGGCGCTCTTTGCCTCGTGCATCCGTGCAGCGTAATACTTCCCCGGCTTCTGGGGGACGGCTGGTCTTGATCGGCAGGAGTTGGCAATCCACCGGGGGCAGCGGACCCTGTGCATCCTCTTTCCACGCTGCACGACAATGTGCTGGAATAACCGTCCGTCCCCGATGGTCCCGTACGGGACGCAGGTGCAGGACGCCTTCCTCCATGGCCAAGGGGCCGGTGCGAATCTTGTGGCCGGCCAGATCGGCGAGGAGCTTGCACGGGCGCTCCGTCTCCTGCCTCGCTTGGTGCAGCGTCTGCACCATTGCTGCCCACTCCACCGGACTGTCATGAGCGCAATTGATCCGGGCGATGTCCATGCCTGAAGTCAGCAACTCTTTCATGAAGGCAAGATCATTGGCCCGCTCGCCGGGCAGGGTCACCATGATGCGGGTATTCCGTTTGCCTGGGGCTGGTCCCAGGAGTATCTCGGTGTTGCTCCGGAGCACGGACATGTCCTCGTCACTACGGATCGTTGAGACATCTAAAGCGTGCCCTCGGGCTTTTCCGGTGGCTGCCCGAAGCACCGCGATGATGCGCTCTATGCTGTCCAAGACATGGCTTTCACAACGTCCCAGTGAAGACAGACCCTCTCGGGCCAAGGCTTCCTGGAGGGGGCGGATATCGACGCTGCGCAGGGCCAGATAATGGATCACATTGCGCACTCCGGGATGCAATCGCAAGCTGGGATCCTGGCTGTCCAAGGCGGCGAGGCGTTTTTCGCTTTCGTCCAAGACACGATCGTGGAGGGCGAGTAAGGAATCCAGCAAATCGTTCCATGGTGCCGCACGTGTTGGCATAAACCCTCCGTAGCACCGAAGCAAGAACATGACGCGTTGGGACAAGAGGATAGCACTTTAATGTGACGTTTTGATGACAACTCAGGGTAAAAACTCCGGCAGAGGATATCCGCCCTGAGCCAACCTGCGATTATTCGAGGGGAATCAGTGGGCCAAGGGCTGGTTGGGTAGGTTCATCAAGCTGTCACAATCGCCCTGTATATTCGGACGTTGAGATAGTCAATGTGCCAATGCCTTGGCTACTGCTCTGGGCTCAGTTGTTGTTTTTCCGATTGCGACCAGGCTCCTTGAAGTGGTCAGCAATCGTAAAGCCACCGGCTCCGCCAGTGGATGTCTACTCAACAGCGACGGAGGAGAGGATCCATGAAACCCCCTAAAACCGTATACAAGGTCCTGGGCGCAGCAGCGCTCCTGACCCTGACCAGTGCAGCGGCTCAAGCGGAAACACTCAGCCAGTTCTTTGCCGCCAGCAAGATTGGCGGGCAGATTCGTTCTTACTATTTCAGCCGTCTCTACGGTGCGAGCGGTCCCAACACCTTCAACCAGGACGCCTATAGTCTCGGGGGTATGCTCAACATCCAGACCGCTCCCTTCCTGGGCGGCTTCGGCGTCGGGGTAAGCTTCTACACCGCCAATGCCCTGGGCGCCAACAACTTGTCGGGTGCCCCCGCTTATCCACATCTGGATACAACCCTGATGGGTCCGCAGCAATCCGTCAATGCCCTCGGCCAAGCCTATCTGCAATATGCCGTCCCCAAGAGGCTGCTGATCCGTGCCGGTGATCAGGTCGTCAATACACCCTGGCTGAACAATTCCGATTCGCGCCTCCTACCCGCCACCTACCAGGGTGTTTATGCCGAATATAGTCCCATCCATGAAGTCAAGCTCTATGGCCTGCGGGAGTTCCGTTGGAAAAGCCGCACCTCCGGCAACTACTATAAGGATAACCTGTATTATCCCGCCACCTTCAGTGGAGATACCCTCTATGGCGGTACGCCGGCCCTTTCCGCTTCGGCCCCGCAAACCAGTGGTACCCTGGCCTTCGGCGTCAGCACCCAGGTCATGGGCCTGAAAGCCCAGGCTTGGTATTATGATTTTTATCAGTTCGCCAACACGTTCTACAGCGACGCCAACTACACCCTCAAGACAGGGACGGGGCTTGATCCCTTCATCGCCGCCCAGTTTATGCGCCAATGGAGCAATAACAGCCTCTTGGACGGCACCAGGCTCAACAATTCGCCCGTCTCCGCCACCTCTGTCAGCAATACCTCCTGGGGAGTGCAGGCCGGTCTGAACTATACGCGACTCAACAGCATCATCGGCGGCGGCCAACTCGCCTGGTCCTATAACGAGATCCTTCCCCACGCCGGGGCGGTGGGCGGTGGTGCCATCGTTTCGCCTTATACTGTCGGTTATGCCACCGACCCCCTCTATACCACCTCCATGATCCGTGGCCTCGTAGAACAGGGACCTGGCAATGCCTGGAAGGTCAAATGGACACAGAACCTGTTTGACAAGCAGGTCCTGCTGATGGCGGCCTTTGCGCGTTACCATACCTATTTTCAGGGGGCGAGCAATGATACCTATTTGGATCTGACTTATTTCCTTCCAGGCAAGCTCAAGGGCCTGTCCATCCGCGACCGTGTGGAGGTCAGCAACGGCCAGGGCGCTTATAACGGCTTCTTGAGCAATGGCGCCGCGTTCAATAAAGGCCGTTCTTTCATCTACAACCGCGTCATGCTCACCTATGGCTTCTAAAGCGGTGCGCATCCTATCTTGTCCTCGTTCATTGTCCCACACCGGAGGTTTTATGTCTTTTCGCATGAAAAACGATTTGTCTCGCAGCATGAAGGGCATCGCCCTGTTTTCCACTCTGACCCTGTCCGCCTTCGCCGCCATGCCCGCCTCGGCGGCGCCTATTTCCCTGCTGGAGACCGGATCGACCCTGCTCTATCCGCTCTTCAACCTGTGGGTGCCGGTGTATACCAAAATGAATCCCGGCGTGCAGATCACCACCCAAGGCACGGGCAGCGGTACTGGTATTGCGCAAGCCATTTCCGGCGTGGCGCAGATCGGTGCTTCCGATGCCTACATGAGCGATGCCCAGATCAAGATGCATCCCAATATCCTCAACGTCCCGCTGGCCATCTCGATTCAAATGGTCAACTACAACCTGCCGGGTTTGAACAACGTCCACCTCAAGCTCTCCGGTCCCGTGTTGGCAGGGATCTATAATGGCACCATCACCAACTGGGACGCCGCCGCCATTGCCAAACTCAACCCCGGCGTCAAGCTGCCCAACCATCAGATCATTCCGGTACACCGTACGGATGGTTCCGGCGATACCTTTATCTTTACGACGTATCTCTCTGATACCACACCGGTATGGAGCAAGAATATCGGCTACAGCACGACGGTGAGTTGGCCGGCCGTTCCCGGCGGCATTGGTGCCGAGGGCAACCCTGGCATGGTACAGGCCCTGAAGACCACGCCCTATGGCGTCGCCTACATTGGCATCAGTTGGAAGAAACCGGTGGAAGCAGCCCATCTGGGTCTGGCCATGCTGGAAAACCGTGCCGACCGGTTTGTGTTGCCGACGGTGGCCAATGCCAAGGCGGCAACGGCTGAAATGGTCGCCAAGACCCCTGCCGACGAGCGCATCAGCCTGGTTTATGCTCCAGGCGCCAAGTCCTACCCCATCATCAACTACGAGTATGCCATTGTCAGCAAGACCCAGCCCAATGCCCCGGTCGCGGCAGAACTGCGCAAGTTTCTGAACTGGTCCATTGATCCCAAGGGTGGCAATGCGCCGCACTTCATTCAGGCGGTGCACTTCGTCCCCCTGCCAGATAGCGCTGTAGCCCTTTCGCGCAAGCAGATTGCCGAAATCCAGTAAGCGGGACCGGGAGCCGGGCGCGATTACCCGGCTCGCCATACCACGGAGGTGTTACGGCTCAGGAGACTGAAAATGGTAGAGATTGATCCGCATATCTCACAACGTTTTGATACAGAACTCCATGAAATTCGCACCATGGTGTTGGCCATGGGTGGTTTGGTGGAGGAGCAAATCGCCAACGCCATCCAGGCGCTGCAAACAGGAGACAGCGCCTTGGCCAGCGAAACTATTTCCCGTGATTATGAAGTCAATGATTATGAAGTGCGTATCGAGGAGGAGTGCATCGGCATCCTTGCGCGCCGGCAGCCTGCTGCGGGTGATCTGCGTTTGGTCATGACCATCATCAAGACCGTTGCTGATCTGGAACGTATGGGGGATAAGGCTGCGAAGATCGCTGACATGGTGCTGGCGATGGGCCACGGGCTACGCAGTGCGAGCCCCACTTTCTTGCGCGACATCGACGGCATGGCCAAGTATGCCCTCGATATGCTGCGCCGGGCCATGGACGCCCTGGCGCAGGCCGATGCGGAGGCGGCTATCGAGGTGGCCAAGGGCGACGAAATACTTAACCAGGAATATCGCTCTGCCATGCGCCGATTGATCACCTATATGCTGGAGGATCCACGCATCCTCACGCAGGCCATTGACGTGCTGTTCATCGCCAAGGCCATCGAACGCATTGGCGACCATGCGCGCAACATTTGCGAATACGTGATCTATCTGGCGAAAGGCAAAAATGTCCGGCACTTGCCCATCGAGCAAGTCGCTGAATCGTTGCAAAAGGAGTGATAAATGGACCAATCGGTTTCTCCTTTGTCTGTGGAGACCGATTTGGCCACACCGCGACGGGCGGTCCCTGTCTTGCATCGAACCATTAATCTTCTCAGCGGCTTTTTTGTCGCCATCACGTGTCCCTGGTGACATAATTTATGGGTGGGGGAACCCGATGTTGGACAACAGGTAAAGAGGGGGAGCCACCATGAAATTGCCGATTTTTCGGATTTCTCTGGGCGCGACGGCGAGCCTCCTGCCGCTGTCGCTCGCGGGAGTGATCGTTTTTCTTGTCCTCTATTTGTGGCCCGCCATTCAATACAATGCACTGCGCGAGCGCTGGGCCGAAAAAGACGTAACAATGGGTGTGACAACGATAAACACGGCTCACTCTGAGACGCCATCATAATGTCACATTAAGGTGCTACGATTGCCCCACGCGTTGAATGGGGAGGGGACATGTCAACCACACAACACCACTTGGCAGCCCAGCGAGCCTTTTATCAGGCCATTATCCAGGTCGAACACCTGCATGCAGACTCACAGGCGGATTTGCCCGTCACGCGGATGTTGGAACAGGTGACCTGCCTGATCGCCGATATTCTGGATGCACCTATGGTATGGATTGGTCTGGTCCCTCACGGTCAGTCGGTATGGTCGTCGACAGCGGCAG
>NZ_DAHVHY010000055.1 GCF_027322205.1 Acidithiobacillus sp.
TCACAGACCAAGACCTTCCGAGCAAAGCGCGACGCGGAAGCATGGGCACGGGGCATTGAATCAGAGATGGACCGTGGCATCTGGCGGGATCGGTCTGAAGCAGAGAGCACTACACTCAAGACGTGCCTGGAGCGATACCTGGCGGAAGTCACCCCGAAGAAAAAATCCAAAGGTGAAAGCTGGTACGTCAAAGCATGGATGGCGCGCCCCATCGCGTCCCGCTTCATGGCGTCGATACGTGGGAAGGATCTGGCGTCTGAGATCAGGGCTATGGAAGCCGAGGGCAAGAGCGCCAATCACATCCGCCTGCACCGTGCGGTCATCTCTAATCTGTTTAATGTCGCACGCCGTGAGTGGGGCATGGAATCCCTGGAAAATCCGGCGGACTTTGTGAGTAACCCCAAATTGCCACAAGGACGGGATCGACGGTTGGTCGATAACGAAGAGGAAAGGCTACTGGCAGAGTGTGACAAGTCACGCAATCCATGGCTGCGCCCATGCGTTATCTTCGCCATCGAAACCGCCATGCGGGCAGGCGAGATCGTCGAGACGTGGAAGCAGGATCCATCCGGTGCGCTGGATGCCGACGGGAAACACCTGCAAATCAAGGTCAGCGTCGGCCTGCAATGGTCAGAAGTGGATCTGAAAAAGCGCACCGCGCACCTGCCCAAGACGAAGAACGGCAACGCCCGCGATGTGCCGCTGTCCAGTCGTGCCATAGCAACGCTGGAAGCCCTGCCGCGCAATCTGGACGAGCGGGTGTGTTCGGTACTACGTATAATGGCATCCATGAATCCTACGTGCGCGCCTGTCGCCGGGCAGGCATCACCGGCCTCACCTTCCACGATCTGCGCCATGAAGCCACCAGCCGCTTGTTCGAGAAAGGCTTCAACCCCATGGAAGTTTCCACGATTACCGGCCACAAGACATTGCAGATGTTGAAACGATATACTCATCTCAGGGCGGAGGATCTGGCGAAGAGGATGGGATGAATGATGATCAGCTTAAGCACTTATTTCAAGGCTGAGCAATATCCGATAGCAGGCGATCCGTCTCTGCCTTGACCACGGCATAGCATTCGCAGGCACGTTCTTCCAGTCCTGCACGATCCAGCACGGTAATGTGGCCCCGTGTATAATCTATCAAGCCCTCTTTGTTCATCTGTCCGGCGACCACTGAAACGCTCTCACGGCGCACACCGAGCATATTGGCAATCAGTTGCTGAGTCATCACCAAACGATTGGATGGCAGACGGTCGAGACTCAGCAGCAGCCAGCGGCAAAACTGCTGATTCAACGTATGATGCCGGTTACACACTGCAGTCTGCGCCATCTGCGTTATCAATGCCTGCGTGTACTGCAACAGGAGTCGCTGGAATGGGGCGTCATGTGCGAATTCATTCATCAGGGCTTGGCCGGGCAGTCGATAGCCGTAACCAGCGCTCTGCACAACCGCTTGGCTGCTGGTCACCCCCCCCCCCAAGGAAGAGAGTAATGCCGACAACACCTTCATTGCCGATCACAGCGATTTCTGCGGAACCGCCGTCCTCTGTCTCGTACAGTAGGGACACGATGGACGTGGTAGGGAAGTAGGCATGTTGTATGGGTCGGCCAGATTCGTAGATCATCATGCCCAATGGCATCTGAACCCGCTCCAGTTGGGGAAAGAGGGCTGCTGCGCGATCATCGGACGGCAGCGCTGCAAGTAGATAGTTCTGTCGCGGGTCGTGCGCGAAAGACATAGGCGGCGGCTCCTAACTTACTTTGGTTTTGATAACGTAGAAATTATAGCATTTGGCCATCTGGTTGTGGTTGTACCCTGCTGCAAGCGTCGGCAAGTTGGCGCGTGCGCTGGCTGGTCGTTACGCGGTAACGAGCCGTCCACAGGGCGGTGGGATTTGTGGGGAAGGCGGGATGCGTGGCCCCTCGTTGATCTTCGAGGGGTGTCTGTATCCTCATCAAGAACAGCGATGACCTCGAGGCTCACCGTTATAGAGAGTTTTTTGAACTTTCCTACACTCTGCCAAGAAGAAGTAGTATAATTAATACGACAAGTATTACGCCAACGATACCACTCGGACCATATCCCCAACTTCTGCTGTGTGGCCATGCTGGAAATACGCCAAACAGAATCATAACGAGTATCACTAGAAGAATTATGCCAATCATGTCAAGTCCTCACGTAGGTAACCATTAATGTGGTACTACTTAACCTCCTAGCGTCCTGTCCTGTTTATTATACCAATCGAGCGCCTTGTCTAAATGCTTTATATCAAAATCAGGCCAATATTCATCTCTAATATAGAAATCTGCATACACCGATTGAACAGGAAGAAAACCGCTTAACCTCCGCCCCCCGCCCCAACGTACGATCAAATCTATGCGTGAGACGTCACTTGAGCGCAGACCACCACAGCCAAGACCAGCCAGGTCCCATTCCCAACCGTAGTTGACCAGAAAATTCACTTTCATCCCAGAACCACGGCGCTGCCGAAATTCCTTTAACGCATCAGGGAATTGTACCGATGTCTCATCGCCAACAACAAGCAGTGCTGCTGCGCCGCACCGTGCAACTTCAAAGGCAAATTTAACGCAGGCCTCTCTGAATGCTAGCGTCTGGATTGTGACTCGCCGAGTGTTGTCCTGAGTAAACCCATAGACAGACACCTCGCCGATCCCATACTCCCTACACCTTTCGAGCAACAGTAGCCCAGGGTTCACGCCGTGCGCATAGCCGGCTTCTTTCCGTAGACCTTGGCTAGTGGCCCAGCGACGGTTCCCGTCCGGGATAAATCCAACATGTCTCGGAATATTTCTTTTCACCATGGGCTCCCTTTGTCTATCCAGTTAACGCCCAAGCAGAGATCATCACTCTACAATGAGCCGAATGCGCACTCCATGACCGCATCAAATGCAAGGAGTTATAACTTGACGGCTGATGTTCATCACGTAATTTTCGCAACTCCCTTGCATGTAATAATTATATCCCTGGAACCAGATAGGCGAGGCTTGTTTGCACACTACGGTGTACTGTCCCATCCAGAGTGTAGCATAAATCAGTGACGCCACCATTCTAATCATAAAACACCGTGTATTATCTTCTAGACCATTTCAGACAAGTAATATGTGCTCCAGCTAACATATTGGACTGAAGCATACGGCCACCGCATATTAGATGACGGAACGTTACGAGAAATGGGGCCTGACGCTTGTCAAGCCGCCTGCTTGCGTGGCAGGTTTCCGGTATCTGCACAAAGGCTGATGTTGAGCACTTAACAAACGAATCATGATATAGAAAGTTAACGCAATTGTGTTAATTGGCGCACAGACGCAAGATATATTCTGCCTGCAGACTATAATGCGTAAAACGAGATTACCTCAGGGAAACTGCTGGATCTCGGAGAGTTCATTCGAAACTACATACAGAAGGAGCCATACCATGAATCGTCGTCTTATCACCATGATCTGTGCCATCGCTATCGGAACCAGCCTGGTCGCCCTTCAGGCGGTTGCCGCAACAGCAGGCCCAATGATGGGGGCTGCACCCAGCGCTACCCAGCAAAACCAATCCATGATCCAAATGAAGGCGCACTTGCGGCACGAGCAACTTGAACAGCGGCAAATGATGAAGCGAGAAGCCTACCTAAAAGCACACAAGAACGAGAAAGCTGCTGCCATGGAGACCAAGCGGATACAAACCGGAAAAGCGGAGATTGTCAAACTGAAGCATGAAATGTCTTCCGTAAAGGCAAAGACCACCAAAAACTAGGCACCATCGTTGAGTACACCGCACTCGCCCTGTCTGGCAACAAGGATAGAAGGTGGATGATAAAATGGCTAAGTGGTACCGCACGCCGGATATCGCTGGAGGGATAGAGAAATGACTCCTTTAATTTATGTGGTATTGATTCTGATAATCGTCGGAGTGGTTCTCTGGCTAATTAACAGCTTCATACCTATGGCCTCTTCGATTAAGTCGATATTGAATATTGTAGTGGTTATTGTTGTAATCATGTGGTTGCTCAGTTATTTTGGCATATTTCATCTGCATTCCGGTTAAAGAGCGAACACAGAAAGGGTGCTTCTTCTCGATATTTCAATCGAGGGCACAGAATGTTTACGAATAGTGAAACATGGAGGCAATCATGAACAGAGATCAGGTAAAAGGCCGCAATAAAGAGGCTACAGGCAAGCTCAAAGAAGAGATTGGTAAACTTACCGGCCGCAAAGAGCAGGAACATGATGGGGGAGTAGAAAAAATCAGAGGGAAAATTCAGGGCAGCTTTGGAGATTTAAAATCCAAGCTGTCTAAATAACCAATATTAATGAGGAGAAGCACTATGAACTATGAAGAACGTGATCCTTATGGGATATACAAAAACAGAGCATCCGCTACTACCGGGACCCGCATAGGGAATGATTACGTTCCCGCGCTAATGGGTGCTAACACGCTCATTGGCAACGACGTCTATAACCAGAAGGAAGAAGATCTCGGTAGCATCAAGGAGATCATGCTGGACATGCGTAGTGGAAAGGTCGCCTATGCGGTGCTTTCGTTCGGGGGATTCCTGAGCATGGGAGAAAAACTGTTTGCGGTACCGTGGACTGCGCTTACGCTCGATACGACGAACAGGCGGTTCATTCTGAACGTAGAGAAAGATTACCTGAGAGACGCGCCCGGATTTGACAAGGACCAGTGGCCTAATATGATAGACCGCGCCTGGTCAGAATCCATAGATGCATTTTATGGTGCAGCCGCTCACACGGATGATCGGGGCTTTGGTGGTCGCGGAATGTAATCGAACTCATCCCAGCATATTTCAGGTGCGCTCAGCCCTACCGGCCCTAAGTACAGGAGCACCCTGGGCATTCTGATTATGCTCCCGCGATGGTGTGCCGGATTCAATCTCTGCGGGTCAGATTCCCCTCTGCTTGCAGCGAAATCCATCAAAGAGTGGCAGAGAGAATACCCCGCAGCTTGCTGCGGGGATTTTTATTTCTACTAGGTAAACCTTGCGCTGCGCGTCGACCTCCACTTCGATGGTTTGCAGCACGACTCAATCCTCTGAATCGCCTCTGAATCGGCTCTTACTGAGGATATATCATGAAAACATTTGAATGCGCGAATTGTGGCCACCTCATATTTTTTGAAAATGAACAATGTGTGCATTGTGGTGCACAATTAGGATACTTGCCGGATCAGCGCACAATGGCGGTGTTTGCAATTAAACCAGATGGGACGTGGGAGCCATTAGGTATACCTCTTGCACGGAGTTATCAACCATGTCGCAACAATGTGAAAGAGCATGTTTGCAACTGGATGGTTTCAATAGAGGATAAAAAATGTTTGTGCCGAAGTTGTCGCTATACCGAAATTATTCCAACATTGAGTTTGCCTGGTAATGCCCATTACTGGTATCTGTTGGAGGCTGCAAAACGTCGCCTTTTCTATTCACTGGACACTCTCGGCTTGCAAATTCCCAGTCGGACAGATGATCCGCAGAACGGGCTCACTTTTCAATTTCTTGAGGATACGCCGACCATAAAAGTCTTAACTGGGCATAACTCAGGACTTGTCACCTTGAACATTGTTGAGGCAGATGACGCTGAACGTGATGCGCGGCGCACGTCAATGGGCGAACCTTACCGTACCCTGCTAGGTCATTTTCGGCACGAAATTGGGCATTTCTATTGGGATCATCTAATTGCCAATGGTCCTTGGCTGACGCCATTCCGCACGATATTTGGCGATGAAGAGCAAGATTACCAGGAGGCCCTGCGGTTACATTACGAGTCCGGGACCCCTGTGGACTGGCAATTGAATTACATCAGCGGTTACGCCAGCATGCATCCTTGGGAAGATTGGGCAGAAAGCTGGGCACATTATTTACATATCGTGGACACTCTTGAAACCGCCCATTGTTGGGGTGCACGTATCCATGTCAATAATCAGCCGAGCACATCAGTTTCTACCGTGGGATCGGAGATGGAATCGCTTACATTTCGGAGTCTGCTGATTAATCAATGGCTACCTCTGACACAGTTTCTTAACAGTATGAACCGTAGTATGGGCCAGCAGGATATGTATCCATTTGTTTTACCAGACACCGTCATTAACAAATTGGCGTTCATTGATCATTTAGTCCGGTCTTCAAGAAACATAGGATTCACGAGTTGGCCTCCACCCTTCGTTTCTTAGCGCATTCAGTCCGAAGCAGAGCAGGATATTCCTGCAAGGAGCCCACCATGGTTAAACACTTTACAGAAGACAGCGACCTGACTCCGACCTATGGCTCACGCACTATGGACAGAGTCATATCTAAATATCGACTGCCCGATGAAGAGATGCCCGCCCAGACGGCCTACCAGCCCATCCATGATGAGCTGATGGTGGATGGTAATGCGCGCCTGAATCTGGCCACTTTCGTCACCACCTGGATGGAGCCCGAAGCTGAGAAGCTCATGGCGGAAACCTTCGATAAAAACATGATCGATAAGTTGCATCAGTTTGTCTGGTGGTCGATGGCCGGGCAGGTCTAGATGGCCTGATTTTTCTGGGTTCTGTGTCCACCGTTTTGTGTTATTTTGAGACGTTACGATATTTCATTCCAAAATGGCCTGCATCTTGGCCATCACTTCGCTGACCACGTAATCAGGCATCACCTCGACAAACTTACCGCCTCTGGCAATGAGATCAACGGTACGTGATTGGTTGCTCATCACTACCCCGTGTGTGGCTGTTCCAGAATCCATCAATGAGACCGCAAAGCCCGCAAATCTTGCCTGGTTGCCGCCTTGGGTGACAGGACAAACCAACACCAGACCTGAGCGATTGAAAGCTTCTGTCGATACTACCACCATCGGGCGATGGCCCTGTTGTTCTCGGCCTACCGTTGGATTGAGGTCGGCCTGCCAAATTTCCCCGCGTCGTGGCCACCGCATCAAATATCCTCAAGGCCTACGGGCGGTGCATCCATCCACTCACGATCTTCCGCGCTCATGGGTTGCGTGAAATCGCACTGTGACAGCAGTTCGTCCAGGCTGTAACGCTTTTGCGCGGGTCTTACCACCAGTGCCCCGTCCTCAATATTCAATGATACCGCTTGCCCTTCTCCGACGCCCCAGCTCCGCACTGTAGTCGCGGGTATGCGTAGCGCCATGCTGTGGCCCCACTTCTGAATTTTAGTCTGGCTCATATCCACCCCCGTCAATGAATCTACATTGTAGCTTCATTTTAACGCTGATGCAAAGCTGGTCAGTTCTAGGGGGTCTACACCCAAAACCGCGGAATCTTTTTTACCTTTGAAAAAGTGGACGAGTGCCCAGACGAAATCACCTCACACCCACAACCCTTCGCGGTACATTACCTAAGTGACAGTCAATTCATGTGTTATAAAGCGCACAGACATACTCCACAGAATACCTTACATTGCGCATGGGTCGTATCATTATTGACTCATCCTATCTAGTTTATTATACCTTAATAAAAGGAGACATCACATGACTCAGGAAACAATGAAGGAGACATCGAAAATGAAGCCACAGGAGCATCATAAGGAAGCTGCTGAGCACCATGAGCGGGCAGCGAATCACCACAAGGAAGCTAGTAAGCTCTATGAAACAGGTGATCCTATAGGTGCCGCGCACCAGGCACATTCAGCTGACGGACATTCGACTTTTGCCAAAGAGCATGAAAAAGAAGCGAGCAAGAAACACGCCAGCACATTCGGCGTTAAGAAATAATAAACAACTTACTCGGCTCTGGCCCACATAAATTGTGGGCCTTTTATTGTGTGTGCCTGGCATGCTGTACCTGCTAGTGTGGTTCTGATACTGGAACACCTCAAACGCTTTCAGGCTGGGCAGGATCGCATTGAGCATAAACTGGAAGAAATCGTGAGCCGTTTGGGAAATCTGGAGATTAGCATCGCTATCATGCGCCGAGACTTCGCCCATTCCGAGGAAAACGCGGCGGCCACGGCGGTTGGAGTTGGTCTAAACGCGTGTGTTCAGCCGCGCTGTTAAAGACAGAAAACAAAAAAGCCCGGCACTTGGCTGGGCGTGTGAGTGGTTAGTAACGGAACGGTTTTTAGTGGATCTGGGGTAACGCGACCGCCACCAAAACAACAATTAGGGCAACAATCAGCACCCATTCCAGCTTGGTGAGACCTTTTTCATTCGTGTTCATCGGACTTGCTCCATTATGGTCAACCAGGACATCATAGCTCCACCCCGTTTCCGCTTACCAGTTGTCATTTCCATCAGCCCGAAGTGAACTAGCACGCCGCCATCCTCATAGCTTCCATGGTACCGCATGTACCCAGCGATGATCAGGCCACCGGCCAGTCAAATCCTCATACAGATTGGTATCTTGGGATGAGAAAAACACGCATGAAACGCCCCGCTAGTGTCTGTGTCGCCATCCCAAGCGAACAGCGCATACTCAAATCCCTGCCAGAGCGAATAGCCTGGAGCGTCCGTCTATAACCCCGATTGACCAGTCACAATTTTGCTTGATAATGCCCATATATTGCATAGTGATACCATCAACCACAGGCAGTTGAGAAAAGAATGTTTGTTGTAACAGGTGCAGAACCTCTTTTCGGCTTTGATCAGATCTAATGGCGGTTACGGGCATTTTCAAATCAGAGGCCGCAGCGATACCCATGGTGCGCGTTAGCAAGCCCGCCATCCAAAGCTTTTCTGACGAAATTACGCCGACGAGCTTACCACTGTGATCGACCACATAGAGATTTTGTGGAGCATTATCGGCGGTCATCCACTGCACAAGCATGCCATAGCTGGCCGACGCTGGCACAATATTCAGCGATGGGGTGATCAGATCATTAAACGCGGTATGTAAAGGACGCTTTGTGATTTGCTCAATAAAAGGCTGAATGCTGGCAGGACCCGATTCAATGGAACGCATATCCAGTAAACGCGCCGTGATGATGGCACCTGCGATAGCCAACAGAATAGGGACCATGATAGCCATCGTATTGTGGGTGAGCTCCAGAAGCAACACTGCCGCCGCCAGGGGGGCCTGCATCGTTGCAGCGAGTACTGCGCCGGCACCGATAACCGCATAGCTCCCCATTGGGGTTCCGGGCCAGATAAAAGACCATAAATCGCCCATAGCACCGCCAAATACCGCGCCGTAGGTAATGCTGGGTGTAAAGAGTCCACCCGGGGCGCCGCTACCGAGACATCCGGCTGTCACCAATGGTTTCAGCACAAAAAGAATCAGCATCAGGAGCAACGGGAGTTGATTGCTAAAGGCAAACTCAGTGATATCCAAACCGTTCCCCAAAAGTTGTGGATAGGGAATGGCGAGAATGCCAAGCAGGGCAAACATGGGTAGTGGTGCCCACATGGGCCATCCAGACTGTGGTTTATGGGCATCCACCCAAATAATGAGCCGCACAAACAAAACGGACATGACCCCAGCCACTGGCCCGAAGAGAAGGGTCCAGAGCAGCTCTCCCAGATGGAACGAATAAACCGGTATAGTGTAGGTGGGCTGGTTAGGCAGCGTGATCCAGGACACCGCTGTAGCAATCAATGCAGCGGTCATGGCAGGCAAAATAAGCGGTAAAGCAACAGTGCCCAGCAGGACTTCCAGCGCAAAAAGCGCGCCCCCGAGAGGCACGTTGTAAATAGCACCCATGCCGGCACCGGCGCCACAAGCCGCGAGAAAACGGGTTTCTGCCGATGTCAGGCGTCCCCACCGGGAAAGCACACTGGCAATTGCCAACCCTACCTGCTTGGGTGCGCCCTCCCGTCCGAGTGAAGCACCCATCCCCACAATGGTCATAGAAAGCATGGCCTGAACTATGGTGTGCCAGAAGTTCACGCGTCCGGATTGAAACCAAATAGCGTGGACAATGTCGCTGTTAGCGCCATGAGACAACTTACGCAACAGCCAAACCATAAAAGTCGCCAGCAGTCCGGCTGCGATCAATACGGCCAACCGATGCCATGCGGACACTTGTGCTACCGCCGTCTGAAAATAGCCCTGTTCATAGTTATAGCTGACATGCTGGACGGTCGTCAGTAGGGCCATCAAGCCATCTGCTCCCAGTCCGGCACCGATTCCTGTAATAACAATAAGCAGCCAGAATTTTGGGCTGAAAGTCAGGGCAGAAGAATCGAAGGCATGAGCGTGCGGCAGGAAAATATGACGCACAATGGTCGAGAACCTATTCAAAGGAAATAGTACTTAGTCATTCTGCGATCCCGGTTATAACTCCATAAAATTGGAGGGTTGTGTCATGTTTGTCAGTTGCGATCTGAGATCAGCGTTGCCTCCATAAAGGAGATTACCCTCCGTCACCATTGACCAGAAACCATGATTTAGTTATGAATGAGGAGTGGTATCTTGCCACCCTGATCAGTAGGCAGTATGTCTATCCACGCTATCAAGCGAAATGAGCAATCCTCGTCAGTCATGTGTTCCATAACGTTTGCTTTTGGATTCATTGTATTACCAAATCCCAGGCGGCTACTGGGCGGTTCTTACCCCGATGAAACCATCGCACGCCGTACTCCCGCCGGCACTTTCACTGTGGCCGGTACATTCTCCTTCTGCCCCTCAAAAACTTCCCGCGCAAATAGATACCCCAATACCAGTAGCACCACATTGACAAGCGCCAAGCAAAAACCGGCGACAAGTACGCCCCACCCCCATCCCCAATGGTGCACCGGCGATTCGATAAAGCTGGGCACCATACCCAAACCCATGAACGTGACAGAGGGTGGGACGTTTTTGAACAAGGCCGTAATGGATTGATGCGAAAGTAGGCCGAATCCTGGATGGCCCACCGCGAGCGCAATGTAAAGCATGAACAGGAACCATGGGGATGCTGAAACCAGTTGATCGGCTTGGGCGGTCTCAAAGAATGACCGAATCCAGGCCGGTATTTGGGTCCATAGGAGATTGGGGGGCGTCGATTTAATAACCCCCATCGCGTACCCCATGTTCTGCGATAAATGCCCCACTACCATGATAATGAGGCCAATCACCAGTATGTAAATAAAAATATCGCGGGCCAGGTGGAAGGTGTCTCTGACGCAGGCGCGCAGTATCTCCCAAAAGTGGTCGCCTGAATGATGATCCGCGCTCCGTGCCCACGACATGACCATTCCCCCAATGAATACACTGACAAAAGCTGATATAAAAGGTTGCGGCACGAAGGACAACAGAACCACGAGAACCGTCACACCCGTAAAACCCATCGGATGGCGGCGTATCAGGTCCAGCGCATCCCGTGGCCAGCGATACCACCAGCCGGGATCCACTTCGCGCGGGGTGAGCGCAGCATTGCTCATGTGGTTCGGTTTTTTTTCAATGGTTGTGGCATGGCCATGGCCTTTTCGAGTGACCCAGAAATTAAGCATAGGCAGCCGTTGCCGGCCTGTGTAGACAAATATGGCCGAACAACCTGCCGTCTTTATAGCACTCGCCTGCAGAGATCCTGCGCTGCACAGCAAGTGTCTCCATCTGAATCGGCATTTTACCCATGTTACCCAGCACAGGATAGGGATCGGCAAGCGTAAGAAAGATGTTCACACTGCTTATTCCATTTCCAACTCATTGAATCAGGGGCTATGAGGGAAGGTAAACCAAGCGCGACGTATCATCCGTGCTTTGCATCACATAGGATAGACAACCGTAAACCACCGACCACCCACCTTATTCCAATTAGCGTTATAAACAGTGATAATATGCCATGTTTTTCAGGGGGGTCATGGCATGGCACGTCCGGCAGGTGGAGTAGAGCATGTGGTGACGGCACGAGAGTTGTTGCGCAGCGGGTGGTGACGTTTCATGCCAGTCCAAAGGTGAAGGAGAAGTGCTGAACCGGCTTGCCGTGGACGGTGCCCGTCAGACTTTTATCAATTCGTGCATGAGTGCATACATCTCTTCGGCAGATAAGCCGAGGATGCCATCAGTGATTGCCCCCTTGTGTTTCCTGTGAGTTGGTGTTGTTCATATTCGCCAGTCTTTTTATGTCCTGGAGGATGGCGTTGTGCTGGTCTTTTTGCTGTTCTCTGAGCGGCGCTGGGGTTTGGGGGTAAGGCATAAAAACAAAGCCGACTTCACACCAGGATCATGCTCGCTCGCGGGACTCGGTTCAGGTTGCGCAGAACGGTGAGTTTCGAGAAAAGCTGGACTACCGCCCACCCAACAGAGTAGGATTTAATCCCATTATGATGAAAGGAGTCAGTCATGCGAACCACTCAGCAAATGAGCATTACCCTGCCCAACGACATGGCAGACGTGGTGAAGACCAAGGTACGCTCTGGCGAGTACGCCAGTGAGAGTGAAGTGATCCGGGACGGACTGCGGGCGCTGATGGCGCGGGATCGCGCTGTGGAAAGCTGGCTATACAACCAGGCCGGTCCCGCTTATGACGCCTTAAAGGCTGATCCATCCCGCGCCGTCAGCATTGACCAGGTGCGTGCCCGCTTGGCCGCCGAACACGCCAAGACACGATGAGCTATCGCGTCGTATTCAGCCCGGAAGCCCAAGAGCAACTAACCGAGCTTTACCGCTATATCGCCAAGGCGGCATCGCCCGATATTGCTGCGCCATACACCGACGCCATCGTGAGCTACTGCGAAAGTCTGCGCACGTTTCCCCTTCGCGGCACCAGACGCGATGACGTGAGGCCCGGCTTGCGCATCAGCAACTACAAGAAGCGGGCAGTGATCGCCTTCGACGTGGACACCGATGTGTGGTTTCCATCATCGGCGTTTTCTACGGCGGGCAGGACTATGAAACGATCCTGCATGAC
>NZ_DAHVHY010000056.1 GCF_027322205.1 Acidithiobacillus sp.
AAAGGTATCCGCGAGCCGGAAAATGATCTCGCCGGGAATGGCGGCACCCGCTGCCAGACCTGCAATAGCCTCTTCCAGCAGACTGAGCCCGCGCTCCAGCGTTTCCCGGAATCGGGTTTCCTCACGCTCCAGAGCACGCTCGACTTCGCGCTGTGCCAGCGTGAGTTCAGGGAAAGCGCTACCCATCTCGGCTACCAGTGGCGCCACCAGTTGATGAAAAAATACGGTCTCCATGCCCAGCTTGCGGCCATGCCGCACGGCGCGGCGGATAATGCGGCGCAGTACATAGCCGCGCCCCTCGTTGGCGGGCAGGACGCCATCGGTGATGAGAAAGCTGCAAGCGCGGATGTGATCCGCCAGCACCCGCAAACTGGTGTCCGTCGCCGTATCACTACCGTAAGTATTGCCACAGAGCGTAGCTGCTGCGGCAATCAGCGGCTTGAAGAGGTCGGTGTCATAGTTGTTGTGTACACCCTGGAGCACGGCCGCGAGACGCTCCAAACCCATGCCGGTATCGACAGAGGGTTTGGGCAGAGGGGTCAGGGTGCCGCTGCTGTCCCGGTCAAACTGCATGAAGACCAGGTTCCAGATTTCGATGTAACGGTCGCCATCGGCCTCGGGGCTGCCCGGAGGGCCTCCGGGAATGTGGGGGCCGTGGTCATAGAAAATCTCTGAGCAAGGGCCACAAGGGCCGGTGTCACCCATGCTCCAGAAGTTATCCTTTTCGCCACAGCGGGAGAGGCGCGCGGGATCAATGCCGATCTCGTCAATCCAGATGTCAGCCGCCTCATCATCCTCTTCGTAAACCGTAATCCAGAGCTTTTCCGGCGGCAGGCTCAGACGTTCGGTGAGAAAGCGCCAAGCGAAACCGATGACTTCCCGCTTGAAATAGTCGCCAAAAGAGAAGTTACCCAGCATTTCAAAAAAGGTGTGGTGCCGCGCTGTATAGCCGACATTTTCCAGATCGTTATGCTTGCCACCCGCGCGCATACAGCGCTGCGAGGAGACGGCACGCCGGTAGGGGCGGGTTTCCAGGCCCAGAAAAACGTCCTTGAAGGGCACCATGCCGGCGTTGGTGAACAGCAGGGTCGGATCATTACGGGGAATCAGCGGGCTGGAGGGTACGATCTGGTGCCCCTGCTCCACAAAATACTCCAGAAAAGCTTGGCGAATGGCTTGCGCTTGCATCGGTCTTCCATTGTTCAAAGATAAAGTGTTTTTGTCTCCGGGCGGGGGGTCTCCGTCCCTCACCCGCTGTCAATCCGCAGAGAAATCCCCCTCTCTGCCGGTTGCCGCAAGTACGCGTCGAATGATGTCCCCGGTAAATCCACGTCCTGCCAGAAAACGGACGCGCCGAGCATAATCTTTAGCGTCCGCTGGCACTGTATCGCCAAAACGCTTCTGATAGACGGCCTTAGCCTGCACCAGCCAGTCAATCTCTGTGTCTGCGGCAGGTTCGACGCCTGCCCGTTGCAAGTCCTGACGCAAACGCAACGGCCCGTGCCCCTGACGCACGCGGGTACGGGTGAGCATTTCCGCGTAACGCGCATCATCCTGATAACCGGCAGCGACAAGTGCGTCCAGCGCCAGCGCCACGTCCCCTGCGTCATATCCCGCACGGAGCAATTTGTCACGCAACTCCAAGCGTCCATATTCCCGACGCGCCAGCAGCCGTAGCGCCAGCGCGGTGGGGTCGCGGCGTTCTGCCGTCAATTACTCGACCGCTGCGGACTCGACCACATCTTCGGCAAAGGCCAGCGGATGTCCTGCTGCCGCTGCCCGTATCCGCTGCTCGATATTGACCGCCAGTTCCGGATGCTCTTTGAGGTACTGGCGGGCATTGTCCTTGCCTTGGCCGATACGTTCTCCCTGATAGCTGTACCAGGCGCCACTTTTTTCGACGATGTCGAACTTCACGCCGAGGTCCACCAGTTCGGAAAGACGGGAGATGCCTTCGCCGTAATAGATGGCGAACTCGGCTTCGCGGAAAGGCGGTGCCACCTTATTCTTGACCACCTTGACGCGGGTATCGTTGCCCACCACTTCGTCGCTCTTTTTGATCGCGCCGATGCGGCGGATATCGAGACGCACGGAGGCGTAGAATTTGAGGGCGTTACCACCGGTGGTGGTTTCCGGGCTGCCGTACATCACCCCGATTTTCATACGAATCTGGTTGATGAAGATAACCAGGGTGTTGGTCCGGGAGATATTGGCGGTGAGCTTGCGCAGGGCCTGACTCATCAGACGGGCTTGCAGACCGACGTGGGAGTCGCCCATGTCACCTTCAATTTCCGCTTTGGGGGTCAGTGCGGCTACGGAGTCGATCACAATCAGGTCGACGGCCCCGGAGCGTACCAGCATATCGGCGATTTCCAGCGCCTGCTCGCCGGTATCCGGCTGGGAGATCAGGAGGTTTTCCAGATCGACGCCGAGCTTATGGGCATAACTGGGGTCCAGGGCATGTTCGGCATCAATGAAAGCCGCGGTGCCTCCGGCCGCCTGACAACTGGCGATGGCGTGCAGGGTGAGGGTGGTCTTGCCGGAAGACTCCGGTCCGTAGATCTCTACCACCCGGCCCCGCGGCAAACCACCGACACCTAGAGCAAGGTCCAATCCCAGCGAACCGGTGGAGTAGACCTCAATGTCCTTGATGGCATTATGATCACCGAGGCGCATGACGGCGCCTTTGCCAAACTGCTTGTCGATCTGTGACAGGGCGGCCGCAAGGGCCTTGCTACGCTGTTCATCCATCATGCTTTCCTTCTCCTGATATAGTAGGGTTATCCTATCCTTTCAAACCACCATTTTGCAGTGGCGCGCGGCGGGACCTGGTCACCCGGAACAGCGGGTCATCGGAACAACCTTTTCCGGCATTCTACCTGAGCGGGCGAGCAGGGCAAACGACTGATGGCCGGGGGACAGCCATTTGGCGGGTCGGCCGCCGTCCAACCTTGCTGGTGTCTTCGGCTTTTACTCTAGCAATAGTCCGAGCAACCCCCCCAGGGCCACCGAGCCCGCCGCATACTGCACCGACCAGCGATCTCCTGAGAAATGGCAGGTCCGCACTTGCGCTCCGGCATTCCGCGCACCCCAGGCAATACAAACGGTGCCCACGGGCTTGCCGGGCACCGCGCCCCCCGGCCCTGCAATACCCGTGATGGCCGCCGCGAGATCGGCGTCGCGCAAGGCGCCCGTCAGCATTTCCAGTGCGGTCTCCTCTGCTACGGCCCCGATCTGCGCGAGGGTGCTTTCCTGCACCTGTAGCCATTGCACTTTCGCGGCATTGCTGTAGGTGACAAATCCGTGCCGCAACAGCTCCGAGGAGCCAGATAAGGCGGTGATGCGGGCGGCAAGGCCGCCGCCCGTGCAAGACTCCGCCAAGGCGAGTCGGGGGCCTTGTGCACCGGCCTGCTGGAGCAGACACCATTCCGGCGGGGCCATTTGCAACGGCAAGGCGGCAGTTGTTCCCGATTCGACCCAGTACTCGCCCGGCAAAATCTCCGGTTCAGGGCCACGATCGTTGAACAGACTCCAAGGTAGCGGGCAAGCCGGCAAAGACGCGCGTGCCCAATCCCGCAATCCGCCCCAGTCACCGGCAGACAGATGGGTGCAAGATGCCGATTTTATCCAGTCTGCAGCGTTCACAAACTCGCCAATGGCCAAAGCCATGCCGGAACAAGCGGGCAGTGTGGCGACGAGGCCTACCCGGACATCCACACCGGCACGTCTGGCCCAGACCGCGAGACGCTGGGCATCCGGCAACGCGGCAGGACGCATGGGCAGAAATATCTGCAAGGATTCCGTAGGGGTATCCGTCATAACCAGCCCGCCCACAAAATCAGTCGTAAAATAATCAGTGCCGGGATCGCCGCAGCGATATCATCGAGCATAATGCCGGTGCCGCCGTGAACATGTTTGTCCAGCCAGGAAATCGGCCAGGGTTTGAGCATGTCAAAAAAGCGGAAGAGCAGGAACCCGACGAGCAATGTCCACCAGCCGAAAGGCACCAGCCAGAGGGTGAGCAGCAGACCTACCCACTCGTCCCAGACAATCGCCGGGGGATCCAGGGCACGTTTGCCGCTACCGCCATTTTGCATCTCCCGCGCCGTAACTCCGCAGAGCCATGGGCCTACGGCGATCATCCCCAGTAGAGCGAGCGTGTAAACCATATGATTTTGCAGCACGAAGGCCAACAGTAGATAGAGGGGGATCGCCGCGATAGTGCCCATAGTCCCCGGAAGCACCGGCGACAGACCGCCGCCGCCGCCGAATGCCAGCCAGTGATACCACGGTCTAGAGTGCATGGACATGCCCCCAGGAGGAAGGCAACGACAGTGGCTGATCCCGCCAGGTCAGGGTTACCGCAGCTTGCCCATTGGGATTCGGGGACAGGATGCTGCCCACTGCGGTCAGACGCAGAGACAGGGCAGCGGCTACCCGTTGTAAAGCCGCAGAAAGTGCAGCAGGGGCACAAAGAATGAGTTCATAATCATCGCCGCCGGTCAGGGGCCAACGTTGCCAGCGTTCCGGATCTTCACCGGCCAAATCCATCAGTTCCCGGCTGAGCGGCAGTGCATCCAGGGCAATCTGCGCATGGACACCCGATGCTTCCAAAATATGGCTGAGATCCGCCAGAAAGCCGTCGGAGCAATCCATAGCGCAACACACGCCGCATGCTGCGGCCGCTTCACCAAATTCGAGGCGGGGCGTGGGCCGCAGACGTCGTGCTTCCAGTGCTTCCCGCTGGGCTGCTGAACAGGAGAAACTTTGCCCCTCCTGACCAAGCTCCACCAAAGCCAAATCCAGAGCTGCGGCAGCATCTCCGAGACTGCCGGTGATCCAGACCATGTCTCCGGGCCGAGCCGTATCACGACGCATAACACATCGATCTACCAGCCCCAATGCGGTTATGGAGAGCGTCAGCGGTCCATCCGTAGCTACCGTATCCCCCCCTGCCAGGGTAACGCCATAGCGCTCGGCGAGCGCACCCCACCCCGCCATAAAGTCTTCCATCCACGCCCCATAATAGCCCGCAGCGCGCAGCGGCAGGGCCAGACTGAGCAAACACCAGCGCGCTTCCGCACCCATGGCGGCGAGATCACTCAGATTGACGGCCAGCGCTTTCCAGGCCAGATCATAGGGACGGACATCGGGAAAGAAATGGCGGTCGGCAACCAGCGTATCCATCGTCGCCACCAGTTGCCGACCCGCGGGGTCCAGCCAGGCAGCGTCGTCGCCGATACCGAGCCGCACACCCTTGCCCGTCTTACCGAGGCGACTCCGTAACTGTTCTATGAGCGCAAACTCTCCGCCCGCCATGTTCACTCCGTTTTTGCCGATGCTCGCGCTACTATAGCAAGGACATCACCTGAAGGAAGCCATGCCCAGCACCCCCACTGTCACCGGACGCTTTGCGCCCTCCCCCAGCGGCCCACTCCATGCGGGATCACTCATTGCCGCCATTGGCAGCTATCTCAGTGCCCGCAGTCAGGGCGGACGCTGGCTGTTGCGCCTGGAGGATGTGGATGAGGGCCGCGTGCGTCCCGGTGCCGCCGACACCATTCTCCGGCAACTGGAGGCTCTGGCCCTGGACTGGGACGGACCGGTGCAGACGCAAGCCACCCGCAAGAACGTCTACCAAGATACGCTGGAGGCTTTGCAAGCACAGGGCACCGCCTACCCCTGTGCCTGTACCCGTCAGGAAATCCGCAGCTTCGGTGCGCGTTATCCGGGTGTCTGCCGGGCGGGTCTGGCACCCGGACGGCAGACCCGCTCCTGGCGCCTGCGGGTGCCGGACATCCTTAACCCCTGGGAGGACCGCTTTCACGGCTGGCAGCACACCCCGGCAATCCAGGGCGATCCCATCCTGCTGCGTGCGGACGGTTACTTTGCCTATATGCTGGCCTGCGCGGTGGACGACGGTGAGCAAGGCGTCAGCGAAGTGATCCGTGGCGCTGATCTGCTCGCACTTACCGGGGTACAGCGTCACCTGCAAAGCGCGCTGGGCCTGCCGCATCCGCAATATGGACATCTGCCACTGCTTTTTAATGCCGCGGGACATAAGCTCTCAAAAAGTGCCGACAGCCCCGCATGGGCTGGCGACCCTAGTCAGGCTTGGGAAAAAACGTTGCATCTGTTGGGTTGGATTACGCCTCATGACCTTCATGGTGCCGACGCAGCGCTGTGGCGTGACTGGGCGTTGATACAGATGACTGAAGAGAAGCTTCTTTATCGCATGACTGCCGCTGGCCTGTAGCGCAGCGTAGCGCTAAGCTACCCTCGATGGATCTACCCTCACTAATCCCCGCCACTCTGCTCCGCCGCTACAAACGCTTCTTGGCCGATTGCCAGTTGGTCAGCGGCGAAATACTCACTGTGCATTGCCCCAACTCCGGGAGCATGCGCAGTTGTGCCGAGCCCGGTCAGCCCATCCTGCTCTCCCTCAGCGACAACCCCAAACGCAAATTGGCCTGGACCTGGGAGCTCTACTGGAGCGGCGCCAGTTGGGTCTGCGTCAACACCCAGCGCCCCAACGCGGTGGTCGCCGAAGCCCTCGCGGCGGGCAAAATACCCATCCTGCAACATTACACGCAATTACGCCGAGAGGTGCCTTATGGCAGCCATGAACGCATCGATATCCTGCTCAGTACCGAGGGCCAGCCACCCTGCTACGTAGAGGTAAAATCCTGCACGCTGCTGGAGGACGACCGCGTCATCCGCTTTCCAGACGCAGTCAGCAGCCGTGCCCTGCGCCATCTAAAGGCCTTGACCGAGGTGGTCCATAGCGGCGGGCGGGCGGTGATGTTCTTCTTGATCGGGCGGGAAGATGGTCAGGGTTTTGCTCCTGCCGACGCTATCCATCCAGCCTATGGAAAGGCCTTGCGCCAAGCACGCGCCGATGGTGTGGAAATTCTGGCCTACCGGACCCGCGTCAGTCCTGATAAAATCATCCTCAGTGCGGCGGAGACGCTTCTCTTTTAGCCGTTTCAGGAGAATGATATGTTACAACGCAGCAAAAAGTCACCCCAAGACAATATCAAGACCACGGAAGAAATCGAAAAAATGCGGGTCGCCGGCCAGCTCACGGCCATGGTGCTGAAGATGATCGGCCCCCATGTCAAAGCCGGCATCTCTACCGGTGAGTTGGATCGCATTTGTCACGATTACATTGTCAATGACCTGCAGGGCATTCCGGCACCGCTCAACTATCAGCCCAGCCCGGAATATCCACCCTTTCCCAAGTCTGTCTGCATTTCTCTCAACCATGTGATTTGTCACGGTATTCCCGGTGACCGGGTACTGAAGGAAGGCGACATGCTGAACATCGACGTCACCGTCATCAAAGACGGCTATCATGGCGACAGCAGCAAAATGTTCACCGTCGGCGAGGTCCCTTTGCGTTCGCGGCGCGTCATGGAAGTGGCCCATGAAGCCATGGTGCGCGGCATTCAGCAGGTGCGGCCCGGTGCGACCCTGGGCGATGTCGGCCATGCCATCCAGGTCTACGCCGAGGCGCAGCATTGCTCCATTGTGCGGGAATTCTGCGGACATGGTATCGGTCGGGTTTTTCACGACGAACCGCAAGTATTGCACTATGGTAATCCCGGCGAAGGCATTGAACTGGTAGCAGGCATGACCTTCACCATCGAGCCCATGGTCAATGCCGGCAAACGCCATATCAAGGCCCTGCCCGACGGCTGGACCATCGTCACCAAGGATCACAGCGCCTCCGCCCAGTGGGAGCACACCATTCTGGTTACTGACGATGGCTACGAAATACTGACCCAACTACCTGGCGACCCTATCTAAGAATGACGAGCCGCGTCGCGCAAGCCCGGGCGCCAGCACCCCATGCGGCCTTGCGCGAGGCCCAGGGGTCGCTGCAAGCTGCCTTTTCGCCACAGCAGAGCAGCAGCATCTTGCTCCGCCAGCACTGTCGCCTGGTGGACAGCGCCTTGCGCAAGCTCTGGCAGACACCATCGGGCACAGACACGTCAACCGCTGAACAGCTCACCCTGGTGGCCGTGGGCGGATACGGGCGTGGCACGCTTTTCCCCGGCTCCGATATTGACCTCTTGATTCTGACCCCCAGCCTCCTGACCACAATACAAAAAGACTTCGTCGAAGGCTTCCTGACCAGTCTCTGGGATCTGCAAATGCAAGTGGGACACAGTGTCCGCAGCGTGGACGAATGCTTACAGGAGTCACATCGGGATCTGGGTATCGCTACCACCCTGCTGGAATCCCGTTATCTCGCGGGATCACATCCCTTGCTGCAGGATCTGAATCGCGCCTTGCAGGATAATCCCTCTTGGTCCCCACCGTTGTTTTTCGCCGCCAAGCTGGCGGAGCAGGAAAATCGTCACGCCCGGTGCAGCGATACCGCTTTTCATCTCGAACCCAACGTCAAGGAAGGTCCCGGCGCGTTGCGTGATATCCATCACCTGCAATGGCTCGCAGCCAGTGTTTTTGGGGAAGGCAGTCTGCGTCGTCTGCGCGATGAGGGCACCATTACCGGCGAGGAATACCGCCAGATCCTGCGCGCCCAGGCCCTGCTCTCCCGCCTGCGGATCGCCCTGCACTATGCCACCGGACGCCACGAAGACCGTCTGCGCCTCGACTTGCAGGTACCGCTGGCGCGGCAATTGGGTTACACCGACCGGCCCGGGCGCAGTGCCGTCGAACAACTGATGCAAAAGCTCTACCGCGCCTTCGCCGACATCCTGCGCGTCTCCGCCATTGCGCAGGAGAATATCGCGCAGCAACTGGCCACCCGCAAAACAGTACCGATGGTCGCCGACCAACGCGTCGCCCTGCCCCTGCCCACGCTGCACCGCGATGATCCGCAATTGCTTCAGCACATTCTGAGCCTGTTCCGCAGTCTGGCGGAGGACTCCCGGCAGCGCACCCTCGATGCCCAGACCCAACGCCAGCTTTACGCATTACGGAACGCTATTCATCCATGTGATCTCAATCGTGATCCTATTGCGCGGAGGGAATTTCTCGCCATTCTCGCCCAACCGGACGGCGCCTATCGCAGCCTCAAAATGATGCAGCAATGTGGCATTTTGGCGCGAATACTCCCCGCTTTCGGACACATTACCGGACGCATCCAGCACGACCTCTTCCACGTGTATACCGTTGATCAGCATACCCTCTTTTTGCTCCGCAACCTCGGTCAGATATGGACCAGCGAGACACCACAGATGCCTGTTGCCAACGCCGCCCGGGAACAGGTCGAAAAACCGGAGTTGCTGGTGCTGGCCGGCCTCTTTCATGATATAGGCAAAGGCCGCGGTGGTGATCACTCCAAAATCGGCGCGCAGGAAGCCCGGCGTTTTGCCCGGCGTTTACAGTTGTCGCCCCGCGATACGGAACTGATCGTCTGGCTGGTGGAACAACACCTGCAAATGTCCAGCGTCTCCCAGCGGCGTGACCTCGAAGATCCGCAGGTCATCCGCGATTTTGCCCATCTGGTCCAGGATGAACGGCATCTTGCCTATCTTCTGCTCCTCACCGTCGCCGATATGCGAGCCACCAATCCGGATCTCTGGAATGACTGGAAGGGGTTATTGCTCAGCACGCTGTACCGGGCGACGGCCAGCGAACTCCAGCGAGAAGATCGCCAGACACGGGACCTTCCGCAAATCGTCGCCGATAAACAGCACGCTGTTTTAGAGGGAATCGCCAGTATGGACCAGCCGCGGGCACGTGCCCTCTGGCAACATCTTTCCGGTCCTTATTTCCTGCGTTACAGCGAGGACGAACTGCTCTGGCATTGCCGGGAAATACTGGCGCACGAGGGCCACAAAACCCTCGTCGCCGTACAGCCCCATGCGCCCGATGGCAGTGAAATTCTGATTTACGGTTCGGACCGGCCGGGGCTTTTTCAGCAAATTACCGGCGCACTGGATCGTCAGTCCCTGAACATTATCGACGCTCGGATCGATACCAGCGAGGATGGGCGCGCTATCGATACTTTCCTGGTCATCGACAATAGCCACGCCTTCGCCCACAGTGCCCAGGCCCACACTGACCTCGCTGCCGAGCTGCGCGCGATTATCGAAGGAGAGACGGCCAGCAAACCCCGCTTTGGATTACGTCATCGCGACCCACGTCATCGTTTTTTTGCCCATGTTCCCGCCGAGATCCGGGTGGACAACCGCGCCCTACCCCGCTACACCCTGCTGGAGGTGCGCGCCGCTGATCATCTGGGGCTGCTCTATCAGGTGGGTGAGACATTACGCGCTTTACAACTCAACATCCACGGTGCCAAAGTCTCCACTTTTGGTGAGCGGGTAGAAGATACCTTTTTCATCCTCAACGAGCGTGGGCGCAAACTGACGGACGCACAGGCCAAAGCGCTGACCCAAACCTTGGGCGACCTCCTGAATGGTAAGGCCGCGTAGACGATGCAGGTTGGTCAGGTACACTCTCATTTTCAGCACAGTCGCCCTTTCTTCAGACAGGCTCAAAATCATGTGGTCATTCCTTCTTCCTGATGCCCGGCGGCGCCGCGACCGCGCCCTGGCCCTCGCCGGCGTCCTGCGCAGCGCCCTGCTGGTGCAGAACATTGCCCGCAATGGTACTCAGCCCGGAGAACTGCTGCAGACCTGTATTCAGAGCATTCTCGCTCTGGAATGCCAGGACAGCCTGCGTGCCTTGGGTGATGTCGACAGCCTGCGTCAGCCCCTGGCCCTGCTCTGCCCCCTGCTGCAACGCGGCCCCGGCAACGCCCAAGAGGCCGAGCTACTACGCTACAGCATGGCGCTGACCACCCTTGGCAAACGTCTGCTTAAAAATTCGTCCGCTACCCAACGCGTCCAGGAAGGCATCGAACAGGCACAGCGCCAGGTCATCCATTTTAGCGACCCGGCACAGCGCAGCATCATTGCCGGACTCGCCCAGACTTACACCGAGGCCATCGGTACCCTGCGCCCGCGCATCATTGTCAGCGGTGAAAGCCGCTTTCTGAGCGATCCCGACGATGCTGCGCGCATCCGCACCCTCTTGCTCAGCGGCATTCGTGCGGCGGTCTTGTGGCGACAGGCGGGTGGTCAGCTGCCCGGCGCCATCCTGGAGCGACGCGGACTCTGCCAGGAAGCAGAAGAACTGCTGGCCACGCATCCACAGCACGGCATCTTCTAACCCTCTCATTCATGGCCCCCTGGGGCCGGTGGCCCGTAGCCACGTCGTCGGGACAGACCTGCATCCCGCTTCTATGCCCTCAATTCCTGCTTCAGGTTGGGCAACCAACCTTACACGGGTGTATGCGTGAACAAAGCGGCTGATCCCACGCCTGTATCGTGTCAACTTGCATTCACACGGCCACTCGTCTCCACCTGGTTTGCGCCTTATAATGCCTTCCCTGACCTTACCAACCATACCACACCATGAGCATACCGATGTCCGCATTACATATTCTGAGCAGAACCTCTCGTAACAAACCCAAGGAAATCCCTCTGGAGCCTGCAAACAACGTCGAAAGCCCGACCATTCGCAGAATCAGGGATCAATTGCGGCGAATTCAGCAAGAAAAAGAACTCTTGACCGCCAAAATTCGCGAAAAGGAACAAGAGCAGACGGATCGCTACTGGCTGGAAAGCATTCGGGCGATCGCCCCCGACTGGAATTTGGGGACAATAGTTGGCGCCCTCGCCGCCGCCGTCGCCGAATGTCAGGATGATCCCACCTACTTTGACGAGATCACTATCTATGGGGCAACTATTATCCACTCGGATGATGGAAAGACCGATCACCACCAATAGCTGGAGATCAGTGAAAGGCTGCTCACTTTTCGGACAAGGCTCAGACCGACCAAGAAGGGGGATCAGTGGGTGAGATGGTATTGCTGGTAATGGAGCACAAGTACGGCACTCCTTGACCATCCGTTGCAGGCTGTCATCACAGCCTACCGCCGAATCGGCTTCGATCTCGATGCTACTTTGGCTTTCGTGCCGAGGCGGGGGTAAATTGCGGAACGACCCCATCCACGATATCAGCGAATTGCTTTTTCGCCTGGACGGGGTCCACTGCGGTTGCATTTTCAGTATGGAAACGTAAAGTATGCAAGGGTTGGTTTACAACCATAGTGTGGGTTCACCCCTTCGACAAGCAACAAAAACCTCGCGAATCGAAAGAGCGTGCCTCCGCTACCACATCGGTGGCATCATCCTCCCGGCATGAAGGTAAAAACTATGGGGAAGTTCGAAAAACTCCCCATATGCAGTAAAATGTAGGGAGTAGATTTTAGGGCGGAGAGTCGCGATGGCGGGACTGGTCGGACAAACAGGATTTTTTCCCGGAGATCGTCGGTTGCGGGAGCTGGATTTGCT
>NZ_DAHVHY010000057.1 GCF_027322205.1 Acidithiobacillus sp.
TAGGGCGAGTTCCAGACGCACCGTATTGCCCGCACGACCCTCGGCCAGGCGATCATCCCGGTAACGTCCAATGATCTCTTGATTCAACGCAGCCAAGGCATATTTGCCCAAGCGTGCCCGCAGTGCTTTTGCACTCGTATGATCGCGCCGCTGAGAGCCACCCGCTTTCTTGGTCGGGGTAATCTCGCGCAGATAGCGATCCAGTGCCATGTCCAACGAGAGTTTCTGAGAGGGCGCTCGCTGAATATAAACCCCCCGCACCATTTCATCTTCAGTCTGACGGGACCAGTCTTCGGCATCCCGTTTGGTCCGGAACGTTTTCGCGGCCGTTGGCCAACCCTGCTTGCGAATCACCGCTTTCCAGGTTCCCGCCGGGTTTTTGACTATCGTGGCCATAACACAAATCTCCTCCGTCCAGATTCAGCACTGTACCGAATCTGTACCTGAGGAGCAGAGGATTGTCAACAGCAAATATATAACGTATTGATTGTATGGTGCCCAGGGACGGAATCGAACCGCCGACACGAGGATTTTCAGTCCTCTGCTCTACCGACTGAGCTACCTGGGCCAAGAGGCCGTATTTAAGCGGGGCCTTACGCAGAAGTCAAGGCCAAAGCGCGCGCATAGAGGAACCGATGCGCCATGCCGCTCTGACCGACCGCGATGCGCACCGCCTGCGCCAGCGGCAGTTCAGCGAGGAGGGGACCGAGTAGACGGTCGGCATCAGCATCTTCCTGAGTCTGTTCCGGCGCTCCCGCCACCACCAGCGTCATTTCGCCGCGCACTTTGTCCGGATGCGCCTGCAGCAACGCTACCAACCCCCCCAGGTCGTCCCGCAGACACTCCTCATACATCTTGGTCAGTTCCCGGCACAGCGCCGCCGCGCGATCTGCACCCCATAATTCAGCCATATCCGCCAGGGTCTCACTGATCCGGTGCGGCGCCTCATAAAAGATCATGCTGCGCGACTCCGGTTGCAGGGCTTGTAATCGCGCCCGCCGCGCACCCCCTTTAGCTGGCAAAAAGCCCTCGAAGCTAAAGCGATCACTGGGCAGACCGGACAGTGCCAACGCGGCAAGCGCGGCATTGGGACCCGGAATGATGGTTACCGGCAACTGCTGCGCGCGGAGCAGGGCCAGCAGCGGGAAACCGGGGTCGGAAATCAGCGGCATCCCCGCATCTGACAGCAGGGCGATATGTTCCCCAGCGGCAATACGCCGGGCAATCTGCGGGGCCAGCGCCCTCTCGTTATGCTCGTGGAGGGCCAGGGTCTTGGGCTGCACACCCAGATGCTGAAAGAGCCGCTGGGCGTGGCGACGATCCTCGACCAGAATCAGCGTCGCCGCGCTAATCGCGCACTGCGCACGCAATGAAAGATCATCGAGATTGCCGATAGGGGTGGCGATAATGGTCAGTTGCCCGGCACAGCCCTCCGTGGGTTCAGGATGGTCATGCATCACCGCACCCCCAGTCGAGGTCGTGTTTCGGTCATTGAACACCTTCGCCTTTCTCCATACACTCTGCCCATGATGCCCTCTCCAGCCCTAAAGACCTCTTTACGCCTGCTGATGACTCTGGCCCTGGCCACGGGCCTGAGCGCTTGCGCGAGTATGCCACAGAAGACGCCCCCCTCGTCGAATCCGGCGCCGGCGCCTGTCGCAACAACGACCAGCGCCCCTCAAACACCGATGGCGCAGCGCGCCGGTCAGCTCACGGCCACAGGACACGATCTGGCGGCGGCCAAGGACTATATCCACGCGGCCGCCGAGGCGAGGGGACAAACCCAGCTCCATTATCTGATGGAAGCCGCGCAAGCCTCTTTGAAGGGACAAAAACCGCAGGTTGCGATATTGCTGGCTGACGAAGTGCTGCGCTTGCAGCGTAACAACGCCGAGCTGCGCGGTGCGGCGCTTTGGGTCCGTGCTCAGGGACTCATGGACCAGGGGCAGACGCCCAGTGCCAAGGGCAGCCTCGAAGAACTGCTGACCATCGCCAGCACGCCCCAGGAAGTGCGTGCTCAGGCCATGGGTACCCTGGCCACGCTCTACACCCAGGAAGGTCACGAACTCACTGCACTGAACTTCCTGATCGAAGGGGACAGCTTTCTGAGCGGCAACGACGCCGCCGAAAATCATCGTCGTATTCGTGCTCTCCTTGACTCGCAGTCGGCTGCGAAACTTCAGAACTGGCAAGGACGCAGCGGCAACCCCCTGGTGCAGGAGTGGCTCGCTGTTGCCCTGATCACCCGGCAGAATCCCGATCCCCGGCAGCGGCAGGCGGCGATCAAAACCTGGCTGGCGGCGCATCCAGGGCATCCCCCCATAAACTTCTCGGACCATACTGCGACCACCATTGACAGCTCTGCACTCAACCCGGCGCGCGGTAGTATATGCGCCCTGTTACCCTTCAGCGGACCCTATGCGCCCCTCTCCCAAGCCATCACCGCCGGAATGGAAACTGCGGCGCAATTACAATCTGGTCCTGCCGTGCGTGTCCTGCGGACCACCGGCAACCCCAGTTACACCGCCGTTCTCTTTGAACGTGGGATGAAAGAGGGGTGCAAAGTCTTTGTCGGCCCCTGGCTGCCCCAGGATATCAACGCCGTAGCCGTCGTCAGAAAACCTTCCAATCCACCCGTCATCGCCCTCGGAGGGGCGCCTGGTGTGCAGCAGTCGGGGCTCTACACCCTGAGTCTGAGCCGTGACGTTGCCGCCCGGCAAATTGCCGCCCAGAGCTATGGGGCGGGTTATCGTCGTGCCTACGTGCTTTATCCGCAGGACTCCAGTGGCGCCGCCATTCAGGCAGACTTTATCGCACTCTGGAAGAAGCTCGGCGGTGAGGTCGGCGGTGTCGCCACCTATCTGCCAGGACACGCACTCACCGATGAAGCGCAACAGCTCCTGAGCAGATCACCGGGGCAAGACAGCTTTGTTTTTTTGGTCACCGATGCGAAAAATGCCAACGCGGCTGTTTCCTCTATCCGGCTGATCAATAACAGCGTGCCTATTTTCAGTCCGGCGCTGCTGCATGGTGCCGCCTTACCCAGCGACGCACAAGGGCTCTCCGGCATCGAGTCCGTCGATATGCCTTGGATCATCAACCCCGGGCAAAGCTGGCCGGAGGCAGTGCCGCTGCTGCGCACCGCGTTGCCCAACGCCAGCGATACCCAATGGCGCATGGCGGCCTTTGGACTCGACGCTTACCGGATGGCGGAGCGCATTCTGGATAAAAACATGACGGGCAGTCTGCACGGCGCCACCGGCATTCTCCGCTTTGGCGCCAGCAACCAGATCATACGTGACATGGAATGGATGGAAGTGGAGAATGGCCAGATCATGCCTTTGCCGGGAGTGCCCAAGCCGGGTACCTGAATCATGCCATCACCACGCCAGCATTTAGGTCAGCAGGGTGAAGACAGCGCCGTCGCTCTGCTCACCGGACACGGGCTGCATCCCCTGACACGCAACTATCGCTGCCGGATGGGAGAAATTGACATCATCACCCTCGATGGCGAAACCCTGGTCTTCGTGGAGGTGCGCCAGCGCACCCATGACCGGCAGGGAGGTGCGGCGGCCAGCATCACATGGCGCAAGCAAAAACGGCTGATCCGCGCCGCTGAATATTTTCTGCTGCATAACCCTCAGCATGGGTTACGTCCCTGCCGCTTTGATGTTGTTGCCCTCGACGGGGATGCCCCGGCAGACTGGATTCGTGATGCCTTTAGAGTACCCAGCCCATGACCACCAATGACTGGATGGATGCCGCCTTGCACGCCAGCATCGTCTGCAAAGAAAAATCGGCGGCGGCGCTGGCAGCGCCTTTCGCGCAAGCCAGCCAGCGTTTGATTGCCACCTTGCAAGCCGGCGGGCAGGTGCTCAGTTGCGGCAACGGCGGTTCTTCCGGCGATGCCCAGCACTTGGCCTCGGAACTGATCAACCGCTTTGAGACGACGCGCCGCGCTCTGCCTGCTATCGCCCTCAGCACCGACAGCAGTGTAGTCACAGCCATCGCCAATGATGCCTGCTACGAACAGGTTTTTGCCCGCCAAGTCGAGGCGTTGGGTCGTCCCGGCGACTGCCTGGTCGCGTTCAGCACCTCGGGCGATTCCACCAATGTGCTCGCCGCGGTTCTTACCGCCCAGCAACGCGGCATGTGGGTACTCGCCCTTACGGGCAAGGAAGGCGGGCAACTCGCGCCGCTCCTGCGCCCTGCGGACATTGAATTGCGCGTGCCGGAACGGAACACCGCGCGTATTCAGGAAGTCCACCTCGTCCTCATTCACGCCCTTTGCAATGGTGTGGATGCCAGCTTTGCGGACCACGCGCCCGCGCCCGCGTTTCGCACTGGTCAGGTGTTTCGCGACGGGGAGAGGTTGCGGGCGGCTTGCGCCTTTCGGCGGCCGCTGGTCTTTACCAATGGTGTCTTTGATGTGCTGCATCGGGGCCATGTGCAGTATCTCGCCGAAGCCCGCGCCGAGGGTGCCTGTCTGGTGGTAGGCGTCAACAGCGACGCTTCGGTGCGCCGCCTTGGCAAGGGTGCGGACCGTCCGGTCAACAGTGAAGAGGACCGCATGGCGGTGCTCGCCGGATTACAGGCAGTGGATTTTGTCACGCTGTTTGACGAGGACACCCCGCTGCAACTTATCCAGCATCTTCAACCCGACGTCCTGATTAAAGGTGGCGACTGGCCAGCAGAACGCATCGTCGGTGCCGATTGGGTGCAGGCCAGGGGCGGGCGGGTACTCAGCATTCCTTTCCGCCACGAGCGGAGCACCACCGCCCTCTTGCAAAAAATCCGGGAGAGCCAGCCATGAACGTCAGCACCATCACCCCCGCTCTGCGCGCCGCCCTCGATACTGAGCGGGTGCGCGACGATGCCGATACCATCGCTGTTTACAGCCGCGACGAAACACCGGGGAGCTGCGCACCGGTGATGGTGCTCTTCCCCCACAACCACGAAGAAGTGCAGGCGATTGTCAGCATTGCCCGACGCCATCACCTGCCCCTCGTCCCGCGCGGAGCAGGTTCCGGGAACGTCGGCGGGGCGCAGCCGGTGCCCGGCAGCGCCGTCATCAGCTTCGAGTGCATGCAAAAAATCTGCAATTACAGTATGGTCGACCGCACTATCACCGTCGAAGCAGGCTGCATCACGGCCGCGATCAGCGCCCATGTACGGGCCGATGGCCTATTCTACCCCCCTGATCCCGGCAGCAGCCCCTACTGCCGCATCGGCGGCAATCTGGCGATGAATGCCGGTGGTCCCCACGCCGTAAAATATGGAGTCACCCGCGATTATGTACTGGGTTTGCGCGCCGTCACCGGCACTGGCGAAACGCTGTGTTGCGGGGTCCGTACCAGCAAGGGTGTGGTCGGCTATGACCTGACCCGCCTGCTGGTGGGCAGCGAAGGCACCCTCGCCCTCATCACCGAGGCTACCTTGCGCCTGCTGCCACTGCCTGCCGCCAATGCCACCCTACGCGCCGCCTACAGCAACACGGCGAGTGCCTGTGCGGCAGTACAGCGGGTCATGGCACAGCACAATACCCCCAGCGCGCTCGAACTCATGGATCCCCATGCCCTGGCTGCCGTGCGCGCCATGGGCGCGGCCAGCGACCTGCCCGCGGGCAGCGATGCCCTGCTGATGGTCGAAGTGGATGGCGAGGCGGTCACTATTCCCGAGCAAGTGCGGGCGATCCGCGCGGCACTGGCGGGTGAGGGGAATCTGGAGGTTCTGGAAGCAACTGACGCCGCTGCCATCGCCGATCTATGGGCGGCACGCAAGTCCCTGTCCCCCGCCACCAAGGCCATGGCACCACTCAAGATCAATGAGGACGTGGTCGTGCCGGTCAGCCGTCTGCGCGAATTGCTGGTAGCCATCGAAGGGATTGTCGCAGAGCAGTCCCTGCATATCGTCAGCTTCGGACACGCCGGGAACGGCAACCTGCATGTCAACTTTCTGGTCCACCCCCAGGATAAGGACGAGATGCGCCGTGCTCAGTACGGTCTGCAAAAACTCTTCCAGACCGTACTGGTGCTGGGTGGGACCATCTCCGGCGAACACGGCATCGGCAGCAGCAAGCGTGCCTATGTCCCGCTGGAACTCAGTCCGGGAAACCTCAGCATCCAGCGCGCCATCAAACAGGTTTTTGATCCAGATGATATCCTCAATCCCGGCAAACTGCTCCCCACGGCCTGAACCTTGAACAGCATCCTCCACGCCATCCAGCCGGTGCGTCATATTTCCCTCAAAAGCTGGCACGAAGATTTTGAGATGGACCTGGTAGAAAACACGCCCGCCCACCGCTTGCTCCGCGAGGGAGACACCTGGGTGGTACTCTTCCGCTCCGGCGTCCTCTGCTTTTTCGGCGCGGGACCGGCGCTACAGGCAAAAGTCATCGCTACCGTGCAGACGCAGTTCACCCCCATCGCCAACCCCAAGGTCGAAGAACTGGCGCTCCGGGTCGGCGAGCGCGATGGCGTGGGCCGCGATGGCGTCACCCTCAAAAATCTCGACGAAGAACGGATCCTCCTCGTGGCCCTGCGCCTGGCCCAGAGCCTCGCCTTGGAACTTCATGAAGAGGCCGTCGAAAACCTGCTGGAAACCACGCTGAACCTGCTCTCGGAAGTGACTCGTACCGGGCGTTTGCCGGGACGGCGCGGCGGCCATCTGCGCTTTCTCGCCTCGACTTCCGCCACCCGCACCGAAATCCTCTCCCGTTTGGCGGTGCTGGACAATCCCGACATTGTCTGGGAGACACCAGGCCTGGAACTACTCTCCCGCGAGCTCTCCGCCGACCTGGAACTCACCAGCCGCTTTCGCGCCCTCGACGAAAAGCTCGACGCGATTCATGAGGGGCTGGAAGTCATGATCGTCGCCAGTCGTCATCATCGGGAGACCATTCTGGAGTGGATCATTATCATCCTGATCTCGGTGGAAGCACTGATCATGCTGATTGGCAAGTAAAATGGGCGAATCAGAACCGCCCTACGACGAATATGAAGCCTTCATTCCACACAACACCCGCATCGCTCACAGCTATGATCCCGCCCGTCTGCTCCTGATCGGACCCGCCTGGGTAGGAGATATGGTCATGGCGCAAGTCTTGTTGCAAGTGCTGCGCCGCCGCTGGTCGCGCTTGCAGGTGGATGTGCTGGCACCACCCGCCAGCATCCCTGTGGCAGAACGCATGCTCGAAGTGCGACACACCATACCGCTGGACATCGGCCACGGCCAACTCGGCTTACGCCGGCGTCGGCAGGTAGCAAAACAATTGCAGGAGCAGGACTACGACTGGTCTATCTGCCTGCCCAACAGCTTTAAGTCCGCCCTCATCCCGTATTGGGCGCGGATCCAGACCCGCACCGGCTTTTCCGGCGAAGGCCGCCGTTTGCTGCTCAATGATCGTCGCCACCTGAACAAAAGGAAACTACCACGCACCGTGGACCGCTTCGTGGCCCTCGGCCTGCCGCTGCGTCTGCCCCAGCCCACACAACTACCCGCCCCCCGCTTGCAGGTGGACCACGGAGCCCGTGCCGCAGCCTTGCGGCGACTCGGTATCTCCATACCACAACGGCCACTGGTCGCCTTGGCGCCCGGTGCCGAATATGGCCCGGCCAAGCGCTGGCCGGTACGTCACTGGATTACCCTGGCCCAATCCCTCGTCCAGGGCGGCCATGCCGTCTGGCTGTTCGGCAGCCCCAAGGATGCGGAAATCACTCAGGCCATCGCCTCTGCCGTCCCCGCAGTGCTTGATCTGGGTGGCCAGACCACGTTGCTGGAAGCCATCGATCTACTCTCTCTCGCAACGATTACTGTCAGCAACGATTCCGGCCTGATGCATGTCGCTGGCGCGGTGGGCAGCAGGGTGATTGCATTATATGGCCCTACCCCTCTCAAAATGACGCCGCCTCTTTCACCCGGTGCGCAGCCCCTGCGCCTGGATCTCTCCTGCAGCCCCTGTGGCAAGCGCGAGTGCCCCCTCAAGCATCATCGCTGTATGGAAGACCTCAGCCCGGATCGGGTCATCCGGCAACTGTATCCAGGGTAATCACCAAACGGGCGCAAAAAAGCCCCGACCAGCGGGGCGGAGAGAGGCGAGGAGGAGTCGTTAAAATGCGTAGGTCAGCATCACCCGGTTATAGATGAAGGAATGCCCTTTGTTGAAACCGGCACCATTACCCTGGAGCCCGTTATAGGCGTCCAGACCATTGGCCACTTCCACACGGTCACGAATGGACAGACCTTTGAACATGCCCGGAACAAAATACGTCAGATCCACATAGGCGTCATTGCTGACACCGTTATAATAGGTGTGGTACTGCGCCAAAGCAGCCATGAACAGGAAGCGCTTGTCGAGGAGATTCTGAGTCCACTTGACCTTCCAGCCATTGCCCGGTCCGAGTTCCACCAGACCGCGGATCATGGAGGTCGTATAGAGGGGATCTGTGGCATAGCCCGCGGTATAGGGTGAAATAATGGCACCACCACCCACCGCACCGGGATGCGCTAAAATCTCATTGTAAGACCAGGTTAGCTGGCCATTTCCCAGCACATTATTAAAAGCCGCGTAGTTCAAACCCACCTGCGCACCCCAGGCCGTACTGTTCACCGAGGTCGCGGTGATCGGGGAGTTGTTGATATTCGAACCATCCAGCAGGCTGTTGTTCTGCCACTGGCGGTTGAACTGGGCGCCCACGAAAGGATCGAAGCCGGTGCCCGTCTTCAGGGTGTAATTCACGTCGCCATATACACTTTTGGCAAACTGATAGTAGTCGTAATACCAGACCTGGGCTTTGGCCCCCATAAGACTGCCACTGGTACCGAAAGCCAAGACACCATTGGTCGCAGGTGAAGAACCCGTGATCACCGGTGTACCAGAACCACCATACATGGAATCACCATCAAAGGTGGCTGGGTCATAGAGGTTATCCCGGTAGTAGCCTGACGACGTACGGCTTTTCCAGCGGAAGATGCGCATGCCATAGATGTGCCAGTCAGAATAGGGAGATACCTCCGCGAAAACGCCCTGATAAGTGGCCGGTAAAAGACGCGAGTCGGAGTTATTCACCCAAGGGGTATTGATGACTTGGTCACCCGCACGGACGAGCAGGACCTTGGGAAGGGCATACTGGATGTAAGCCTGACCCAGGGCATTGATGGACTGCTGCGGCCCCATCAGCGTGGAATCCAGGTGGGGATAGGTCGGTGCGCCGGATAAGTTATTCGCCCCGAGGGCATTGGCCGTGTAGAAACTGACGCCAACCCCGAAGCCACCCAGGAAAGGCGCAGTCTGCACATTCAGAATACCGCCGAGGCTGAAGGCGTTCTGATTGAAGGTGTTGGGGCCGGTGGCGCCATAATCACGGCTGAAATAATAAGAACGGATCTGTCCGTCGATCTTACTCTGCTTGAAAAAGTCCGTCAGGGTTTCAGCCTGTGCGGCAGCACTGACGCCGCACAGGGCAGCAACCATAGCGATGGCAATACGGTTTTTGGTGAACACAGTGACCTCCTCTTTAGGTATTATTGCAACGATCCTCGCCATAATAACGGGGCAATATGACAACATGATGACAGTTTAATGAACTTTTTGTGACAGCATCTTCTAAACAGTGAACCATTCACACCACCTCATCAAACCCAAAAGTCTTTGCATTGCCGGCTGGTCGTGGGACACTGCGAAGTGGATTTATCGAACACCGAGACCCGTATGCCCCTGGAAATTCGCCACCTGCGCACCATTGAGGCCGTCGCCCAGTTCGGCAGCCTGGCGGCTGCGGCACAGCGCCTGCATCTGACGCAATCGGCGCTTTCGCACCAGTTACGCGGGCTGGAGGCGGAATATGGCGTCAACCTGCTCGACCGCGAACACGGCGCGCAGTTGCGCCTAAGCCCCGCCGGAGAGGCTTTATTGGCCGTAGCCCGGGAAGTACTGCCACGCATTCGGCAGATGCAGGAAGAACTGCGGCGGCGGGCAGCCGGCAACAGCGGTCGCCTGCGTATTGCCGTCGAATGCCATACCTGCTTTGATTGGCTGACACCCGCCATGGACCACTTTCGCGAGAACTGGTCGGATGTGGAAATGGATCTGGTTTCGGGCTTTCAGCAGGATCCCCTGCCCCTGCTCCAGAATCATCAGGCCGATCTCACCGTGCTCACTGCGCCCGATGCCATGGCCTCCGATATTCTCCTGCATCCACTCTTTGCCTATGAGGTCGTCGCCCTCGTCAATCCACGGCATGCCTTAGCGGAACGCAGTTTCCTGACCCCTGAGGATTTTCTGGAAGAAACACTGATTACTTATCCGGTGGAAGATCGTCGCCTCGACCTTTTCCGCGAGTTCCTCCAGCCGGCGGGTGTGCAGCCCTGGCGCCGACGGCATGCCGAACTGACCGTCATCATCCTCCAGTTGGTGGCCTCCGGGCAGGGCATCGCCGCGCTACCTGCCTGGGCAGTGGGAAGCTACGGGGAAAAAAACTACGTGCGCGCCATTCCCCTCGGACCGCGGGGTCTCTGGCAAACCCTACAAGCGGCCACCATGGCAGAGCAGGCGGAACAGCCGCACATGCAGGCATTTCTCGCGGAAATCCGCGCCAGCGTCGCGGCCAACCTGTTTGGGGTAAAAGATATTCCGGGCGTATGATCGCCATCTGACACGTATTTGACGGAGCCCAGCAGCGATGACCATAAATCACACTCAACAGCTTGTTTTTGACCCAGAACTTATCCGTCGCTACGACCAGCCAGGGCCACGCTACACTTCGTACCCCACCGCCCCCCATTTCTGCGCAGATTTCGATGAAAAGGCACTGCAAGGCGCGCTCGACGACTCCAATACCAGCGGGCGTCCGCTTTCCCTCTACTTTCACATCCCCTTCTGCGAGCATTTGTGTTTTTACTGCGCCTGCACCAAGGTGGTGACCCGTCATCACGAGTGGGGGACGGCCTATGTCGCCCATCTGGATCAGGAGATAGCCCTGACGCGGGAACACATTGACGGCAGCCGCCCCGTGGATCAGTTGCATTTCGGCGGCGGCACGCCCACTTTCCTGCGCCGCGATGATATAGCCTTCCTGTTGGACAGCATCGGCAAACACTTCCATCTGCTCCCGGATGACCAAGGCGAATATGGCATCGAAATCGATCCACGCGCCCTGGAGCCCGGCACCCTCCGCCTGCTCCGCGACTTTGGCTTCAACCGCATTAGCATCGGGGTCCAGGATCTGGACGCGGCGGTGCAGAAAGCGGTGCATCGCGAACAAAGTTTTGCCCTTACGGCAGGCGTCATTGATGAAGCGCGCCAACTTGGCTTCCGCTCCGTCAGCCTCGACCTGATCTACGGACTCCCCTTGCAGACCCCGGAAAGCTTTGCCCAGACCCTGGAAGCGGTTCTCGCCTTGCGCCCGGATCGTCTTTCCGTCTTTAATTACGCCCACCTGCCGGAACGCTTCCCGCCGCAAAAGCGCATTCTTGATGCGGACATCCCCAGCCCGGACAGCAAGCTACGCATCCTCGCCGAGAGCATCACCACCCTGCAGCAGGCGGGCTATCTCTATATCGGCATGGACCACTTCGCCCTGCCCGACGACGAGTTGGCCATCGCGCAGCGGGAAGGCAGCCTGTATCGCAATTTTCAAGGCTACTCCACTCATGCCGGGACCGATCTGCTGGCTTTCGGGATGAGCGCCATCGCCATGGTCGGCCCAACTTACAGTCAGAACATCAAGGACCTGGACGCCTGGAGTGCCACCCTGGACAGCGGTCACTTACCGGTAGAGCACGGCCTGCGCCTGAGCGACGAAGACTTGCTGCGCCGCCACATCATCACCCGCCTGATCTGCGACTTTAGCCTGGATTTTAACGCACTGAACCGGCAGTTCGATCTGGATTTCCATCGACATTTCGCGGCCAGTCTGCCCGCCCTGGCGGCCATGGAACGTGACAGACTCCTGCAAATGGACGCCCATGCCCTGACGGTCACTCCGCAGGGACGACTGCTGATCCGCCACATCTGCATGGCCTTCGACGCCTATCTCACGCAAAAAGCAGTACGCTATTCGCGGGTGATTTGAGCGAATTGCATCGGCACGGCTACCCGGCCCGAGGTTCTGATTAACCTCTATACCTGTTGTCTTCGATCATCATTCTGGTGATACGGCAGGCGCTGCCATGATTTAGCCTTGACCAGTATCCATCTGCACCCGATAATACGCAGCCTTGGCGGTTGTCTCGCCAGATCCTGCCTTTGGGGATGTAGCTCAGTCGGTAGAGCAGCGGCCTTTTAAGCCGTGGGTCGCGGGTTCGATTCCCGCCGTCCCCACCAAATAAA
>NZ_DAHVHY010000058.1 GCF_027322205.1 Acidithiobacillus sp.
GGCTGGCGTCACGTCCGCAAGGGTCAGGGTGCCGAGTTCAGACCTCCAGTAATCAAGGTGCTGTTTCCGGGCATCCTTGGCCCGCATACCTTGCAACTTCTCCCGTTCGTAACGCTCGATAGCTTCCGCCAGTGTGTGACGTTTGGCCTCGGACGTTTTGAAGTGCCGACCTTCCCTTATGGCGCTTTCGGTCTGGGTGGCCCATTGCTTGGCTTTGCTGAGACTGGCGAACGTGGCGGACTGGACAAGCTGGCCCCGTAGTCTGACCTTCACCCGGTAGGACGTGGTGCCGTCGCTGGCGGTGCGTTTCTCTATGGCGGCCATGATTACGCCCTCCAAGTGGTGAGGGCTGGCGCTGTATGCGGTAAACTGTGCTTATCCATTGCGGCCTCCTGTTCAGGCTTTGCGGTGGTAGGGTCGGGCGGGTGCTGATTACACCCCTCGGCCTGTTTTTTATTATACATTCACGGCAAAAAAGCGCAACAAGGGCTTACTAAGCCAAAGCATACGCAACACAAGGCAATGAATTATCAGGGTATCTATTCCGCCATAATGGGATATGGGGCACTCATGGGGCAGTGCGGGACAAAATGGGGCACTTATCCACAGGTCGGGCGGTTGTCACAGTGACGCCAGAAGGAAGGCTAAAGGGTGCCTTTTGGGTTCCCAAGAGTGCCTACGGCTTGCGGCTTGGTGCCCCAAAATCGCCCCATGACGGGTTTTTAACGGTCTGGAATGTTTCATAACCAGTTGTTTTATTTGGTGCGCCTGACAGGAATCGAACCTGTAACCTACGGCTTAGAAGGCCGTTGCTCTATCCGGTTGAGCTACAGGCGCAAGGGATAATCCGACAATAAATCGTCCGCGTCATTGTAGAGGACCGGTGGCGGTCAGGGAAGCCGGAGTGTGCCCCTTTTCGCTGACGGCTGCCAGCGTGTATGGTTGGTGGTATCAGCCGATCGGAGCAGAGCATGGACAAGCGCTTTACCCTGGAGAGCAGTTTCCCACCGCAGGGCGACCAGCCGGAAGCCATCCGTCAGTTGGTGAATGGCCTTGCCTCTGGTGAATTTTTCCAGACCCTGTTGGGGGTGACCGGTTCGGGCAAGACCTTCACCATGGCCAACGTCATCGCAAGCACCCACCGGCCCGCCATCATCATGGCACCCAACAAGACCCTGGCAGCGCAGCTCTACGCGGAGATGCGCGCGTTTTTTCCCCACAATGCTGTGGAGTATTTCGTCAGTTATTACGATTACTACCAGCCCGAGGCCTACGTTCCTTCCTCCGACACCTTCATCGAAAAAGACGCCGCCATCAATGACCACATCGAGCAGATGCGCCTCTCTGCCACCAAGGCACTGCTGGAACGCCCGGATGTCATCATCGTGGCCACCGTTTCCGCTATCTACGGTCTAGGTGATCCGGCCTCCTACCATGGCATGATTCTGCATCTGCGCGAGTCCGCCACCATGGATCAACGCGCTATCCTCAAGCGTCTGGCGGAGATGCAATACAGCCGCAATCCTTTGGAAATGAAGCGCGGCACCTTTCGCGTCAACGGCGACGTCATCGATATATGGCCTGCAGAAAGTGAGGACGAAGCCGTTCGGATTGAGCTTTTTGGCGACGAGCTGGAGCGCCTCTCGCTCTTTGATCCCCTGACCGGCAAGACCATCACCCGTTTGCCGCGTTACACCATCTACCCCAAAAGCCACTACGTCACCCCGCGCGAGACCATTCTCGCGGCGCTGGACGCTATTAAAGATGAGCTTCGCTCGCGTCTGGAGGACCTGCGCCGCGCCAACAAGCTGGTTGAGGCGCAACGGCTGGAGCAGCGCACCCGCTTTGATCTGGAGATGATGGCCGAGCTGGGGTATTGCTCGGGGATCGAGAATTACTCCCGCTACCTCTCGGGACGGGTGCCCGGTCAGGCGCCACCGACCCTGATGGATTACCTGCCCAAGGACGCCCTGCTGTTTATGGATGAATCCCATGTGACCGTCCCGCAGTTCGGGGGGATGTACAAGGGTGATCGTTCGCGTAAGGAAACCTTGGTGGAATATGGTTTTCGTCTGCCCTCGGCGCTGGACAACCGGCCCTTGATGTTCCCCGAGTTCGAGTCACTCATGCCGCAGACCGTGTTTATTTCTGCAACACCCGGTCCCTACGAGCTGGAGCACTCCGGGCAGGTGGTGGAGCAGGTGGTACGGCCCACCGGCCTGGTCGATCCGGCTGTGGATGTCCGCCCGGCGAAGGGGCAGGTCGATGATCTGATCAGTGAAATCAACATTGTTGTGGGTACCGGTTGGCGCATTCTGGTGACGACGCTGACCAAGCGGATGGCCGAAGATCTGGCCGATTATCTCCATGAACTGGGTATCAAATGCCGTTACCTGCACTCTGATATCGAGACGGTGGAGCGGGTGGAGATCATCCGCGATCTGCGCGCCGGGGTGTTCGACGTGCTGATCGGGATTAACCTGCTGCGGGAAGGCCTGGATATGCCGGAGGTGGCATTGGTCGCTATTCTGGATGCGGATAAGGAGGGCTTCCTGCGCTCGGAGCGGTCGCTGATTCAGACCATCGGGCGCGCCGCGCGCAACCTGCACGGACGGGCCATTCTCTACGCGGACAGCGTCACCAAATCCATGGCCCGGGCCATAGCCGAAACCGACCGCCGCCGCGAGAAGCAGTTGCAGTTCAATGCTGCGCATGGCATCACCCCGCGCGGCATCATCAAGCCGGTGTCAGACATGATTGAGGGTGTCTACCGGCGCAGTGCCCAACCGGCTGCGCGCGCTGCGGAAAAAAACGCGGATTATCGCGTGCTTAATGAGCCTCAAGCCGTTTCTAAAAAAATCAAGGAGCTGGAGGAGGCCATGTACCGTCACGCCCGCAACCTGGAGTTTGAACAGGCGGCGGCGCTGCGGGACGACATCAAAAAACTGGAGGTCCGTCTGCTGGGTACAGATCTGCCGGTATCTCTGGAAGAGGACTGAGGTGTGACTCATCAGGACAAGAGCACGCCCGGCAACTTGACGCCGCGTAGGGCATTGCCTATCCTGTAAACCAACCGGACGGTATGCAATGACAGGAGAACATGATGATGATGAAGGCTAAGGCCTATGCTGCTCAGACTGCCCGCAGTCCGTTGGCGCCCTACGAAATCCTGCGTCGTGAGCCGGGTCCCGATGATGTCCAGATAGATATACTCTTTTGCGGTGTCTGCCATTCCGATTTGCACACCGCCCGCAATGAGTGGAAAAACACGCTGTATCCCGCCGTTCCTGGCCACGAAATCGTGGGCCGGGTCGTTGCCGTCGGTAAGGATGTCAAAAATTTTAAAGTTGGTGATTTTGCCGGTGTCGGTTGCATGGTGGATAGTTGTGGGCACTGTCCGTCCTGTGACGAGGGTGAGGAGCAGTACTGCGATAACGGATTCACCGGAACCTACAACGGCCCGGTATTCGGCGGCGAAAATACCTACGGCGGCTATTCCCAGAGCGTGGTAGTCAAAGAATCCTTTGTGCTCAAGATCCGGCATGATGAAAAAGATCTGGCGAGTGTGGCACCGCTGCTCTGCGCCGGTATCACCACGTACTCGCCCTTACGCCACTGGGGTGTCGGACCGGGTAAAAAGGTCGGCATTGTCGGCCTGGGTGGCCTCGGTCATATGGGCGTCAAGTTGGCGCATGCCATGGGTGCCCATGTGGTGCTGTTCACCACCTCCCCCGGCAAAGTGGAGGATGGTAAGCGGCTGGGGGCGGATGAGGTCTGCATCTCCAAAGATGACGCGCAAATGGCCAGCCATGCCAACAGCTTCGATTTTATCCTCAATACCGTGGCGGCGTCCCATAATCTGGACGCCTTCCTGAACCTGCTCAAGCGGGATGGTACGATGACGCTGGTGGGTGCGCCGGCAGAGCCCCATCCGTCACCAGAAGTCTTCAACCTGATTTTAAAGCGCCGGCAGCTCGCGGGCTCCCTTATTGGTGGTATTCGGGAAACGCAGGAGATGCTGGATTTCTGCGCGCAGCATGGGATTGGTTCGGATATCGAGATGATCCCCATGGACTACATCAATACCGCTTACGAAAGAATGCTGAAGAGCGATGTGAAGTATCGCTTTGTGATTGACATGGCGACGCTGAAATAGGTTCTCTGGGGCCGGAGATATCCAGCCCCACCAGCAAGAGACTGAAAACGCGCCGGGCTGAAGCCATAAACGACAGTCTGGCGTGTTTTTTTGTTTCGGGGGGGAATGTCAAGGCAGCAGGAACTGCGCATGGGTCACCACTGAAAGGCGGTTTGCGTTGTACCGCACGTCCGAATTGGCTACCATGCGCAGGTTAAACGCGTGCGCTGCGAGTCCTATGAGCAAATACATTTTCGTAACAGGTGGGGTGGTTTCTTCTCTGGGCAAGGGCGCTGCTGGCGCAGCTCTTGGTGCACTGCTGGAGGCGCGTGGGCTGAAGGTCACCATGCTCAAACTGGACCCCTATATCAATGTCGATCCGGGTACCATGAGCCCCTTCCAGCACGGTGAGGTTTTCGTCACGGCCGATGGTGCGGAAACGGATCTGGATTTGGGGCATTACGAGCGATTCCTCTCGACGCGGATGGGCAAGCGCAACAATTTCACCACCGGCCTGGTTTATCAGACCGTTATTGAAAAAGAACGGCGCGGCGACTATCTGGGGCGTACGGTACAGGTCATCCCCCATGTCACCGATGAGATCAAGCGGCGCATCCGGTTGGGTGCGGCGGATGCGGATGTGGCGCTGGTGGAGATCGGCGGTACCGTCGGCGACATTGAATCGCAGCCCTTTCTGGAAGCGATCCGGCAGATGGCGGTAGAGGAGGAACGGGGTGATACCCTTTTCATGCATCTGACGCTGGTACCCTATCTGGCGTCTGCCGGGGAGATGAAAACCAAACCGACCCAGCACTCGGTGCGTGAACTGCGTGCCATCGGTATCCAGCCGGATGTGCTGCTCTGCCGTGCCGACAGGCCTATACCAGCCGATCATAGGGCTAAAATCGGGCTCTTCTCTAATCTGCCGGAAAAGGCCGTCATTTCTGCTATCGATACCGACAGCATCTATCGTATTCCACTGCTTTTCCATGCGCAGGGTCTTGATGATCTGGTGGTGCAGAATCTTGGCCTGCAGGTGCCAGCCCCTGACCTTTCGGTATGGAATGGCATCATAAACGCCCTGGAACACCCGGAAGATGAGGTGGTGATTGCCCTCGTGGGTAAATATGTGGGGCTTACCGAGTCTTACAAGTCATTGGCCGAGGCATTGCTTCATGCCGGCTTGCGGGCGCGGCGGAGTGTGCGTTTCTTGTATGTGGATGCTGAAGATATTGAGATGCAGGGGACGGAAATGCTCGCGGAAGCGGATGCTATTCTGGTGCCCGGTGGTTTCGGCGGGCGTGGCACTGAAGGCAAAATCACCACCATTCGCTACGCGCGGGAGCAGAGGGTACCCTATCTCGGCATCTGTCTTGGCATGCAATTAGCGGTCGTTGAGTTCGCCCGGCATTGCGCCGGATTGAGGGATGCCAATAGCACAGAACTGGACCCCCAGACTCCGGCGCCAGTCATTACGCTGATGACCGAGTGGTCTGATCCCGAAGGTCATAAGGCCTATCGGGAGGAGGGGGGCAATCTGGGCGGCACCATGCGGCTGGGTGAGCAAGAGTGCCGACTGGAACCTGGCAGCTTGGCGGCACAAGCTTATGGGCAGGAGCGGATTCACGAGCGCCATCGCCATCGCTTCGAGTTCAACAATCGTTACCGCGATTCATTGGCCACGGCAGGGTTGCGCTATACGGGTTTCTCTGCGGATACTGAGCTGGTGGAAGTGGTGGAGTTGCCGGGCCACCCCTGGTTTCTGGGCTGCCAGTTTCACCCGGAGTTCACCAGCAATCCACGTGAGGGGCATCCATTGTTTGACGCTTTTATGCGCGCCGCCATCGCGCAGCGGGAACGGGAGACTGCAGCGTGAGACTTTGTGGCTTCGAGGCAGACCTGCAGTCCCCTTTCTTTCTGATGGCCGGACCTTGTGCGATCGAGAATGAATCTCTGGCGTTGCGCACGGCGGAGGCTCTGCGCGATATCTGTGCACGCCTCGGTATCCCCTTTATTTATAAAAGTTCCTACGACAAGGCGAACCGCTCTTCGGGACAGAGTTTCCGCGGACTTGGTAGGGACGAAGGATTGCGCATTCTCGAAAAGGTCCGCCGGGAAACGGGGGTGCCGATCATTACGGATGTTCATGAAAAAGAGGACGTGTCGGCCGTGGCGGAGGTGGCCGATGTGCTGCAAACGCCGGCCTTCCTCTGTCGGCAGACCGATTTCATCCAGGCCGTCGCTGCTGCCGGTAAGCCGGTCAACATCAAGAAAGGCCAGTTCCTCGCGCCCTGGGATATGCTGCACGTCGCCAACAAGGCCAAAGCTACCGGCAATAACCAGATTATGGTCTGTGAGCGCGGGGCCTCCTTCGGCTATAACAACCTCGTATCGGATATGCGTTCCCTCGCAGTGATGCGTCAGACCGGATGCCCAGTGGTTTTTGATGCGACCCATTCGGTACAGCTCCCAGGTGGTCAGGGCGACCGGTCTGGGGGCCAGCGCGAATTTATCCCAGTGCTGGCGCGTGCGGCCGTGGCGGCAGGCGTGTCAGGGCTCTTTATGGAGACTCATCCTGATCCGGCGCAGGCATTGTCCGATGGCCCTAATGCTTGGCCGCTGGGACGTATGGAGAGCCTGTTGCGTGTCCTCCAGCAGATCGATCATCTCGTGAAAGACCAAGATTTCCCTGAAAACCATCCTGAGGAGTTAGCATGAACGCCATCGTCCGCATACAAGCCCGTGAAGTTCTCGATTCGCGTGGTAACCCCACGGTGGAAGCCGAAGTCCATCTGGAAAATGGTGCTATGGGTCGTGCTATCGTGCCCAGTGGTGCCTCGACCGGTGAGCGCGAGGCGGTGGAGTTGCGTGACGGTGGCCAGCGCTATGGCGGCAAAGGGGTGCGTAAGGCCGTTGAACATGTTAATGGCGAAATCCAGGATTTACTCCTCGGCATGGAAGCCGAAGAGCAGGAGCATATTGACGCCGCCCTCTGCGCCCTGGATGGCACCGAAAATAAGGCTCGTCTCGGCGCCAACGCGATCCTGAGCGTTTCACTGGCGACTGCCCACGCCGCCGCCCACGCCGCTGGCCAACCTTTGTATCGCTATATTGGTGGCCTTGGTCCTCTGCAATTACCTGTCCCGATGATGAACGTCATCAACGGCGGTGCCCATGCTGATAATGACGTGGATATGCAGGAATTTATGCTGATCCCGGCGGGTGCGGAGTCTTTCTCTGAGGCTTTGCAGATGGGAGTGGAGGTGTTCCACAGCCTCAAAGCCGTACTCCAATCGCGCGGACTGGCAACGACCGTCGGCGACGAGGGCGGTTTCGCTCCGAATCTGCCATCCAACGAGGCTGCACTGGAATTGCTCATGGACGCCATCAGCAAGGCGGGTTATCAGCCGGGCAAAGATATCTGGCTGGGCATGGACGTAGCGTCCAGTGAGTTTTATCGGGATGGGCGCTATCATCTGGCCAGCGAAAAGCGCGAACTCAATAGTGCGCAATTCGTAGACTACCTGGAGGCACTGGCCGATCGTTATCCGTTGATCAGTATTGAAGATGGCATGGATCAGAATGACTGGGAGGGCTGGGTCATGCTGACCGATCGTCTCGGCGATCGTTTGCAGTTGGTGGGCGATGATATTTTCGTGACGAATACGGCCATTTTACGCGAAGGTATTGAGCGTGGTGTCGCCAATAGTATTCTCATTAAACTCAACCAGATCGGTACCTTATCTGAGACCCTGGCGGCCATTGAAATGGCAAAAACCCATAGTTATACGGCTATCGTCTCGCACCGATCCGGAGAAACTGAGGACACCACGTTGGCCGATGTTGCGGTAGCTACAGGTTGTGGTCAGATTAAAACAGGTTCTTTGTCGCGCACGGATCGGGTTGCAAAATACAACCGTTTGTTGCGTATTGAAGAAGACTTGGGTGATGCAGCTCGTTATCCTGGGCTTGCAACTTTTTATAATCTCGACTAAAAAGAATTCAATGGGGTGTTTTCTGAGCCATTAAATTTTCGGGGATTTTTCGGCATGGGCTATTGGGCGCACGTAAAGAGTAGCGTAGTCTCTGCTAAGGCAGAGATGCGTCTTGTAGACTTTATGCTTTTAGCCGTATTGTGCGCCTTGCAATATCCGCTTTGGTTTGGTTCTGGAAGCTGGTGGAATGTCGTGGATCTGCACCATAAACTGGAAACCAAGCAAGTGGTTTTGAAGCGCTTAGAGGATCGCAACGATCTTTTAACTACGCAGGTGACGAGCCTGCAAACGGGGAGCCATGCTGTTGAAGAGTTGGCCCGACGTCATTTGGGGATGATCAGTAAGGGAGAGGTATTTGTCTGGGTGATTCCGGCCAAAGATACTCCCAACCGCGTGAATACCATTACCCATGTGTCCTGAGTCGTGCCGGGCGTTGCGCAGGTCTGGCGATCTATCCGTTGATGCTCTGTCAGGCACGGTCGATGTAACTGCCGTCTACCGTATTCACCCGGATTTTTTCACCCGCATTCACAAACTGCGGCACCATAACCGTAATGCCGGTTTCCATACGTGCGGACTTATAGGAGCCGGTAGCGGTTTGTCCCTTAATGGCGGGGTCGGCTTCACTCACCTCCAAAACGGCCACAGGCGGTAATTCAACGCCAATGGGTCTTTCGTTATGCAGGTTGACCTGGATTTCGGTATTGGGCAGGAGATAGCCGGTTTGTCCTTCGAGCAGATCCTCACTGAGAATGAGCTGCTCAAAGCTCTCGTTATCCATAAAGACATAGCCGGTGGCATCTGCATACAGATACTGCATGGTACGTGGCTCGACGACGGCCTTCTCCGTACTTTCTCCGGAGCGGAAGCGTGTATTGGATTTGGTACCCGTCTCAATATTCTTCATCTCGACCTGCACGAAGGCGCCGCCTTTGCCGGGCTTCACGAAATCGGTTTTGAGTACACGCCAAAGCCCTTTTTCATGTTCCAGAATATTGCCGGGGCGGATATCAAAGGCGGAAATCTTCATACTGTAGTCCTTCTGGGCATTCCCTTTAGAGGGCGTGAATTGTACCCTAGAGGCTTATTTCTGACCAGCCCGGTCCCTGAGAGGTAATCATGTCTGAGCCCCGTACCCAGCCCTTGGAGATTCGTCCCCTCATGATCAGTCGCATCATGGAAGTAGATTGGGCCGATGGTCACACCAGTTGCCTGACCTTTGAACACCTGCGGGTGGAATGCCCCTGTGCGGAGTGTAAAGGACACACACCCGATCAGGCACAGATCATTACCGGTAAGGAAAATGTGAGTGTTGTGGATGTGGTGCCGGTGGGTAACTACGCGGTGCAGCTGCATTTCAGTGATGGCCATAATACCGGCATTTTCACTTGGGAGTATCTGCGTAGGCTGGATGGTGAGTGAGCGTTTCTGGAGTTAAAAATTCTGAAATTTCATGGATGCTGAACCGATAGAAGACACGCAGAGAACTATTGAGGCGGCGGAAACAGCTTTCGTTCTTGGCGACTTTCTGCGTACGCTGACCAGTCAGCCCGGTATTTACCAGATGGTTGGCTCAGGGTGCCGCCTGCTCTATGTGGGCAAGGCCCGCAATCTCAAACGTCGCGTCAGTTCTTACTTTCAGAAGCAGCGCCACAGTCCCAAAACGCTGGCGATGCTGGCGCAGGTAAAACGGGTCGAAGTGGTAGTGACCCACACCGAAACTGAAGCGCTGGTGCTGGAAGCCAATCTCATCAAGCGCCACCATCCACCGTACAATATTTTGCTGCGTGATGACAAGAGTTACCCCTACTTGTTTATCGAAAGCAGTCACGACACGCCGCGCATGAGCTTGCATCGGGGTGCCCAAAAGGTTAAAGGGCACTATTTTGGCCCGTATCCTGCTGTCACTGCGCTGCGTGAGAGCATGGTGCTCTTACAAAAAGCCTTTCGCTTGCGGACCTGCGAGGATCATACCTTTTACCATCGTAGCCGGGCTTGTTTGCAGTATCAGATTCACCGTTGTAGTGGCCCCTGCGTGGGGCATATCAGCGGGGAGGATTACGCGCGGGATGTGGCGGATACGATTCGCTTTCTGGAAGGAAAAAGCGACGAGGCGATCCGGAGTCTAGGGGCGAGGATGCAGACGGCTGCGGAGCAACTGGATTTCGAGGAGGCAGCGCGGCGCCGTGATCAGATCGCCGCTTTGTCCAAGATTCAGGAGCGTCAGTATGTGGCGCAGGCAGGTGGGGGAGATTTTGATGTGCTGGCGGCGGCACAAGAGAATGGGCAGTGGGTGGTGTATGTCAGTTTTATCCGCAATGGACGACAACTGGGCGGACGCGCAATTTTCCCACGCCATACGGAAGAAGTGCGTGCGCCAGATGTTCTCGCGGCCTTCCTTATGCAGTTCTACAGTAATAAAGAGGTGCCAGGGAATCTGCTGGTCAATGTGCTGCCGCGTTCGCCGACTTCACTCGCGGAGGCCCTGAGCAGCGAAGCCGGGCACCGGGTCATGATTGATCAGCCGCAGCGCGGTCCGCGCCGGCGCTGGATGGCGTTGGCGTTCACCAACGCCGTGGGAGCGTTGCGCCAAAGAGCGCAGACCGCCACCGCCGGACGGCGGCGTATGCTCCTGCTGCAGGAGCTTTTTGACCTCGCAGAAACGCCGCAGCGCGTAGAATGCTTTGACATTAGCCATACGCGCGGCGAAGCGGCGGTGGCATCTTGTGTGGTTTTCGGTGAAGATGGGGCGCTGAAGAGTGCGTATCGCCGCTTCAATATCCGGGACATCCAGGGTGGGGACGATTACGCGGCTATAGAGCAGGCGGTGCATCGCCGCTACGCGCGCTTGCAAAAAGAAGGTTTGGCCTTGCCGGAGATCGTTCTTATTGACGGTGGTCCCGGGCAGGTGGCCCGGGCGCAAGCAGCTTTGGACGCATTGGAGATAGCGGGTATTCAGTTGTGTGGGGTAGCGAAAGGGACGACGCGGCGTCCGGGGCTGGAGATGCTGCATATCCCCGGATGGGCCGCCGCGCGACAATTTGACGATGATGACCCGGTATTACTGGTGATTCAGGAAATACGCGACGAAGCCCATCGTTTTGCCATTACCGGTCATCGGGCGCGGCGCGGCAAGGTGCGACAGGTGTCTGATCTGGATGGCATCGCCGGAATCGGACCCAAACGGCGAGTCGCGCTGTTACGCGCATTTGGTGGTTTACGAGGGGTTCGTGACGCCGGTATAGAGGATTTGCAGCGCGTAGAAGGTATCCATTTGGAGCTTGCGCAGCGGATATATGATTTCTTTCACGTAGGACGTGCCTGATTGTGATAAAACGGCTGCCCAATTTCCTGACAGTTCTGCGCATCTTATTGGTGCCTATTTTTGTGGCGCTTTTTTACTGGGGGAGCGATGTGCGCACTTTTGGTGCCACCGGCGTTTTTGCGGTGGCGGCAATTACGGATTGGGCCGATGGCTATCTGGCTCGGCGCTATCAGGGGGTGTCCCCCTTTGGTACCTTTCTGGACCCGGTTGCAGATAAGATCATGGTGGTCACTGCGCTGGTGCTCATCGCGTCTTCGGGAGAGATGCCCAAGATTCTGGCGGGTATTCTGATCAGTGTGATTGTTGGCCGGGAAATCACCGTGTCGGCACTGCGTGAATGGATGGCAGAACTGGGGGAGCGCAAGAAGGTGGCAGTCTCCTGGCTGGGCAAGGCGAAGGCGGCTACGCAGATGATTTCGATTCTGCTCCTGGTCTACGAACGACCTCTGTTTAGCCTGTCAGGACGGAATCTGGGCATGGTTCTCCTGGTCGTGGCGGCGGCGATGACACTCTGGAGTATGGTAGGCTACTTGCGTGCCGCTTGGCCCAGCTTGATGGCCAGCGGCGGCGTTCGTCTTGACAGGGACCGGTGATCCCGGTAGTCTTTGCGGCCATGCGGGAATAGCTCAGTGGTAGAGCACAACCTTGCCAAGGTTGGGGTC
>NZ_DAHVHY010000059.1:0-10687 GCF_027322205.1 Acidithiobacillus sp.
TCTCGGTGGTGCCGGGGATGGTGGAATGGTGGTGACCGCGGATGCGGAGTTGGAACGTAAACTGCGCGGACTGCGCAACCATGGTTCCTGGCAAACCTACCACCACGACGCGCTGGGGTATAATAGTCGCCTCGACGAAATGCAGGCGCTGGTTCTGCGCGCCGAGTTTCCGCACCTGGCGGTCTATAATGCGGGGCGGCGGCAAGCGGCGGCCTGGTATGCCCAGCATCTGACCGGCCTCGACCTGCAATTGCCTGCGGTGCCGGTGGGCTATCACCATGTTTTCCACCAGTTTACCATCCAATCGGATGCGCGGGACGCGGTCAAAGCGGCTCTGCATGCGGAGGGCATCGCTAGCGCTATCTACTATCCCATTCCGGGGCATCAGCAGAAGATGTTCGCGCACCAGGCACAAGCCCATTGTCCGGTGGCAGAGCGTCTGGCGGAGCGGGTGCTCTCGCTGCCCATGTTCCCGGAATTGGGTGAGAAGCAGATTGCCTGGATCGCTACCGTGATCCGTCGCACCCTGCACGGCTAGGGCCTTGAGCAAAACATTTATCCTCGCGGTGGAACGCTCTGGAGAGAATCTCGGGCTGGAGATCATGGCGAATGCAGCGCAAGCCGGACTCAATCTGCAGTGGTCGGGGGTGGTCGGATCCCGTCTGCAGGCAGTTGGAGTGGAAAACATCGCGGATGGTGAGGTGCTGGCCATGATCGATCTGGTGGCGGTGCTGCGGCACTATGGCAGCCTGCGCCGCCTCTATGCGCGGATTCTGCACCATCTGCGGACGGAGCGACCGGACTGCGTAGTGCTGATCGACCACCCGGCTTTTAATCTGCGGGTGGCGAAAGCGGCGAAGCAACTGGGTATCCGGGTGCTCTACGTGGTGGGTCCGCAGATTTGGGCCTGGCGCTCGCAACGAATCCATCAGATCAAGCTTGTGGTGGATCATATGCTGGTCCTCTTTCCTTTTGAAGTACCGATTTATGAGCAAGCCGGCGTACCGGTGCATGTACTGGCCCATCCGTTACTGGCGCAGACGGTTGTGGCGCCAGATCGGAAGCGCGCGCGGGCGGCTCTGGAACTGACGGCGGACGGCCCAGTACTCGCGCTCTTGCCGGGCAGCCGTCGCGGCGAACTGGAACGCCTGACTTTACGCTATGCGGAAACGGTGCGGCGACTGCGCGAACAAATGCCGGATCTCCGGATTCTGGTAGCGCTGGCCCGGGAGGAGTTGCGTCCCCTCTGGGAACGTCGCTGGAAGCAGGGCGCCGGCCCGGACGATGTGCAGGTGGTGTCGGCGCAGACCCAGACTGTGCTGGCGGCAGCGGATGTGGTGCTGGTGGCCTCCGGGACGGCGACACTGGAAACCGCGCTCATGGAACGCCCGGCAGTGGTCGTCTATGTTTTGAACGCGCTCACCTTTGCCTTTGCCCGACGATTGATCAAGACACCTTTCGTGGCCATGCCGAATATCCTGCTGAAAGAGTTCGTATACCCCGAGTTTTTGCAGGACGCCTTTGTGCCCGCCCAGGTGGCGGGCGCCCTGGCGGTGCTTTTTGGTCCAGCGGGCTCCATGCAGGTGGCGAAATTGCAAAAACTGCGCGATCTGCTGGAAGGAAGTCCTCCGGAGCAATTGCAGCGGGTGCTTCGTGAGATGCTGGCGTGAAGCCGATGATCATATGAAAATGGCACCGGACCTGGAACACCGGGGACCCCATTGTGCCGGAGTGGATGAAGCGGGGCGGGGGCCGCTTGCGGGGCCGGTGGTGGCGGCAGCGGTGATTCTGCGCGCTCCCCTCTACGGTCTGAATGATTCCAAGAAAATGACGGCAGCGGCACGGGCGCATTGGGCTGCCCGTATCCGCAGTGAGGCCCTGGCCTGGTCGGTGAGCCGGGCTGCGGTCTGGGAGATTGAGCGCTATAATATTTTACAGGCGTCTTTGCGGGCCATGTCCAGGGCGGTTGCGGGTCTGTCCCGGCGACCTCGGCGGATTCTCGTCGATGGCAATCAGTCCCCCCCCGGCTGGCAAGTGGAGACGCTGATGGGTGGCGATGGGCTGGTGGATGCTATCGCCGCCGCGAGTATCCTGGCCAAAGTAGCGAGAGACGAGGAGATGCGCTTACTCGACAGGTATTACCCCCAATACGGATTGGCGCGACATATGGGCTATGGCACCGCGGTGCATCTGGAGGCACTACAGCGCTGGGGGCCATCGGTCCTGCACCGGCGTGGTTTCGGACCTGTGGACCGGGCCTGGGCGGCGCAGCAATGAGCGCGCCGCGCTTTGTCCATTTGCACGTACACTCCGAATATTCCCTGGAGGATGGCATTATTCCGGTGAAGGCGCTGGCCAAGCGTTGTGCGGAGCGGGGCATGCCGGCCGTGGCGATTACCGATCATGGCAATCTCTTTGCCCTGGTCAAATTCTATAACGCGGCCCGGAGTCAGGGGGTCAAACCCCTGATTGGCAGCGAAATCTGGGTGCATGATGCGGCAGACTTGGAGCGGCCTGCCGGTCTGATCCTGCTGTGCATGAATAAAACCGGCTACGGTAATCTCAGCCGCTTGCTCAGTCGGGCTTATCTGGAGGGTAGTCGCCACGGACGTCCACAGATCGACGCGGCATGGCTGGAAGGTGCGAGTGACGGCCTCATCGCCCTGTCTGCGGCAGGCCAGGGGGAAATTGGACGTGCCCTGCAGCGCAATCCCCAGCAGGCGGAAAGCCGGGCACGGTACTACGCAAAGCTTTTCCCTGAGCGCTTTTATCTGGAAGTGCAGCGCAATGGCGAGGCTGGGCAGGAGGCGCTGGTACAGGCCACAGCGGCACTCGCAGGAAAACTGGATTTACCACTGGTGGCCACCAACAATGCCCACTTTCTGGATGCGGCGGACTTTGCCGCTTTCGATGCGCGGCAGTGTATTTCTGCGGGTTTTACCCTGGATGACCCGCGCCGTCCCCGCCGTTTTACGCCGGAGCATCGCCTGCCGGACCCCGAAGAAATGCGAGAGCGTTTTGCGGACCTGCCGGAAGCTTGCGACAACACCGTCGAAATCGCGCGACGCTGCAATATGGAGCTGGTGCTCGGCCAGTATGCGCTTCCGGACTACCCCATTCCGGCTGGGCAGTCCGTGGATGAATATTTGCATGATGCGGCGCAAAAAGGTCTGCAGGAACGTTTGCAGGAATTGCGTATCACTGGCGACGCCGTGTTGCCTTATCATGAACGTCTGTTGCGTGAGGTCGGCGTTATTCAGCAGATGGGCTTCCCCGGCTATTTTCTCATCGTCGCGGATTTCATCCAGTGGGCAAAAAATAATGGCGTCCCGGTAGGGCCGGGGCGTGGTTCCGGCGCCGGATCGCTGGTGGCCTATGCACTGCGGATCACCGATCTCGATCCTATTGGCAATGGCCTGTTGTTCGAGCGTTTTCTCAACCCAGAGCGTGTTTCCATGCCTGATTTCGATGTGGATTTCTGCATGGACCAGCGCGACCGCGTGATTCAGTATGTGGCCGACAAATACGGTCGCGATCGGGTCGGCCAGATCATCACCTTCGGGACGATGAAGGCACGGGCGGTGGTACGGGATGTCGGTCGGGTGCTGGGTTTGCCTTACGGCTTTGTCGACCAGTTGGCGAAGTTGGTGCCGGGCGATCTGGGCATGACCCTGGCCAAGGCACTGGAAGAGTCTGAAGAACTGCGCCGCCGCCAGACCGAGGAGGATGATGTCCGTGACCTGCTGGATATTGCCCTGCGTCTGGAGGGCTTGCCACGCCATGCGTCGACCCATGCGGGTGGTGTGGTGATCTCCCCGGAGCCGCTGGCCGACCGCATGCCGCTCTTTACCGACGGCTCCGAAGGGGGGGGGAACGTCACTCAGCTTGATAAAGATGATGTGGAGAAGATGGGACTGGTAAAGTTCGACTTCCTCGGATTGCGTACCCTGACCATCATTGACATGGCGGTCAAACTCATCAATGCCGATGTGGCAGCGGCGGCGCGCGCGCCCGTGAATATTCAGCAATTGCCGTTAGACGATACGGCGACTTTTGCCTTGCTCAAATCCACCGAGACGGCGGCGGTCTTCCAACTGGAGTCGTCGGGCATGCGCGATCTGGTGCGACGTCTGCAGCCGGATACCTTTGAAGACATCGTTGCCCTTGTCGCCCTGTTCCGGCCCGGACCGCTGCAATCGGGCATGGTCGATGACTTCATCGCCCGTAAACATGGCAAGGCGCCGGTCACTTTTCTGCATCCCGACCTGGCACCGATTCTCGATGAAACCTACGGGGTGATTGTTTATCAAGAACAGGTCATGCAATCCGCACAGGTGCTGGCGGGCTATTCCCTCGGCGGCGCCGATTTGTTGCGGCGGGCCATGGGCAAGAAAAAACCGGAGGAAATGGCCAAGCAGCGCGCCATCTTCCTGGAGGGTGCCCACAAAAATGGTCTGGTAGCGGATCAGGCCGGGGCGATCTTCGACCTCATGGAAAAGTTTGCTGAGTATGGTTTCAACAAGTCTCACTCGGCAGCCTATGCTCTGGTGTCCTATCAGACCGCTTACCTGAAGGCCCACTATCCACAGTTTTTTATGGCGGCCGTGCTGACCGCAGATATGGATCACACCGACAAGGTCGTGGCGATGATTGCCGAGTGTGCCCGCATGGGGCTGCATATTGCCCCGCCGAGTATTCAGCAGAGTGTGCTGGAGTTCCGGCCGGAGGGGGAGAGTGATATCCGCTTTGGTCTGGGAGCCATCAAAGGTCTGGGGCGGGCCGCCATTCAGGCGATTCTTGGGGCCCGCAGAGAGGGATCCTTCCTGAATCTTTTTGACCTGCTCTGCCGGGTGGATACCCAGAAAATCAATCGCCGTGCCCTGGAAGCGTTGATTCGCGCCGGAGCCATGGATGACTGGAGTGTGTCGCGGGCCAGCCTGATCGCTTCCGTGGACAGTTGTATTGAAGCAGCGGCGCAGTTTCAGAGCAGTCAGGCGAGCCAGCAGGAATCGTTGTTTAGTGGACAGGAAGCGTTGCCGGTGGCGCCACCGTTGGTGCTGGCCGAAGCGTGGAGCCTCACCGAGACCCTGCGTCAGGAACGGGAAACCCTGGGCTTCTATCTCAGTGGTCATCCCATGGACAGTCTGCGGGATGATCTGGCGGCGCTGGGAACGGTACCTCTTGGAGACATCCGTACCGGTACCACGGTGCTGGTGGCCGGGTTGGTGGTGGCGCGGCGTAGCACCCGAACCAAGCGTGGTGATCGTATTTATTTCCTGACCCTGGACGATGGCCAGGGGCGTCTGGAGGTTGTCGTCTTTGCCGAAGTCTGGGCGCAGGCTGGCAAGGTCGGGGAGGGTGAGGAGCCGGTGCTGGTTCTGGGTGAGGTGGGCGAGGACAGCTATTCTGGTGGCCTGCGGCTCAGTGCCCTGCGCGTGCTGGGTACGGCGCAGGCGCGTGAGGAACTGGCTGCGCAACTGACCCTGGAGCTGGAAGTCGCTGCAGAATTGGCCCCCCAAGACCTGCTCGTCGTGCTCCATAAATACCCTGGCCAAACGGCTTTACGTCTGCGTTTGCGCGTCGGTGACGATATTGTTGCGCAATTGCGGGTGGCGGAGAGCCTGAACTTTGTGGCGAGTCCCGCCGCTATCGCCGCCTTGACGGCGCTCGCACCCACGGCGCGTTGGTACTGGGACTATCGGCCGGCGACACTACTCGTCAATAACGTCATCCCCCTGGAGCGTGCCCGGCAGGCGGCGCGACGCCCGGCCTGAGCGCCGGCCCATTCGGAGTGGTAAGGAGTGAGCATGAAAATCAGTTATCTGGACTTTGAACAATCGGTGGCGGAGCTGGATGCCAAGGTGGAGGAGCTCCACGCCCTGAATCAGCCGGGTATTGCCGATGACATTTGCCGTCTGGAGGTCAAAGCGCGCAAGGAGTTGCAGCGTATTTACAGCAAACTTGGTGCCTGGCAGGCAGTACAGGTGGCCCGTCATCCGCAGCGGCCCTACACCCTGGATTATGTGCAGGCCCTTTTCACGGAAGTGCAGGTACTGGCAGGGGATCGTGCCTTCGCCGATGATCAGGCTATTATTGGCGGCCTGGCCCGCTTCAATGGACAGCCCATCGTCTGGATGGGGCATCAGAAGGGCCGCGACACCAAGGAAAAGATTCAGCGCAACTTTGGGATGCCGCGACCGGAGGGCTATCGTAAGGCTTTGCGTCTGCTCCGTCTTGCCGAGCGTTTTGCCCTGCCGGTATTCACTTTCATCGATACGCCCGGAGCTTATCCGGGTATCGGTGCCGAGGAGCGCGGCCAGAGTGAGGCCATCGCCCGCAATCTCGCGGTGATGTCCGACCTGGCGGTACCTATCATCTGCACGGTTATTGGCGAAGGTGGCTCCGGCGGGGCGCTGGCGATCGGCGTGGGTGACCGGATGCTGATGATGGAGTACGGGGTGTACTCCGTCATTTCGCCGGAGGGTTGCGCCTCGATTCTCTGGAAGAACGCCGCTATGGCGGCCGAAGCAGCGGAAACTCTGGGTATCACTGCACGTCGCCTGCAAGGAATGGGTCTGGTCGACGAGGTGCTGGCGGAGCCCCTTGGTGGCGCGCATCGTGATCCGGAAGCGGTCTTCGCGCTGACCCGCGAGCGCTTCGCCCATCACCTGCAGGATCTGCAGACGATGGATACCAGCAAGTTGCTGGCCAACCGTTATGAACGCCTGATGCACTATGGAGTCGTCGGCGCCGCCTGAGCTGGAGCGGCGTCTCCAGACGCGTCTGCAGGGGAGTTTGCGCCCCCCGGAAGGGCGTATATTGTATATGGCTTACAGTGGCGGTGGTGATTCTACGGCCCTGCTCGTGGCACTGGTTTCTTTAGGGTACACCGTTCACGCTCTGCATGTGGATCACGGCTGGCATCCAGACAGTGCTCAGTGGGCACAGTCCTGCCAGCAGCAGGCGGCGGCGCTGGGGGTACCCCTCACCCTGCTGCACCTACCCCCAGACACCCCGGGCGAAGGGCCGGAGGACCAGGCCCGGCGTGCCCGCTATGCCCTCATGGCGGCGCAGTTGGGTCAAGGTGACTGGCTACTTACCGCACAGCATCTGGAGGATCAGGCCGAGACCCTGCTTTTGCAGCTCTTGCGCGGTGCTGGTGTAGCCGGACTGGCGGCTATGCCCTGGCAGCGCCCCCTGGGTACCGGGCTGCTGGTCCGGCCATTGCTGGATGTATCCCAACAGGTGCTGCGGGATTATCTGGAACAGCGGCACTTGCCTTTTCTGAATGATCCGGCCAACGCCGATATGCGCTATGACCGGGTACGGGTACGCAATATCCTGCTCCCGCAACTGCGCGAACTGGGCTGGCCGTATGCGGCGCGCAATATCGCCCGCGCTGCGGATAACCTTGCCGATATGCGGGAAATCGCAGCGGACTGGTTTAGCCTGCGTTGGCAGCGGTATCGGGCAGATTACCCGGAACTCTCTGCAGAGCGGCTCTCCCTGGAGTATTTGCAGTCCCTCTCTGCTGCTGCACAGCGGGTTTTTCTGCGCGGATGGCTTCAGCAGCGGCAGATTTCTGTGCCGAGCCGGGAGCGTCTGGAGGTTCTGCGGGACGCGGTGATGCAGGGACGCGGGGGCGCGCGGATTCAGTGGGAAGGGGGACAAGCCTGGCTGCAGGGCGGACTGCTGCGCGCCTGGTCGCAACCGTGTGCTACGGTGGAAAAAGAATGGGAAGAGGGTCCCTGGGGTGCTGTTCCAGGAAAATCGCTGCCGATCCCTGGCTGGCAGTACGCTCTTCGGGATACGCCACCGGATGGCTTTCATCACGCGCTGGCAGGGCGTTTTGCGGGGATGAGCTTGTACTGGCGCCGCCGCCGCGAGGGGGAACTCATATTAACCGGACAGGGCCAACATCGTCCGTTGAAAAAATTGCTGCTGGAAGCGGGCGTGCCGCCGGATCGGCGTGCGGAGGTGCCCTTACTCTGGGACGAAGCGGGGCATTTGCTGCTCATTCTGGGGTACTACACCGCACCCTGGGCGAGTGCCCGTCATGGGGGAACGGCCCTCTGTCTCTGGAATGCCGGTGTTCAGTCTACCGCCGACAGGGGCGTCGGCTCGACATAGTGCAGCGGCTGCCCGTGCGCACCGGGGAGAATCTCGCCTTTGTCGAAAACCACCCGGCCGCCGACAATGGTAGTAACAGGCCAGCCGGTCAGGACCCAGCCATTGAAGGGGCTCCAGCCCACCTTGGTGAACATTTCTTCATTACGAACGGGTTTTTCATGGGTCATGTCGACCAGAGTCAGATCCGCATCCCAGCCGATGGCAATGCGCCCTTTGTTCACCACGCCATAGAGGCGAGCCGGATTGTAGCACATCCAGCGCTGCAGTTCGGCCAGGCTGCAGTGACCGTCGCGCATGGCGGTAAGCATCAGGGGCAGGCTGGTTTCCACGCCCGGCATGCCGGAGGGCGCGCGGGGATACCCTAAGGCTTTGTCTGTCAGCAGATGGGGGGCGTGATCCGTAGCGATGCAATCGATGACACCGCTGCGCAAACCTTCCCAGAGGGTCTGACGATCGTGGTCACTGCGGATGGGCGGGTTCATTTGCGCCAGAGAACCCATTTTAGCGTAGGCATCGGTGGTCAGAAAGAGATGATTGGGAATCGCCTCACAACTGATATAAGGCGCCTTTTCCTGGCGTAAAAACTCGGTTTCCATGGCTGTGGAGAGATGCAGGACGTGCAGACGGCGCTGATATTTTTTTGATAAGCGAACGGCTCGTTTCGTGGCGATCAGTGCCGATTCCTCATCGCGGATACGGGAATGATCGGCGGGATCACAACTGCCGCTAAACTGGGTGCGTCGTTCACGAATGCGAGCCTCGTCCTCCGCATGGACCGCTATCAGTTTGCGGCCATGCGCGAAAATACGATCCAGATCCTCTTCCTTGTCCACCAGCAAGTTGCCGGTACTGGCACCCATAAAAATCTTGATGCCGCAGGCCGCATCGGCGGCCAGCAGATTGTCGAGATTGTCCGGGGTGGCCCCGATAAAAAATCCGTAGTTGACCACGGATTTTTCGGCGCCGCGCGTCAGTTTGTCCGCCACAGCAGCGGGACTGGTGGTGGACGGATTGGTGTTGGGCATCTCCAGAAAACTGGTGACGCCGCCTTTGGCCGCCGCCCGCGAGCCGCTGGAAATATCTTCCTTCTGCTCATTGCCGGGTTCGCGAAAATGCACCTGCGGGTCCATAACGCCGGGCATCAGCATATGACCTTCGGCGTCAATCACCGTATCAGCGGCGCGGTCTATATCCCGATCGATGGCGACAATGCGACCATCTTCGGCGAAAAGATCTCCGTGATATAGTTCACCGGAGGGTAGGGCGATGCGCGCGTTACGAATCAGCAGACGCATGGCGTCAGTCCTGCGCCATCTGTTTCTCGCGTTTTTCTTCCAGCGTTTTGCAATCGATGCAGAGGGTGGCGGTAGGGCGGGCTTCGAGACGGCGCAGGCCGATCTCCACGCCACAACTTTCGCAGTAGCCATATTCGCCGGTTTTGATGTGGTCGAGGGCCTGGGTAATCTTACGGATCAGCTTGCGTTCCCGATCGCGGGCGCGCAGTTCCAGGCCCATGTCTGTCTCCAGACTGGCCCGATCATTGGGGTCGGAATAGTTGACGTTTTCCATCTGCATGTGTTGTACGGTACGGTCGACTTCCGCCATCAGTTCGCCGCGCCAGTCTTCCAGAATTTTCTGGAAATGGGCGATCTGCGCGTGACCCATATACTCTTCGTCGGGAGCGGGCTCGTAGGGGGTGAAGGCGGTGAACTGCTGGGCCGCGCCGGGCACTGTTTTCGCGGGCTGGAACGTGTTTTGGTCCATGGGAGCTTCCTGTCTTTGTGGTAAATCCGCTTACGTTTAACAGAGAATAGCCGTTTTGGCAATCTAGGGCATGCTGGTTACAATGGCCCGGCCAGACTGTTTTGGATGTCTGGGGTTTACCCGGTGGTTATGACACTTTTTACCATAAATTCAGGAGATAATGATTCATGCCATTGCGTGCGCTGATCTTTGATGTGGACGGGACCCTCGCCGATACCGAACGGGATGCCCACCGAGTTGCTTTCAATCAGGCTTTTGCCGAAGCTGGTCTTCCTTTCAGTTGGGATGTGCCGACCTATGGCCACTATCTGAAGGTTACCGGCGGTAAAGAACGCCTCAGGGCTTTCCTGAATGAACATCCGGAACTGCCGCAACTGGGCGATGCTGATATCGCCTCTATCCACCGTCAAAAGACCGGGTATTACGTGGAGATGATGAATGCCGGGTTATTGCCGCTACGCCCCGGTGTGGAGCGTTTACTGAACGCGGCACGGGATCATGGCCTGCCGCTGGCCATTGCCACGACCACCACGCCAGCCAATGTCGAGTCCCTGTTGAAGAGCACCCTGGGTGCGGAGGCGCCGCAGCGCTTTCATACCATCGGCGCCGGGGATATCGTCCCCCATAAAAAGCCCGCACCAGACATTTATGCCTATGTGCTGGGTCAATTAGGGTTGTCTGCCGCAGACTGTCTCGCGATTGAAGACTCGGCGAACGGGCTGCAATCCGCCCGTGGAGCGGGGCTCGCCACCATTATTACCCAGACGGAATATACCGAAGGACAGGACTTTAG
>NZ_DAHVHY010000059.1:10786-12050 GCF_027322205.1 Acidithiobacillus sp.
GCGGGGCTCGCCACCATTATTACCCAGACGGAATATACCGAAGGACAGGACTTTAGCGCAGCGCTGCGGGTTCTCGATCATTTGGGAGAAACGGTATCCCCGGCGCACGTATTGCAGGGCCAGGCCGCTGGGGAGCAGGTGGTCGTGGATATTCCTACCCTGCAGGGGTGGTGGGCGGATATCCGCGAAGTTTGAGTGTTTGGGAACATTGCCAGCGGGCGTTATGCGGTCCACCATACATTGGTCCCATACGGCAACGTCAACCCCGGTGTTTGTGAATCGTAAGTAATCGGCCGCCTATACCAATATCTCCGATCTTAGGCATGACCACGTGCCAGATCAGCCGTATGTGCCTTGAGTTGTGCTATCAATGTCTTAAATCCTACTTTCTGCAAAGCTTCAGTAAATTCGGCTTTCTCCATAGCCATAGCGCTCACGCCATCGGTACTCACATTCAGGATCTGCCACTGGCCCTCCGATTTGCTGAGAATATAGGCAAATTGGTTTTTCATGCCATTTTTTGCGATGAGGTCGCTAGTGATGATGGCACGCCCTCCTGCAACCATCTGGGGCGGCGACAGCGTAAATTTCTGACCGGCATAATGATCAAAGTGGGCGGCATAGTTGGCGGCCGAATATTTCGTTAGTGTCTCCACAAACTGCTGCCGCTGACTTGCGTTGAGATCATTCCATGATGTCCCCAAGGTCAGTTGGCCAATCATGGGAATATTAAACGCGGATCTGACCGCTGGATAGACGATATGGAAGCGCTGCTGATAGGTGCCAGACGGTCCCGTCTTCATCGCTAGGATGAGTGCGGTGTTCAGATTCGCAACCACCTGCTGAGGCGTGTTTGCCTGATGCACGGGCGGTGCGGTAGCCTGGGTGGCCATTTCTGCCGCCCAAGCAGCACTGCTGCCCAGAGAGATGAGCGCGCCGGTAGCTGTGAAAAGGATACTTTTTATTTTTTCGTCGTAAAGTGACATGCAGATTTTCCTTGTATATTTGTTGAAAAATCCATCCTACAATCTTCGTCTGCCCGTAATTGATGCCACAACAAACAGCACCAAGAATAGGATGAAGCGAATTAGAGTAGGATATACCTGGATTTGCGGTATGTTCTGTGCGTTACATTACACATGTAATAACTTTTGAAGATATTGCAATTTTTTCAGTTTGTCATGAATTTTCGCTAGTCTCCGAATTTTAAACGCGGTAAGCATATTAATGCCACGATGTTTCCAGTTCGCCGTTATGGTTAAAG
>NZ_DAHVHY010000005.1 GCF_027322205.1 Acidithiobacillus sp.
GGGTTTGGCGCTGGGCGGGAGTAGCACGGCATCATCGTCGGCCGGTGGCGGCACGGCGTCTCGATTATCTGACGGCGGCCAGCATACTCCTGCGCCGCGAGGCGCTGGAGCGCACGGGTCTCTTTGATGACGATACCTTTTTTATGTATTGGGAAGATGTGGATCTGTGCTTTCGCCTGCGCGCGCAGGGCTGGAAGCTGGCGGTGGCCGGTGATGCGGTGATCTGGCATCAGCGCTCGTCCAGCCTCGGGCATGCCAACCCCCTCAAGGATTATTATGTCACCGCCTCCTCCCGCCGTTTTTTGCGGCGCTACGCCTCCAGGCCGCGCCTGGCGATGACTCTGGGCGCGTTGGGGCGCATTGCGCGGCGACTGCTCTGGGGTAAGTGGCGCAATGTGCGGGCGATGGTTTCCGCGCTGTGGGACCGGCCCTACGACTTTTCGCTGTCCCCATTCATGGATGGGGGAGCGCCGGGTTTGGGGCCGCTGCGGGTGGCGGTGGATGCCAATACGCTGTCGGGGCGACTGGCGGGGATCGGGCATTATAGCGTTGCGCTTTGTCAGCAACTGGTGGCCGATGGGGGGGCGACTCTGGCCTACTTTACCGCGCGGTCCTGGGCGCGGGTGCCGCCGCGACCGGCGGGTCTGCGCATTCCCCGGTTGCTTCAGTGGCGTAAGCATATTCCCCTGGGTCGGGATCTGCAGTGGGCTTTGCAGGGGCGGCAACTGGCGCGTCTGGAAAGGCGTTGGCGGCCGGATCTCATCCTGGGGCCGAACTTTGTCCTGCCGCCTGCCAGGGCGCCGTCTGTCCTGGTGGTGCATGATCTCTCCCATATCCGCTATCCGGAGGTTCACCCCCCGGCCCGCGTGGCCTTTTTGGACGGTCACTTGCGACCGGCCCTGGCGCATGCGCGGGCGGTGCTCACGGATTCCTGTTTTACGGAAGCAGAATTGTTGCATTACTTCCCGGAGGCGGCGGGCAGGACGCATGTGGTCTATCCCGGTATCAGCGGGCGCTTTGCCGTGGCTCCGGCGGCGGAGGTGGAGGCGGCCCTGGATGGCGTGTTGCTGGGGGATGATCGGCGCTTTTTCCTGTTTCTCTCCACTCTGGAGCCGCGCAAGAATCTGGCGGGCTTGCTGGCGGCCTACGCGGCCTTGCCGGTGGTCATCCGCAGGGCGCACCCGCTGGTGCTGGTGGGGCAGATGGGCTGGCAGGAGAGTAATTTCGCCGCGGTCCTGGCGGAAATGCTGGAACGCGGCGAGGTGCGGATGCTGGGCTACCTGCGCGACGAGCTGCTGCCGGCACTCTATCGCCGCGCCCTGGCGCTGGTTTACCCATCCCTCTACGAGGGCTTTGGTCTGCCGCCCATCGAGGCCATGGCCACGGGCTGCCCGGTGCTGGTGGCCGACGTGACCGCGATGCCGGAGGTCTGCGGCGATGCGGCGCTTTATTGCGATCCGCTGGATGTGGGGTCCATCACCGCGGGGATGCGGCGGCTGGCGGAGGATGATGCGATGCGGACCCGGTTGGCGGCCGTCGGCCCGGCGCGGGCGGCGCTCTATACCTGGGAGGCGGCGGCGGCGCAGGTGCTGGCGGTGATGCGGGAGGTGGTTGGGCGTTAACTCACTCTTAAAATGCAGACCAGGCCCAAGGTATTCCGTACACGCGCAAAGATATGCTGGGTTCTCCGGGTACCGGTGAGGGGCTGTTTCGAGACATTACGATAACTTGACCTATATGGACCAGTCTGTATACTGGTCCATATAGCTAAAAAGGAACTGTTCATGAATATCGAAGTTGGGTCATACGAAGCCAAGACGAAGCTGCCGGAGTTGCTGCGCGGTATCCAGGCGGGCAATCGCTACACTATCACCTTGCGGGGCGAGGCCGTGGCCGATCTTGTACCCGCTGAAGGCAACAAGCACTCGGATGCCATGGCAGCCGTCGATGAAATGTTGTCCTTCATGCAGGCTCGTCAGCCTGTGGACGGTGTCGATCTCAAGGCGCTTATTAACGAAGGTCGGGCATGAAATTTGTCTTGGATGCTTCTGTTGCGTTGCTCTGGTTGGTGCCCGAATCCAATCCGGCAGGTGTGGATTATGCCAGTGCGACCCTGAAGGCGCTTAGGGAATCGCAAGCCGTTGTGCCGTCCCTGTTCGCGCTGGAGGCAGCCAACGTTGCAGCCAAGGTGGAATCCAAGGGTGTTGTGATTGAAGCGGACGTACAACGATTCATCGCCCTCCTTGGGCGACTCAACATCGTGACCGATCAGGCAACATCGGCACACGCATTAGGGGACACCTTGAACCTCGCCCGGCGCTATAAACTGTCAGCCTATGATGCGGCTTATTTGGAGCTATCGCTGCGCACGGGCCTACCGCTGGCAACACTTGATGCCGATCTGGCGAAGGCAGCCACAACTGCGGGCGTTCCGCTTTTCAGTACTCATTGATACGGCCACCACCTGGGTCCAAACAGCGGGATTGCTAATCAGGCCCGCCCGTACAATAACCCTATTTATCGGGTAAACGGGGATCGGATCGTACAAGTCGGTCAGTCCGTGGACATCCTGATGCAGCAACTGGGTATGGCGCCCCCGAGTTCGACAGTTAATCTTGCAACTCATGGATATCGCCGGCCCCCGATACAGGGGGTGTGTGCATAGCTCCCAATTCTCCATGAGTTCAGCCCGATGCTCCTCATCAATCCATTACCGGTAATCCATTACCGGTTACTGAAAATGAATCTCCACAGGTATGCAAGCACTCGCCAGCGCGTCCAGGAGCTTGTTTATCTCTTGAATCGACGTAGCGCGCTGGCCAAGACCGAAGTATCGAGAACGATCTTTAGCATATCTCATAAGATATTACATCTGACGATCGCTAATCCTGCCCATATGGTCTGGTTCAGTGCCGCCAGCCTCTGGGAAATCGCCATCGATAGCTGCGTAATCGTCTTAACTTAACGCCCCCACATCCACCGTTACCGTCTGTCCCTGCAAGCGCGTATCTATCCGCCGGGCGGCCTCCTGCAACAGCGGTACCCAACTTTCCTGACGACGCTCAATGGGTGCGGAGATGCTCAGTCCGGCATTCCAGGGCAGTTGGCTGCGAAGTAATACACCGATACAACCCACCCCGATCTCGGCCTCTTCATTATCCAGCGCATAGCCGCGCTCCAGAGCCGTGCGGGCGTCCTTCCAGAGTGTCGGGGTGTCGTGCAGGGTGTGTATGGTGAGCGCCGGTAAGTGGGTGCGGGTGGCATAACGCTCGACCGCCGCCTCACCATTCAGCGCCAGCATCAGCTTGCCGACGGCGGTGGTGTGCAGGGGCGCGCGACTGCCGATCACCTGCTCTACCCGCATCATCCGCGACGGGGTGGCGCGCTCCACATAGACGACTTCGTCGTCCTGCTGAATGGTGAGGTTCACCGTCTCCTGCACCTGATCGCGCAGCCAGGCCATGATGGGCCGGGCGATGGCGCGCAGGTCGCTGCGGCCGGGGGCGAGCTGCGCCCAGTCCTGGAGGTGGGGGCCAAAGCGGTAATGGCCGACGGTGTCCCGGGTGATCAATGCGTTGTCCTGTGCCGAGGCGAGAATGCGGAAGGCGGTGGAGGGCGCCAGTCCGGTTACGGCGGCGAGTATCTTGAGGGGGGCATTGCCGCCCTCCGCCGCGAGGGCGTCCAGCAGGGCGCGCAGGCGGTCGATGACCTGGATGGAGGAGTTTCTGTCGCTGGTAGAGTCTGGCATGGAATATTCCGCATTGTGGAAACGATACCCTATTGCGGAATCATACGGTCTTGCTTAGAGTGGGTGCAACCTTTTTTAGCACAGGATCATCACGCCATGACCGCCCAAAGCACCTTGCCCGCTAACGCTCCCGCCTTTTGCGCGGGTATGTTCCACTTTGGTGAATCCTGGCCGAATTTTGCGGAGTACGGCCGCAGTGCCGCCATCGCCGCTGGCCACAAAGCCATCCCGCATCCGGCGGCCAAAGCCGCCGTCTACCAGACCCTGCTCATGGCCGACGCCCTGCGCTACTGCACCTTGCAGATCTGCGCCGCCAAATCCTCCGGCCATCCCGGCGGCTTTGCCTCCAGCGTTGAGGCTTATGCGGCGCTGGTGATGCTCGGCCATACCAACATCGTCACCGAAGTGGGCCACCACGCCCCCGGTTTCTACAGCGCCATGTTCCTCGACAGCTCGCTGGAGGATATGGGTATCCGCGACATGAATGACATGATGGCGCGTTTCCGCGAACAGCATGGCCTGCTCGGCCATCTCTCCGGGGCGATCCCCGGCCTGTTGGCGCCAGCCGGCCCGTTGGGGCAGGGACAGCACTTTGCCATGGCGGGCGCGTTGCTGCACCCCGGTACTCTCTTCCCGGTGACCATCGGTGACGGCGGTTTTGGGGAGCCTTATGTGTTGAGCGCCATGAAGCACTTCCACTTTGCCTACCCGCGGGTCACCAACTACCTGCCGGTGCTGGTCTGGAATGGCTTTAGTCAGGAGCATCACTCCATGGTTTCCCTGATGACGAATGACGAGATGATCGCCTACTGGCGCGCCCATGACTTCGACGAAGTCATCCTGGTGGATGCCAGGGACTTCGACGATGCCGGTCAGGAAGGGGCCTATGTCGACTCCGCGCGCTTCTCCTTCGGCCAGCGGCTGGCCTTCATGGAGGCGGTGCTGACCGGTGTGGCCAGGGCGGCGGACCACGCCCTGGGCGGTCGTCACACCGCCTTCATTCTCAAGCAGTTGAAGGGGGCGGGCATGCATGTTTCGGGTGCCAAGTCCCACAATCTCTATCCCAAGGACACCCCGGAATCGCCGGAGATCAGGACGGCGCTGGAGCAACGTGCCCTCAGTCCGGAAGCCTGGGCACTGGTGCGGGAGAACTTCGCGCGGGCCGGTGGTGGTCCTGCCGCCAAAACGGCGGTGACCGAGCAGGTGTTGGAAATCGCCAAGCTGGGCGAATTTCCCATGCAGGATTTCGCCTTGGGCGAGCAGGTCGTGCCCGCCACCGCCATGGGCGCGTTGGTGGCCTGGCTGGGGCGGCAGGACCCACGCTTCGTGGTGACCAATGCCGACGGCAACGAAGCCTCGGCCATGAAGAACATCAATGACGCCCTGAAAATCCGCCACCCCACAGAGGACCCGCTCTACAACCAGCAGCCTGGGGGGCAGGTCTATGAACCCCTGAACGAGGATGCCTGCGCGGGTCTGGCGGCGGGACTGGCACTTTTCGGCAGCCGTTCCCTGTGGCTGTCTTATGAGTCCTTCGCCATTAACGGCTGGCCCATTATGCAGACGGTGGCCCAGGCCATGGCCGAACTGCGCCGCAAGACCCCGTCCACCGTCTGTATGTTCACCGCCGGTGCGCTGGAGCAGGGCCGCAACGGTTGGACCCATCAGCGTCCGGAGATCGAGAATTACTTTGCCGCGCAGATGCGCAACGGCAACGTCTTCCTGCTCTATCCCACCGATGCCAATACCATCCAGGCGGCCTACGAGTACGCGGTGAACAGCGTCAACAAGTCGATGGTGATTGTGGCTTCCAAGAGCCCCCTGCCGGTGCGCCTGAGCATGGCACAGGCCCGCGCGGCGGTGCGCAAGGGGGCGGCGCTCTTGCATGATACGGGTGCAGGGCAGCGCGGCACCGTGACCCTGGCGGTGACCGGCGATATGGTTCTGCTGCCGGTTTTCGCCGCCAGGGACGTGCTGGAGAAGGAGGGGTATCGGGTGCGGATCGTGTCGGTGATTAACCCACGTCAGTTGTATCGTCCGGTGGATGTGGCCGCGCATACCGTTTCCGAAGCCGATACCGGCTTCATGCGCGACGCGGATTTCCACGCCCTCTTCGCCGGGGACTGGCTGCTGGGCATCAGCGGCGGCACTTCCGGGGCGCTGGAGCCGGTGCTGCTGCGTAGCCGGGCGACACAGCGCGATGTGCTGGCCTGGTTGCGGGGGGAGACCACCGCGACGCCGGGTGAGTTGATGGCCTTCAACGGGATTACCGCCGAGACCATCGTCGGTAAGATCCACGGCTTCAACGCCGGATAAGGATTGCAGCGAATGGCCGACGCCGACAGCAAAATCATCGTCATTGACGACGACCCCACGGGTTCGCAAACAGTGCATTCATGCCTGCTGCTCACCCGCTGGGATACGGAAACGCTGGGCATCGCCCTGCGCGATCCGGCCCCGCTCTTTTTTGTCCTCAGCAACACCCGGGGCATGGCGGCCGCGCAGGCGGCGGCGGTGACCCGCGAAATCTGCCGGAATCTGCGGGTGGCGCTGGACCGCTTGGCGGCGACGGGGCAGGCGCTACGGCCTATTCTGGTGAGCCGTTCCGACTCCACCTTGCGCGGCCATTATCCGGTGGAAACCGACGTCATGGCCGAGGAATTGGGGCCGTTCGACGCCCACTTCCTGGTCCCCGCTTTTTTTGAGGGCGGGCGCATCACCCGCGACGGCGTGCATTACGTGCGCCAGAACGGGGTTGAAACGCCCGCCCACGAGACGGAGTTTGCCCAGGATTCGGTGTTTGCCTTCCATCACAGCTTTCTGCCGGATTATGTGGAGGAGAAGACCCAGGGGCGGATTCCGGCGGTGGTGGTGGAGCGCCTGACGCTGGCGGAGTTGCATGCCGGTTGTCTGCCGCGTCTACTGGCGCTCAGGGACAACGCTTGTGTGGTGGTGGATGCCGTGGAGCCTGCCGATCTCGCCGCTTTTGCCCGGGATTTGCGAGTGGCGGCGGCACAGGGCAAGCGCTTCCTGTTCCGTAGCGCCGCCAGCCTGTTGACGGCGCTGGCGGACTTGCCGCCGCAGCCGGTCGCGGCCATTGATATGGCGCGACTGGTGCGCGGCGGCAAGCCGGGTGCCATCGTGGTCGGCTCCCATGTGCGCAAAAGCACCGAGCAACTGGAGCGCCTATTGCAGGAGCCCGGTCTGGAGGCGATCGAGGTGAATGTGGATGCCTGCGCTGGCGACGCGCGTTCCAGGCAATTGCCAGCCATTTTGCAGCAGGCGGCAGCGGCGCACGACAAAGGGTTGGACGTGGTCATCTACACCAGCCGCAGTGAGCGCCGTTTTGCCGATCAGGCTGCCCGCCTGGCCTTTGGGGAGGCGGTGTCGGCTTTCCTCATGGCCGTGGTGCGAGGCTTGCCGGAGGACCTCGGCTTCCTCATCAGCAAGGGCGGTATTACCTCCAATGATGTGCTCAGCAGTGGCCTTGCCCTGCGCATGGCGCGGGTCATGGGGCAGATTCTGCCGGGCTGCTCGGTAGTGACCTGCCCTGCTGATCACCCCCGCACGCCCAATCTGCCGGTGGTGATTTTCCCCGGCAATGTGGGGGATGCGGAGGGCCTCGCGCTCGTCCGTCGGCGGTTACGCGGTGCGGCAATCGAGTGACGCGTTCCATGTCTGCCCCTCCTGACAGCGCCGCCTTCCTCGCCGAACTGCGGGCGGCGCTGTCTGCGGAGGCGGTATTGAGCGGTGCGGAAGATTTGCGGCCCTATGAATGCGACGGCCTCTCGGTGCTGCGCGAGTTGCCGCTCTGTGTGGTATTGCCCACGGACCGGGAGGGCGTGCAGGCGGTCCTGCACCTCTGCCAGCGTTATGGCGTGGCGGTGGTGCCGCGTGGCGCGGGTACCGGTCTATCGGGGGGCGCCCGCCCGATCCGCGGCGCGGTCCTCCTCAGCCTGGCCCGCCTGCGTGATATCCTCGCCATCGACTTGGAAAACCGTACCGCGCGGGTGCAGCCGGGCGTGCGTAATCTGGCCATCAGCGAAGCGGCCCGCCCCTTGGGCCTGTATTACGCGCCCGACCCCTCCTCGCAGATCGCCTGCAGCATCGGCGGCAATGTGGCGGAAAATTCCGGGGGGGTGCATTGCCTGAAATACGGTCTCACCGTCCACAATATTCTGGCACTGGAAGTGCTGACGGCGGCGGGCGAAGCCCTGCAGATTGGTAGCCAGGCCCCCGACAGCCCCGGCTATGATTTGCTGGCGCTGATGACCGGCTCCGAGGGCCTGCTCGGGGTGGTGACCGAATGCACGGTGCGCCTGCTGCCAGTGCCGGAGCATACGCTGGTGCTGCTTGCCGCTTTCTCCAGCGTCGTGGCGGCGGCGGAGTCGGTCGGTGCCATCATTGCCGCCGGGATCATCCCTGCCGGATTAGAGATGATGGATCAGCTCGCCATCGAAGCCGCCGAGGATTTTGTCCACGCCGGCTATCCCCGCGATGCGGCCGCGATCCTCCTCTGCGAACTGGATGGCTCGGTCGTAGAGCTGAAAGAGCGCCGCCAGGAAGTGGAGGTGATTCTCCAACGCCACGGCGCCAGTGCCATCCGCATGGCCGAGGATGCCGCGACCCGCCTGCTGCTCTGGAAAGGTCGCAAAGCCGCCTTCCCGGCGGTGGGGCGTTTGGCCCCGGACTACTACTGCATGGATGGCACGATACCCCGTCAGCGTCTCGCCGAGGTGTTGGAGCGGATCGCCGCCTGGTCGGTCGAATATGGTCTGCGGGTCGCCAATGTTTTTCACGCGGGCGATGGTAATCTGCATCCTCTGATTCTTTACGACGCCAACGCCGAGGGGCAGTTGCACGCCGCTGAGGAATTTGGACGCCGCATCCTTGAACTCTGCGTGGCCGTCGGTGGCAGTGTCACTGGCGAGCACGGCGTCGGTGTCGAGAAGCTGGACAGCATGTGCGTCCAGTTCAACGCCGCCGAACTGGCGCAGTTGCATCGCATCAAACACGCCTTCGACCCCGAAGATCGCCTCAATCCCGGAAAGGCCGTGCCCAGCCTGCATCGCTGCGCCGAGCTGGGAGCCATGCATGTGCATCATGGCCGGTTGCCTTTCCCCGAACTGGAGCGTTTTTGACATGGACCAGAGCCAGACCTTACAGGCGATCGTGCAGGAGGCCCACGCCAGATCCCGGCCCCTCGCCATTCGCGGCGGCGGGAGCAAGGCGTTCTATGGCCGCCAAACGCCGGAATGCGATCGGCTCGATCTCAGCGGCCATCAGGGCATCGTCGACTACGCGCCCAATGAACTCTTCATCACCTTGCGCGCGGGTACACCTTTGCAGGTACTCGAAGCACAACTGTCGGAAGCCGGACAGATACTGCCCTTTGAACCCCCGCACTTCGGACCCGCCGCGACCATCGGCGGCACGCTGGCCTGCGGTTTTTCCGGTCCGCGCCGCCCCTACGCCGGGTCGGCCCGCGACACGGTGCTGGGCATGCGCATCCTCAACGGGCAGGGCGAAATCCTGCGCTTTGGCGGGCAGGTCATGAAAAATGTCGCCGGTTATGATGTTTCCCGCTTGATGGTGGGCGCGCTCGGCACCTTGGGCGTCCTGCTCGAGGTGAGCCTCAAGGTGCTGCCGCGTCCCGATCATGCCGTGACTCTGGTGCAGCGGGTGGACCCCGCCACCGCCGTCCAGCGCATGAATCTCTGGGCTGGACAACCCCTGCCGCTCTCCGCTACGGCGTATGATGGCGAGCACCTGTATATACGTCTTTCCGGCACCGGAAGCGCCGTGCGGGCGGCACAGACCCGGCTGGGTGGCGAAAGGTTGCCCGATGCCGAGGCGGCAGCCTTCTGGGTGGCCCTGCGCGAACAGCGGCACGTTTTTTTTCAGGGGGATGCGCCCTTGTGGCGTCTGGCCGTTGCCCCGGCCACACCGCCCTTGCCTCTCGCGGGCCAGACCCTCGTCGAATGGGGCGGCGGTCAGCGCTGGCTGCGTGGTGTCCGCGATGCGACGGCCTTGCGGCAGTTGGTGGCGGAGCACGGTGGTCACGCCACCCTTTTTCGCGGCGGCGATCGCCACGATGAGGTCTTTCATCCCCTCACACCACCGCTGCTGGCCGTACAACAACGGCTCAAAGCGGCCTTCGACCCGCGCGCCGTCCTCAATCCCGGCCATCTTTACGTCGTCCTCTGAGGCTCGCCCATGCAAACCCACATCGCCCCCCGCTTTCAGAATGACCCCAGCGTGACCGAGGCCGACGCCATTCTGCGCAGTTGCGTCCATTGCGGCTTTTGCACCGCCACCTGTCCCACCTACCAAATTCTCGGTGACGAACTGGATGGTCCGCGCGGCCGCATCTATCTCATCAAGGAATTCTTCGCCGGTGCCCCGGCCACGGAACACACCCTGAAGCATTTGGACCGCTGTCTCACCTGCCGCGCCTGCGAAACCACCTGTCCTTCCGGCGTGCGCTACGCGCGGCTGGCGGAAATCGGTCGCGCGCATATTGAGGCAGAAGTGGGTCGCCCGGCACTGGAGCGGCTGAAGCGCCGCCTGCTGCGTGCTATCGTCCCCCATCCCGAGCGCTTCCGGCTGCTGGTACAATTCGGCGATGCTTGCAAACCTCTGCTGCCGGAAGCCTTGGCGCGCAAGGTCCCAGCCCTGCCCAAACCCTTGCCGGCCAGATCCACCGTCTTGAAACCGGCCCACCAACGGCGGGTCATCGCCCTCGCCGGCTGCGTACAAAGCGTGATGACTCCGGCGACAGGGGCGGCGCTGGAACAACTACTCGGCACCCTCGGTATCGCTGCAGAGGTTCCGGCCAGCGCCGGCTGCTGTGGTGCCCTCAGCCTGCACCTCGGCGCCCACAGCGAAGCCCACGACTACATGCGTCGCAACATCGACGCCTGGTGGCCGCTGATCGAGGCTGGCGCTGAAGCCATTCTGGTCAGCGCCAGCGGCTGCGGCAGTATGGTCAAGGAATATGGGGAGGCGCTGCAAAACGATCCGGACTATGCCGAAAAGGCCGCGCGCGTCGCCGCTCTGGCCCGCGACCCCAGTGAATGGCTTCTGGAACGCGCCGGAGAAATCCCTTTCGTGGCCGCGGATCGCGGCACCGTCGCCTTCCACGCCCCCTGTTCCCTGCAACACGCCCAGCGCTTGCAAGGCGGGGTCGAAATGCTCCTGCAACGAGCCGGTTACCGCTTGACCAGGGTCCGCGACGGTCATCTTTGTTGTGGCTCGGCGGGCACTTACTCTATTTTGCAGCCGGTGCTGTCCCAGCAGCTGCGCAATCAGAAATTGGAGGCTTTGCAGGCAGAGCAGCCGGATTGTATCGCCACGGCCAATGTCGGCTGCCAGATGCACCTGCAAAGCGGCAGTGAGACTCCGGTTCGTCATTGGCTGGAACTGTGTGCCGAGGCATTGGCACCCGCTGGAAGAGAGAGTGTTTCCTCAACTCAGCCGTAGCCACCCCTTGCGGTAAAACACCCAGGCCGTCAGCACTTCCACCAGCACTAGCCCGCCGGTCACCGCCGCAAAGCCATAACGCCAGTGTGGAAAAGGCCCCAGCGGCACGTTCATGGCTGCGGCACCCGGAATAAAGAGCGGAATCGTCGCGAGAATGATCAGCGCCGCCATGAATTTGAAGAGGTGGTTCACGTTGTTGTGCACCACATAAGCATAAGACTCCAGCAGTTCATTGATGGTCGCCTGATCACTGTCCACCTGATCCCGCACCTGGGACAGTTCGATGCGGGTATCTTCATGAATTTCCACCAGGTCAGCATCCTCGCTGGGGAGAAAATGACCGATTTCACTGACCACGTACTCCAGTTGCAGCAGGCCCAGATCCAGCGCCAGCAGGCGGTCATTGATGTCCAGACCGCGATACACCACGTCATGCCGTTGCGCCTGGCGCAGATCCCGTTCCACCACGGCCATCTCCCGGGCCACTGAACGCGCGGTGGGCAGATAATTGCGGGTGACTTCGGCGATGATGCGCAGTACCAGCTCCCAGCGTTTACTCGGTTTCTGCGGATCAATCAGGTGGCTCAGGAAGGGAATCTCCCGCTCGGCCAGGGTGACAAAATAGCCGGGCACGAAATACAAACTCAGGGGCACCAGCGTGAATTGTCCTGCTGCACCTTCTTTCGGTAGTGGCACCTGGAATTGCAAAGAAATCAACCGTTCTTCTTTGATCAGCGGGCGCGATGCCTCGCCTTCCAGGCGTTTGCGCAGGAAGCTCTCGGGGATGTCCAGGGTCGTCGCCGCCTGGGTCAGTTCGCTGGCCGAGGGGGCGACCAATGCCATCCAGCTCCGCCGGTTGGCGTTTCCGGACAGCAGAGAATCGCGGGTGATGCGCATCATGGGGCGGCCCTCACATGGAAAAAAAGCCGTGTTTACGCGCCCAGCGCGCGAACAACCAGGTTACGCCGAAGACATAGGCGATTAATCCGAACCAGAGATAATGCCAATGCTCAAGAGGCAGGGGCGTCATCATGTGCCAGGGCATGATGAAAGCGATGGGCATCATGAGCAGGGCCAGCCATACCGTCATCACCTTCATCACCGTATGGGCATTGTTCTGGACAATGCCATTATAGGCATTGGTTACCGCCAGGTAGCGCTCATGAATCAGATTCACACCCTCTTCTATCCGGCGCTGTTCACGCAGCGCCGCGTCCAGCAACGGATAGGCCGGCGATTCACCGGCTGTGGCACGCAGCGCATCGCGGAGAATAAGGCCGGTTTCCCGCAGGGCGATAACCAGTTCGCCGAGGTCCCGATTCAGGACCACAATCTGGCGCAGTTCGACGTTACTCATGGAGGTTTTGAGGGCCATGCGCAGCTCCTGCAAACGTTCCACCAGCACCCGTGCTACCCGTTCGTGGCTATAGATGACATTCAGCAGCACGCGTTGCAGAACTTCGCCCACAGCGGTTTGCCGTAACTCGCCCAGCCAGTCCTGCTGCAACGGCTGGATCAGCGCTTCCTCGCCCAGAATCGCCAGACTCCGTGGCGTATGATGCAGGGTCAGGTGCGCCATCCGCGCTACCGTGCCGAACTGCGCATCTTTTTCCAGCAGGGCTACGGGCAGGCGCAGGGTCATTTCATCATGGTGACAATAAAGACGTTGTTCTACGCAGTGCCGCAGCGCGGCTTCTAATTGCGGGCACCGATTCACCTGCTCCGGCGTCAGCAGAAAAAGCCCTTCTGCCGTATAGCGTTCGGCGGCGATCCAGGTCCCTTCCGTCTTATCGTAAAATTGACAACTCATGGCGCGCGCTCAGATCCAGTCTTTCTTGCGGAAGATCATGAACAGCATCCCGGATACCGCAAATCCGCCCCCCATGAGCACCGGCCACGCATAGATCCAATTCTGCAGGGGCAGGGGTACGTTCATCCCGTAGATGCTCGCCACCGTTGCCGGGGCCGCCACGACCACGGTCCAGGCCGTGATGATTTTCAGGGTGTTGCTGATATTGTTTTGCAATACGCCGACATAGGCATCCATCATATTGGTAATGGTGGAGGCGTAAATTTCGGTCATGTCTCGCGCCTGCTGAAGATCGATGAGGGCGTCGGCGATGTCTTCCAGATCGCCCTCGTCCTGTTTGAGCAGCGGCAGGCGCATGGTTTGCTGAGCGACGGAGATATTACCTTTGAGCGCCGAAGAAAAGAGGATGAGGCTCTTATTGAGCGCGAGAAGTCGAAAGAATTCATTGTTATTCTGAGAGTTGCGAAGTATTTTCTCGGTTGCGGCAATTTCGGCGTTGATAATGCGCAGGGCGCGCAGATAGTCCCTGGCGATGGCCTGAAAAATCTCCGCCAGCAGCCCGCGCACATGCAGGGCCTTACCGCGCTGGCGCTGCCCGCGCAACTCGTCCCAGAGGGCAAGGGGCTGGGCGCTGGCCGTCACCATCTGCTGGGGCAGGAGCCAGAGTCCCACGGGCAGGGTACGGAAGCGCAGTTCGGCGGCGGCCTGCATGGGGGCGGGCACCTTGAGAATGATCAGGGCGATGTCGCCCTCCCGCTCCAGACGCGGGCGCTCATCCTCATCGGAAACGTCCTGAAACAGATAATCCGGTACCTGCAAATGCTGGGCGACAAAATCCAGCTCCGCGGTCGTCGGCGCCACCACCTGAATCCAGGTGGCGCTCGGTGGCCACTGGAAGTCGGCGGTGACTTTCAGTTCAGCGTCCGTCTTTTCGTTAAACCAATGCAGCATTCCGTCCCCTCCGTGCGTCCGTCAGCCCGTTCATATCCAGCCTTTCCGCTTGAAAATCAGTGCCAGTCCGGTAGAAATGCTCGCCCCCAGACCCAGCACGACCCAAAAAATCCAGTCGGTCTTCTGAAACGGCAGGGTCGTATTCACCCCGTAGAGGGTCGCCAGCAGACTCGGCACATAAAAGATCATGGCCAGCACCGTCACCACCTTCAGGCCATGATTGATGTTGTTCTGCACCATGCCGGCGTAGGCGTCCATCATCGACGTACTGGTTCCGGCATAGACCCGCGCCCGCTCATGGGCCACCTGCAATTCCAGCAGAGCCGTGTCGATCTGCCGGGTGGCGGGCAGATCGTCGCGGATTTCCGGCAGGCGGGAAATCTTGAAGGCCGTGGCGATATTGCCTACCAGTGCCACCTCAAAGCGGGTCAGACTTTTGCTGATCTCCAGCAGGGTAAAAAAGTCGCCATTGCTCTGGGTCCAGTCCAGTTGCTGCTCGTTATCGTGGATGGCGGCATTGAGCTGATGCAGGGCGTCTTCGTAGCTCTGCGCCAGAATCTTGAGGATGGCGGCGAGAATTTCGACACTTTCCGGTGGGCTGGAAAGATGCTCCATCTGCGCGAAAAAAGGCGATAATGGCGCAAAATCCCGGGCCAGCACCGTGGTAATCCGGTTTCCTTGCAGGATGATGCCCAAGGGCCGTTGTTCCCAGCTATCGACACCCGCGTCATCCCCCTTCACCGGGAATTGCAACGTAATGAAGACGCGCGCGCCATCGCGACGCAGCCAGGAGCGCTCATCGGGGTCGAGGATGTCCTGGGCAAAGTCCCAGTCGTCCGCCAACTGCCCCGCCCGTTGCCAGTCCGCCGGCAGCGGTGCCGTGAGATGCTGCCAGCCGCCTGCCGCCGCCGGTTCGGGCGCCGACGTCAGGGCTTGCGGATCTGCTGGCAGGGACACATCCATGATGCTCTCCAGATCAGAAGCGGGCTATTTCGGCGCCAGTGCCCGGAATCAGCGCTTATGGAGAGCGCCGCATGCCGTGACCCTTGGACCGCAGGACGGAGCCTTTTATACTGGACTTTCCGTCATCCTGTAAAGGGAATACCGCCGTGAGCAGTGCGCAGCAGCCACCCGAAAGCAAAGCCTTTTTACCCCTCGCCATTGCCATCCTCACTGTCTCCGACAGCCGTACGCCGGAAACCGACCAGTCCGGTGACAAAATTGCCGAACTCGCCAGTCAGGCCGGACACCGGATCGCTGTCCGCCAGATCATCGCCGACGACGCCGAAAGCCTGCGCACGCAACTGCGTGACTGGATCGCCGACCCCGCCATCGACGTGATCATCGCCACCGGCGGCACCGGTGTCACCGGCCGCGATGTCACCCCCGAAGCCCTCGCCCCCCTCATCAGCAAGCCCATCCCCGGCTTCGGCGAACTCTTCCGCATGCTCTCCTATCAGGAGATCGGCACCAGCACCATCCAGTCCCGTGCCGAAGCTGCCATCTGCGATGGCACCATCGTGTTCCTTCTTCCCGGTTCCACCGGCGGCGTCCGTCTCGGCATGGAGGCCATCATCATCCCACAACTGGATATCCGGCACCGCCCTTGCAACCTCAGCGAACTGCTGCCGCGCATCCGCCACGAGCAGTGAGGGTACGGCCATGACAGACGACGAAAAGCGGGCGCACTGGGACGCCTGCTATGCGCAAGTGGAGGCGGTGGAGCCAGAGCCGCTGCCTTTTTTGACGGCGCATGCGGATTGGCTGCCCGCCAGTGGCCGGGCGCTGGATCTGGCCTGTGGACGGGGCGGGAATGCGTTGTTTCTGGCACGCCGCGGTCTGGAGACTGAGGCCTGGGACTATGCGGAAAGCGCCGTGGCCGGGCTGCGCGAGCGGGCCGTTGGCTTGCCCCTGCAGGTGCAATGCCGGGATGTGATTGCCCGGCCACCGGCGCCCGAGTCATTTGCAGTGATCGTGGTTACGCATTTTTTGCACCGGCCGCTGTTCCCGGCGCTGGCGGCGGCGCTGCGGCCCGGCGGCTTGCTGTTTTATGAGACGTGGGCCGGGGCGTATGCCGGGCGCGGGCCACAGAATATGGCGTATCGGCTGGGTTTAGGGGAGTTGGCAGGGGCTTTCACGGGGCTGATTTTACTGGAATTGCAGGAGGATGTGGATCGGGCGGCAGGGGTCTGGCGGTGCTAAGGCCGCACGCTCTGTTTCTCTCCGCCGCCATCCTCCTGGGCGGCTGCGCCACCCAACCGGCCGCGACAACCCGCACGCCAACCCCGAAGCGGGGCATCGCCCACACCCGTCATGCGACACTAGACTGGGTTGGCACCTATGCGGGTGTGCTCCCCTGCGCAGACTGCCCCGGCGTGCGTGAGGTCATCACGTTAAACAAAGATCACGCCTATGAGATCACCACCCAATACGTGGGTCGTGGTGACCAGCTTTTTCGGCGCGGGAATGTGTTCTCCTGGATCGATGGCAACACCATCCGGCTGGAGGGCGTGGGCGCTGGGCCGAAGCTCTACCGTGTCGGCGCGAACCGGCTCACCCAACTGGGTAGGGATGGCCAAGTGATCACAGGCCCCCTCGCGGCGCGTTTTATCCTGAAAAAAATTGCCAAAACCCGGCGGAAACGCGGATAATCCCGCCATGCAAAATCAATTTGATGTCATCGTCGTTGGCGGCGGTCACGCCGGGACGGAGGCGGCTGCTGCGGCCGCCCGTTTCGGCGTGCGTACACTCCTGCTCACCCAGAACCTCGACACCATCGGCCAGATGTCCTGCAATCCAGCCATCGGTGGTATCGGTAAGGGGCATCTGGTCAAAGAAGTCGATGCCCTCGGCGGTATCATGGCCCTCGCCATCGATCAGGCGGGCATCCAGTTCCGCACCCTCAACGCCAGCAAAGGCCCGGCGGTACGCGCTACCCGCGCCCAGGCCGACCGCAGCCTTTACAAACGCGCGGTGCGGCGCCTGCTCGAAGACATTCCCGCCCTGCAACTGTTCCAGGGCATGGTCGGCGATCTGCTCATGGAGGGCGATCAGCTCGCGGGGGTCATCCTCGAAACGGGGCTGGTGCTGCGCGCACCCCAGGTCGTTCTCACCACGGGGACTTTCCTCGGGGGCCGGGTGCACATGGGCGACCAGAACTACGCCGCCGGCCGGGCCGGCGATCCGCCCAGCAACGCCCTCGCCCAGCGCCTGCGCGAGATGGCCTTCCCGGTGGCGCGCCTGAAGACCGGTACGCCGCCGCGCATCGACGGTCGCAGCATCGACTATAGCGTGCTGGAGGCGCAGCCCGGTGACACCCCGCCACCCGCCTTCTCCTTCATGACCCAGCGCATCGCGGTGCCCCAGCGCGCCTGCCATATCACTCATACCAACCTGCGCACCCATGAGATCATCGCCGCGAACCTGCACCAGTCGGCCATGTATGGTGGTCATATCCAGTCGGTGGGCCCACGTTACTGCCCGTCCATTGAGGACAAGGTCGTGCGCTTTGTCGACAAAAGCGCGCACCAGATCTTTCTGGAGCCGGAAGGCCTCGATACCCACGAAGTCTACCCCAATGGCATTTCCACCAGTCTGCCCTTTACCGTGCAGGTGGAACTGGTGCGCAGTATGCGCGGCCTGGAGAACGCCGTCCTCCTGCGTCCCGGTTATGCCATCGAGTACGACTACCTCGACCCCCGCGACCTCCACCTCAGTCTCGAAAGCCAGCGCCTGCCCGGTCTTTTCTGTGCGGGGCAGATCAACGGCACCACCGGCTACGAAGAGGCCGCGGCACAGGGCCTGCTCGCCGGACTCAACGCCGCCCGCCGCGCCCGTGACCTCGCGGCGTGGACGCCCGGTCGCCATGAGGCCTATCTGGGGGTGATGGTGGATGACCTCGTCACCCGCGGTCTTGACGAGCCCTACCGCATGTTCACCAGTCGCGCCGAGTATCGCCTGCAACTGCGCGAAGACAATGCCGATTTGCGTCTGACCCCCCATGGCCGGGCGTTGGGGCTGGTAAATGACGCGCGCTGGACGGCTTTCAGTACCAAGCAGGACATCGTGCAGGCGGAGCGCCGCCGCCTTGAAGGCCTGCGCATCCACCCCGGTAGCGTCATCGCCGAGCGTATTGCGGCGAAGACGGATCAGTTCCTCTCCCGCGATGTTACCGCCCTCGAACTTCTCCGCCGTCCTGACTGGGATTACGTCGGCCTGCTCAACACCCTCGAGCTGCCCCCTTGTACGGATGCCCAGGCCCGGAAGCAACTGGAGATCGAATGTAAATACGCCGGCTACGTCGCCCGCCAGCACGATGAGATCACCCGCGCCGCGCGCTGGGAGGGTACGGATATCCCTGCCGACATGGACTATGCCGCGGTGCGTGGTCTCTCTAGCGAAGTGCTGCAGCGCCTCGCCCGCCAGCGGCCCCAGACCATCGGTTTGGCCAGCCGCATCCCTGGTGTGACCCCGGCGGCCATTTCCCTGCTCCTGATCCATGTGAAACGTCGCGGTCTGCAGCAGGCCGGCTGATCCCGATGGCCAAGCCGGAGATATCTCCGCAGGTACTGCGCGCCCGTCTGGATGCCGGACTGGTGGCCCTCGGCCTCGACCGAGTTGATGCGGAGCAGCGTAATCTGCTGATCCGCTACCTCGCCCTCCTGCAGCGCTGGAATGCCACCCACAACCTGACGGCGGTGCGCGATCCCCTGGAGATGGTGCCCCGCCATCTGCTGGACAGCCTGGCGGTGCTACCCTACCTGCCGGAGGGCGCGGTGGCGGATATCGGCAGCGGCGCCGGATTGCCCGGTATCCCGCTGGCCATTTGCCGCCCGGCGCAACCGTTTACCTTGGTTGAACCGGCGGCGAAGCGGGTAGCCTTCCTCCGCCATGCCATCGCAGATCTTGGGTTGACCAACGTGCAAGTTGCCCCACAGGGCAGCGAAGATTACCACCCCGATCCCCTCCCGCAAGTCATTATCAGCCGCGCCACCGCGCCCCTCGCCCGTCTCGACGCCATGACCCGGCACTTGCAGGGTCCGCACACGCGGGTGCTCGCTCAGAAAGGTCCGGGTGTCGAGGCGGAGTTGGCCGACTGGCCCCGTGCCGCAATCCTCCACATCGCTCGTCAGGAACTCGCTGTCCCCGACCTGCCGCCCCGTCTGCTGCTTTCCTGGTGTGTACCCGTAATCATGCCCTAGCCCCCTGCGCCGCTACGGGGTACTCTAAGGGAAATCATTGTCGAAGATGGAAGTCTATCCAGTCATCATGCGCACGGTCGCTATTGCCAATCAAAAGGGAGGGGTGGGTAAGACTACCACCGCCGTCAATCTGGCCGCCGGACTGGCCCAGGTGGGCAAACGCGTCCTCCTGATTGATCTCGATCCCCAGGCCAACGCCACTACCGGCCTTGGTCTCGGCAGCAGCGCGACGTCGACCATTTACCACGTCCTCCTCGGCGAATTGCCGCTGAGCGCGGTGCTGCTGAACGCCTCTCCGGCGGGTCTCTCTCTCGCACCCTCCAGCCCCGATCTTGCCGGGGCGGAGGTTGAGCTTTATGGCCGCCCCGACCGTGAGCGGCATCTTAAAAATGCGTTGGCCCCAGTGAGTAACTTCGAATACGTGCTGATCGACTGCCCGCCCGCGCTCAATATGCTGACCATTAACGCACTGGTCGCCGCGGATAGCGTGCTGATCCCCATGCAGTGCGAATATTATGCCCTCGAAGGCCTGACCCAGTTGCTCGGCACCGTGCGCCGGGTGCGTGCGCAACTCAACCCACGCCTCGAAGTGCATGGCCTGCTGCGAACCATGTTCGACAATCGCAACCGCCTCTCCTCCGAAGTGGGGCTGGAGCTGGAGCGCCATTTCCCGGATAAACTCTATTGTACGGTGGTACCCCGCAATATCCGCCTGGCCGAAGCCCCCAGTTTTGGCCGCGCTGCATTGGAATATGATCCGGCCTGTGCCGGGTCGCGGGCCTATCAGGGGGTCGCCGCTGAGTTTTTACGTCGCGAGTGGGCGGAGTGAAGCGGGTCGGTCTCGGGCGCGGGCTGGACGCCCTCTTCGCCAGTGAAGGGAGCGCGGGCGGCGCTATGCGCGAGGTTCCCGTTGATTTGCTGCAACGTGGCCGTTATCAGCCACGCGGTTTGATCAGCGAGGAGTCTCTGGAAGAGCTGGCCGCCTCCATCCGCAGTCAGGGGGTGGTGCAGCCCATTGTCATTCGCGCCATCGGCGGCGGTCGCTACGAAATCATCGCCGGTGAGCGCCGCTGGCGTGCCGCGCAGTTGGCCAGTCTCAGCCATATCCCCGCCGTGGTCCGGGAGTGCAGTGACGAACAAGCCCTCGCCATCGGCATTATCGAAAATATCCAGCGCCAGGCTCTTAATCCTCTGGAAGAAGCCCAGGCCCTGCAACGCCTGCTCGACGAGTTTGGCCTCAGTCACGAAGCGCTGGCGGAATCTCTGGGTCGTTCCCGGGCCGCCATCAGCAATCAGTTGCGCCTGCTGCGCCTCTGTCCAGACCTCCATCCCCATGTCGAAAATGGCGCCCTCAGCGCGGGGCACGCCCGCGCCCTGCTCACGTTGCCAGACGATCGTCAGGTGCGGCTCGCGGATAGAGTCGTGCGTGAGGCCTTGAGTGTGCGGGCCACCGAACGCTTGGTGCAGGCCGAAGGCCGGGTCAGGCCGTCCAAAGCCGACCAGGATCCCAATGTGGCCGCGCTTTCAGCCCGTATTGCGGCGCGTCTGGGGCTGCCTGTTGTTTTGCGTGCTCAGGGGCGGGGCGGCGAATTGCGGATTCGCTGGGATGATCCCGAACAGGAAATGATGCTTTTCCGGCGTCTGGGCGTGTCGTTGGATGATGACGAAAGCTGAGTTTCGGCTCTTGACGGGTTGCATCAGCCTGTTTAGACTCTGCCCGTATTCTGGACCTGCCCGTTGAAAGAGCAAGAAAAACAAACGGGCATGGTAAATTTCTCGTCCTATGTTGGGCGGGTAACTGCGACAGTGCTGACGCTGGCCCTGTTCCTGGCTGCCTTGGTGGTTTGGCGCTGGGGGCGGGAAGCAGCCTACGCGGTGCTGTTTGCTGCATTTTTGAGCGTCATCAACATGCTCATTTTGGGTGGCCGCCTGATCGCGCTCCCCGTCTCCACGCATCGCGCTGCACAGCGCCTGGGTGGCGCGGTGTTGCAGCGCTGGATTATTACCATCCTCGGACTCATTTTTGCAATCTTCTGGTTGCACCTGCCGGTTATCGGGCTGGTCGCCGGGTTTTTGCTGACGCATTTCATATTTATGGCATTTCTGGTCCGTGAACGGACCAGGCAAAGGAGTTAAGCGTGGCATCAGGCGATATCGCCCATCACCTCGTAAACTGGTCCATCGGCGAAGGCTTCTGGACCTTCAATCTCGACACCATCATCATGGGTTGGGTCGTGGCTGCTATTCTGGTCATTACCGCCATGGTGGTGGGCGCACGTTTACAGACCAGCGCCCCCAGCGGCATGCAGAACTGGCTGGAAGGTGTTGTTGATTTCATTGATGATCTGGTGCAAGGCAGCTTCCCGGTCAAAGATCCTTTGATTGCCCCCGTCGCCATGACCGTCTTTCTGTGGATTTTGCTGATGAACAGCCTGGACGTTATCCCCGCCTACCTGCCTGGCACGGTTGCGCACTGGTTTGGGATCACGGAATTCCGCATCACCCCGACCGTCAATTTGAATACGACGTTGGGTGTAGCCATCGCGATCTTCCTGTTGATGGTAGCAACTAACCTGCGGGTGAAAGGATTCTCCTACTTCAAGACCTATCTGACCCATCCTTTCGGCATTTGGCTGGCGCCGATGAATATCATCATGTCGCTGATTGAAGAAATCACCAAGCCCCTGAGCCTTGGTTTGCGACTTTTCGGCAATATGTTCGCCGGTGAACTGGTCTTCCTGCTGCTGGCCATGCTGCCCTGGTGGGGCGAGCTGGTTATGGGCGAGGTCTGGTCCTTGTTCGAAAGTTTAATCATCATCCTGCAGGCGTTTATTTTTACCGTGCTGACCGTGGTTTACCTCGGCATGGCGAACATGCAGGATCATTAAAAAGTTTATTATTCCACTTTGCGACACTTGTAAGGAGTTATCATGGACGCACATACCATCATTGTTGCTGCTACTGCCATTGCCGTGGGTATCATTTTTGGCGCCGCTGGTCTGGGTTCCGCCATTGGTTGGGGTCTGATCACCTCCAAGACCATTGAAGGCATCACCCGTCAGCCGGAAATGCGCCCGCAGTTGCTGGTGAATACCTTCATCTTTGCCGGTTTGATGGAGTCTTTCCCTTTCATTATTCTGGCCTTCGGTTTCTGGTTCCTCTTCGCCAACCCGTTCCTGGGCTGATGCTGGGCCGGCTGAGTCGGCCCACTTGCAAGTGAGGTAGTCATGAATCCAGTAGGTATCAATGGAACACTGATCATTCAGTTGATCACCTTCGCCATCCTGGTGGCGTTGTTGTACAAGTATATGTATGGTCCTTTGCGCAAGGTCATGGATGACCGTCGCGCGAAAATCGCCGATGGCCTGGCAGCAGCGGAACGTGGTAAGGAAGAAATGGTCCTGGCGCAGAAGCGTGCGACGGAACTGCTCCATGAAGCCAAAGAAAAGGCGGCAGAAATTATCGCCAATGCTGAACGTCGTGGTGTGGAGCTGCGTGAAGAGGCCCAAGGTAAGGCGCGTGAGGAAGCCGACCGGATTATTGCCGGGGCGCGCGCTGAAATTGATGTCGAGACCAACCGGGCGCGTGAAGTGCTGCGTGGTCAGGTGGTCGGGCTCGTGGTCGATGGCACCCAGCGCATTTTGCATCGGGAAATCGACGATAAGACCCATCGCGACATCATCGACCGTATGGTCGGCCAATTGTGAGGAGACTCCCATGGCCGATCTGATTACGGTGGCGCGCCCCTACGCCGAGGCGCTGTATAGTGTGGCAAAGGAGGGCGGCCAGGAACAGGCTTGGGCAGATGCCCTGCGGGTTCTCGCCGCCATGGTCGCCGATGCTCAGGCGCGCGCTTTTCTCAACGACCCCGAGCGTCCTGAAGCCGAGAAAGTGGCTTTGCTGTGTGCCACTCCGGTAACCATGGATGTTAAGGCATGGGAGTCGTTTTTAGCGCTGCTGATCAGTAATGATCGCTGGGCGGCCGCCGCAGAAATCGGCTCGCTTTTCGACGAAGCCCTGCGTCACGCCGAAGGTATCGTCGATGTTCTGGTCACCAGTGCCATCGCCTTGGACGCCGATCAGAAGACGGCCGTGCAATCCGCTCTCGATCGTCGTTTCACCGGCCGCAAAGTGGTGTTCCGCGAGTCGGTGGATGCGGCTCTGATCGGTGGCCTAGTTATTCATACGGGTGATCTCACCATAGATGCTTCCGTGCGTGGACAAGTGCAGCAGCTTGCCCGAACCCTTCGCAGCTAAGTCTTGAGGAAATGGTATGCAACAACTGAATCCATCGGAAATCAGTGAACTGATCCGCGCCCGGATCGCCGGCTTTGAAGGCCGCGTCGAAACGCGCTCGCAGGGCACTATCATCAGTTTGAGTGACGGGATTCTCCGTATTCATGGTCTGGAAGACGTGATGTACGGCGAGATGCTGGAGCTCGCCAGCGGCCGCTTCGCGCTGGCCATGAATCTGGAACAGGATAATGTCGGCGCAGTCGTGCTCGGCGAGTTCTCCGGTCTGGAAGAAGGCGACGTCGTCAAATGTACCGGCAAGGTCATGCAGGTACCCGTTGGCAAGGCACTTCTCGGTCGTGTCGTTAATGCGCTCGGTCAACCGATTGATGGCAAAGGGCCTATAGATACGCAAGAATTCGACGTCCTCGAAAAAATTGCCCCCGGTGTGGTCGAACGTCAGAGTGTGGACGAACCCATGCAAACCGGTATCAAGTCCATTGATGCCATGGTTCCGATTGGCCGTGGTCAGCGCGAGTTGATTATCGGTGATCGTCAGACCGGCAAGACCGCTGTTGCCATCGACGCCATCATCAATCAGAAGGGCAAAGATGTGCAGTGTATCTACGTCGCTATCGGTCAGAAGGCTTCCACCGTCGCTGGCGTGGTACGCAAGCTCGAAGAATATGGCGCGATGGAGTACACCACGGTGATCGCTGCTAATGCCTCCGAGTCCGCTGCCATGCAGTACCTGGCGCCGTACGCCGGCTGTACCATGGGGGAATATTTCCGCGACCGTGGTATGAATGCCCTGATCGTCTATGACGATCTCACCAAGCAGGCTTGGGCCTATCGCCAGATCTCCCTGTTGCTGCGCCGTCCGCCGGGTCGTGAAGCCTATCCGGGTGATGTGTTCTACCTGCACTCCCGTTTGCTGGAGCGTGCGGCGCGCGTCAACGCCGATTTCGTCGAGAAGTTCACCAACGGTGCAGTGAAGGGCAAAACCGGTTCTTTGACCGCCCTGCCTATCATTGAAACGCAGGCGGGCGACGTCTCGGCTTTCGTGCCGACCAACGTGATCTCCATCACCGATGGCCAGATTTATCTGGAAACCGACCTTTTTAACTCCGGTATCCGTCCGGCCATCAATGCGGGTTTGTCGGTATCGCGGGTAGGTGGTGCGGCGCAGACCAAGATCATCAAGAAGCTGGGTGGTGGTATTCGTCTTGACTTGGCGCAATATCGTGAACTGGCGGCTTTCGCCCAGTTCGCTTCGGATCTGGACGAGATTACCCGCAAGCAGATTGAACGCGGCAAGCGGGTTACCGAGCTGCTCAAGCAGGACCAGTTCTCGCCGATGTCGGTGGCAGAACAGGCGGCGGCGCTTTTCGCGGCCAGCAGTGGTGCGTTGGATGACGTCGAAGTGGTCAAGGTGCGGCCTTTCGAGAGGGCGCTGCTCGCTTACCTGAGCAGCAATAACAAGGACTTGATGGCCGGACTCGAAGAAAAGAAAGAGTTGACGGACGACTTCAAGAAGCAGCTCGACGCGGCGGTCAAGCAGTTCAAGTCCAGTTCAACGTACTAGGAGAGCAGTATGGCCAATGCCAAGGAAATCCGCGGGCAAATCAAGAGCGTTAAAAATACGCGCAAGATCACCCGGGCCATGGAGATGGTGGCTGCGAGCAAGATGCGGCGCGCCCAGGAGCGGATGCGTGCCGCCCGTCCCTATGCGGAGAAGATTCGTGAGGTGTTGGGACATCTGGCGCAGGCGCATCCCGAGTACGAACATCCGTTGATGCAGGTACGGCCCATCAAAAAGGCGGGCTTTATCGTCGTGACCACGGACCGTGGCCTCTGTGGCGCGCTCAACGTCAACGTGCTGCGCAACGTCGTCCATAAGATGCACGATCTCCACGAGCAGGGCATCAATGCTGATCTCGCGGTCATAGGCAACAAGGGACTGGGCTTTTTACGGCGTCACAATGCGCATCTGGTGGCAGAACTCAACGGATTGGGCGATAAGCCCCGTCTGACTGATATGATCGGACCGATTCGGGCCATGGCGGATGCTTATGCCAAGGGTGAGGTCGACGTGGTGTACCTGGTCTCCTCCCGCTTCGTGAATACGATGTTACAGCGGGCGACGCTCGAGCAATTACTGCCGGTGGAGAAGCCGGAAGTTCCCGCAGAACCGCGTGGGGAGCGCTGGGATTATATCTACGAGCCTGAGGCGCGTCCGGTATTGGATCGTTTGTTGCAGCGTTATGTGGAATCAGTGGTATATCAGGCGGTCATCGAGCATCTGGCTTGTGAACAGAGTGCCCGGATGGTCGCCATGAAAAATGCCTCGGATAACGCGAAGCGCATGGTCGGAGATCTGCAGTTGGCCTACAACAAGGCGCGACAGGCCGCCATTACTCAGGAAATCGCAGAAATCAGCGCCGGTGCCGCGGCGGTCTGACGATTATGCACAGCATTTTTGGAATTTTGAGGGTTAAATCATGAGCGAAGCGGTTGCTAAAGAAAACGCCGTCGGCCATATCGTCCAGGTGATCGGGCCAGTGATCGACGTAGTCTTTCCTCGCGGGCAGGTCCCGGAGATTATGGAAGCTATTGTGGTCAGCGATAACAACCTGACCATCGAAGTGCAGGCGCAATTGGGTGACGGCGTGGCGCGTGGTATTGCCATGGGTCCCAGCGAAGGCCTCAAGCGCGGGCTGGCCGTCACCCGTACCGGTGCGCCCATCAGTGTACCTGTGGGTCATGGTACTCTGGGCCGGATCATGAACGTGTTAGGTGACCCGGTAGATGGCAAGGGTCCCGTACAGGCTGAAGAGCGCAAAGCCATTCATCGTGCGGCACCGGCATTTGACGAGCTGGCGGCGAGCACGGAGGTGCTGGAAACCGGGATCAAGGTCATCGATCTGGTCTGTCCTTTCGCCAAGGGCGGCAAGGTCGGCCTCTTCGGTGGCGCCGGTGTGGGCAAGACGGTGCTCATGATGGAGCTGATCCGCAACATCGCTATCGAGCACACCGGTTACTCGGTGTTCGCCGGCGTCGGTGAGCGCACCCGTGAAGGCAATGACTTCTACCACGAAATGACCGATTCCGGCGTGTTGGACAAGGTCGCCCTGGTCTACGGCCAGATGAATGAGCCGCCCGGCAACCGTCTGCGCGCCGGCCTGACCGGTCTGACCATGGCGGAGCATTTCCGGGATGAAGGCCGCGATATTCTGATGTTCATTGATAACATTTTCCGCTATACCCTGGCCGGTACCGAAGTTTCGGCGCTGCTCGGGCGTATGCCGTCGGCGGTGGGTTATCAGCCGACGTTGGCCGAAGAAATGGGCCAGTTGCAGGAACGGATTACCTCCACCAAGGTGGGTTCCATCACCTCGGTGCAGGCGGTCTATGTGCCCGCGGACGATCTCACCGATCCGTCTCCGGCGACGACCTTTGCCCACCTGGACGCCACGGTGGTGCTGTCGCGGCAGATCGCGGAACTGGGTATCTACCCCGCCCTTGATCCGCTGGACTCCTTCAGCCGTCAGCTCGATCCGCAGATTGTCGGCCAGGAGCACTATGATGTGGCGCGTTCCTGTCAGAAGACGCTGCAGCGCTACAAGGAGTTGCAGGACATCATCGCGATTCTCGGCATGGATGAACTGTCCGAGGACGACAAGCTGTTAGTGTCGCGGGCCCGCAAAATTCAGCGCTACCTGTCACAACCTTTCTTTGTCGCTGAAGTGTTCACCGGCAGCCCAGGTACCTATGTCTCTCTGAAGGAAACGATTCGTGCGTTCAAGGCGATCGTGGCCGGTGAGTATGATCATCTGCCCGAACAGGCCTTCTACATGGTGGGTACCATCGACGAAGTGCTTGCCAAGGCCCAGAAACTGCAGCAGGGCTAATTCATGGCTATGACCATAGATGTGCAGGTAGTGAGCGCCGAGGGCAGCATTTACGCGGGGGTCGCCGATATGGTGGTGGCCCCTGGCGAGATGGGTGAGCTCGGTATCCTGCCGCGCCACGCCCCGCTGCTGACCGGGCTGCGTCCTGGTGAGTTGCGGATCATTCATGGCGCGGCGACGGAATATCTCTTCGTCAACGGCGGCGTACTGGAAATTCAGCCCCATCTGGTGACGGTGCTGGCCGACTCGGCGGAGCGGGCGACGGATATCGACGAAGCCAAAGCCATGGCTGCCAAGCAGGCTGCCGAAGCGCGGATGGCCGGGCAGACGGATCAGATGGAGTATGCTGCGGCTCAGGCCGAATTGCTGGAGCAGATCGCGCGTCTGAAGACGGTGCGCCGTTTGCGGGATCAGGGATTGCTGCGCTGACGTCTCGAAGTGTTTGCATACTTGTTGAGCTACATCATACAGACCCCAGCGGCTAAACAGTCTCTGGGGTCTGGGTATTTTATGGTCTAGCGTTTATGCTGGCAAACAATGTGGGGCATGGGGACATTTCATGTTAACGGACATCGTAATACTCGCTGCCGGGCAGGGCACGCGCATGCGCTCTGCTTTGCCGAAGGTGCTGCAAGCGCTCGGGGGCAAACCAATGCTTGCCCACGTGCTGGCCATAGCGGCGGAGTTGTCGCCACGGCGTATCCATGTGGTGGTCGGTTTCGGCGGCGATGCCGTGCAGGCTGCCTTCCCTGACGCGCAGGTAAGCTGGTGGGTGCAGGCACAGCAGCTCGGTACCGGTGATGCGTTGAAATCCGCATTACCCGGCCTTACGGGAGCGGAACGGGTATTGGTGTTGTACGGCGATGTGCCACTCTTAACGGCTGCGACACTGCGCGAATTTCTCCGACAAACCCCAGTATCAGCACTAGGCCTGACGACTGCATCGCTCAGTGAACCCTACGGATACGGGCGGATTCTCCGCGATACGGACGGTCAGGTGCAGGGTATTCGTGAGCACAAGGACTGTCAGCCGGACGAAAGCGTCATCCGCGAAGTAAATCTCGGGATGATGGTATTGCCGGTGGCACCTTTGCAGGGCTGGTTGCAAGGACTATCGGCCCAGAATGCGCAGAGTGAAATTTATCTGACGGACGTGGTGTTGGCAGCGCGGGTGGATAACTATGCCGTCTGGCCCTTTACGCTGGCGGATGCGACTGAGGCCTTGGGGGTGAATGACCCCATGCAGTTGACGGATCTGGAGCGCGTGTTTCAGCGGCAGCAATTGCGTGCTCTGCAGATGCGGGGATTACGGGTGGCAGACCCGGCACGGATAGATATCCGTGGTGAGGTTACCTGCGGCCAGGACTGCTGGGTGGATCCCAATGTGTTGTTTGTTGGTGCGGTGCATTTGGGCGATCGCGTACGCGTGGGTGCCGGTGCGATTTTGCAGGACGTACAGATTGGTGATGATGTGGAAATTTTGCCCTACAGCCTCATCGAAGGTGCGCGAATTGCCGCAGGGGCACGGATTGGGCCTTTTGCGCGGATTCGCCCAGGAACGGAGATCGGCGAAGCCGCGCATATCGGTAACTATGTCGAAGTAAAGGCCTCAAAAATTGGCGCCGGCAGCAAAGCCAATCACCTGACCTATATCGGCGATGCGGAGATTGGTACTGGGGTGAACGTGGGCGCGGGGACGATTACCTGCAATTACGATGGCGTCAACAAGCACCGCACCATTGTCGGCAATGATGTGTTCATCGGCTCGGACAGTCAGTTGGTGGCGCCGGTGACTATTGGGGATGGGGCGACCATCGGTGCGGGCAGTACCATCACCAGAGAGGTTCCCGCAGGTGGTTTGACGCTGAGTCGCAGTCCGCAGCGTACTATTCCACATTGGCAGCGGCCACGGCGTGAGAAAAAATAGCGCCAGATAGCGCCGGCATTATCTTCGATTACAGGAGAGCAGGATTATGTGCGGGATTGTCGGTGGAGTGAGCCAAACAGATTTGGTTCCCATGATTCTGGAGGGCCTGCGCCGTTTGGAGTATCGCGGCTATGATTCGGCCGGCCTGGCGATCCTGCAGGAGGGGCCGCAAGGCACAGATTTGCTGCGGGTACGCAGCGTGGGGCGGGTCGCCGAGCTGACTGCCGCTGTTGCCGAGCGTGGCCTGCAGGGCGGGGTGGGCATTGGACACACGCGCTGGGCCACCCATGGCGGCGTCGCCGAATGCAATGCCCATCCCATGATCTCCCAAGAACAGATCGCTGTGGTCCATAACGGCATCATCGAGAACTTTCATGCCTTGCGCGCCCGTCTGGAAGCAGCGGGATACACCTTCACCTCCGAGACCGATACGGAGGTCATTGCGCATCTGGTACACCATTACCGGCAGACTGCGCCGGATTTATTTGCCGCAACCCGTCTGGCGGTGGGTGATCTGCGCGGCGCTTATGCCATCGCGGTAATTTCGACCCGCGACCCGGAGAGGGTGTGTGTGGCGCGGATGGGCTGCCCGCTGCTGCTGGGTATTGCCGATGACGGACATTACTTCGCCTCGGACGTGGCAGCGTTGCTACCGGTGACCCGGCGTGTACTTTATCTGGAAGATGGTGATGTGGCCTTGTTGCAGCGCCGGGCTTTGCAGATTACGGATCAGGCCGGAGTGCCGCAGCAGCGTGAAGAACATTGGAGCCAGCTCAGTGCGGCGGCTGCTGATCTAGGTCCCTACCGCCATTTTATGCAGAAAGAAATCCACGAGCAACCCCGCGCTCTGGCCGATACGCTGGAGGGCGCGCTGAACAGCCAGCTCGATCTGGCGGATCTCTGGGGTGCAGACGCCGCGGACATTTTCCGGGGTGTGGATAGTGTGCTGTTCCTGGCCTCCGGAACCAGTCACTACGCGACACTGGTGGGACGCCAATGGCTGGAAAGCATTGCCGGGATGCCGGCGCAGGCCGAGCTGGGGCACGAATATCGCTACCGGGATTCCATTCCGAACCCTCGCCAGTTGGTGGTGACCCTCTCGCAGTCTGGTGAAACGCTGGATACCTTCGAGGCCTTGCGCCGTGCCAAGGAACTCGGCCATACCCGCACGCTGGCCATCTGCAATGTCGCGGAGAGCGCCATTCCGCGGGCGTCGGCGCTGCGCTTCCTGACCCGGGCCGGCCCCGAGATCGGCGTGGCTTCGACCAAGGCGTTCACCACCCAGTTGGCGGCACTCTATCTGCTGGCCCTGTCCCTGGCCAAGGTGCAGGGGCGTCTGAACGATGTGCAGCAGGCCGATCATCTGGACGCCTTGCGGCAATTGCCGGGCAGTGTCCAGCATGCCCTGAATCTGGAGCCGCAGATTCAGGGTTGGGCGGCACGTTTTGCCAGCAAGGATCATGCGCTTTTTCTGGGGCGCGGCCTACACTACCCCATCGCGCTGGAGGGCGCGCTCAAGCTTAAGGAAATTTCCTATATCCACGCCGAGGCTTATCCGGCGGGCGAATTGAAGCATGGCCCCCTGGCCCTGGTAGATCGTGAGATGCCGGTGGTGGTGATCGCACCCAATGATCGCCTCCTCGAAAAACTGGCCGCCAATATGCAAGAAGTCCACGCCCGTGGCGGTGAACTCTATGTTTTTGCTGATTCAGACAGTCACTTTAACGCCAGTGAAAGCGTGCATGTGATGCGCTTGCCGCGTCACGCGGGCCAGCTCTCCCCCATCGTCCATGCCATCCCGGTGCAGTTGCTCGCCTATCACGCGGCGCTGGTGAAGGGGACTGATGTAGATCGACCGCGTAATCTCGCGAAGAGCGTAACGGTGGAGTGAGGGGGCTTTTGTCCGTTAACAAGAAGGATCGGGCGTTCGCACATCGGCAAGAACCAGGTGCAACCGCAAGACGTTATCACGCCCCAGACTCTCTGTATCCCAAACCACGTCGAGATTGATGTCGAAGTAACATGGGCGATGCGGTTGCGCATTCCGCGCATGCTTCGCCAAGGTATTTCTGAGTGGTCTTCCGCAAACTCTGGGTATATATGTCCATCACTTTAGTTGCGGCCTCACCGATGATGATGAGATTCATAATAACGGCTTGCTGAGTGCGCTTGTCATTTATGAAATCGATTTTACCCAGCCCTTCCAAAGCTACAAGCATCAGTCGCCGCTTGTTTTATATGATCAAGGTAGTCAGGAAGTTGGTTCTCGCTCATACCGGTCGCGCTTCCTCAAGCACTTTGGCGCGGAACTTCAGCGGCAAGTCTGCGGGCGTCAGCAGATCGACGTGGTCGATCCTCTCGCGATGAAACCCCATCAGCGACTGCTTTGGATGAGGCACCAGCGGTCTTGATTTTTTCTTTAGCAGGCACCACTTTCAGTCTGCTTACATTCAACCGTTCGCTCTCTGCGCGAACCCAGTTAATTCAGGAGAGATAATGACCGCCAGCAAGGAAACCATGCAATTTCAAACCGAGATCAATCAGCTATTGCAGTTGATGATCCATTCGCTTTACTCCAACAAAGAGATTTTTCTGCGCGAGTTGATCTCCAATGCCTCTGACGCTTGCGACAAGCTACGTTTCGAGGCATTGGCCGACCCCGCCCTCTTGACAGGTGACAGCGAACTCAAGGTCGAGGTGGACTTCGATTCCGAGGCCGGCACCATTACCGTGCGAGACAACGGTATTGGCATGAACCGCGACGAGGTGATTGCTAATATCGGCACTATCGCCAAATCCGGAACGCGAGAGTTCTTTGAGCGCCTCAGCGGCGATCAGACCAAAGACGCCAAGCTGATCGGCCAGTTCGGGGTCGGTTTTTATTCGGCATTCATCGTTGCAGATCGCGTCAGCCTGAACACGCGTCGCGCCGGTATGGAGGCCGAGCATGGTGTTCGCTGGGAGTCGGACGGTACCGGAACCTACACTCTGGAAACCCTGGATCTGCCCGCGCGGGGCACCGAAATCGTCTTGCACTTGCGCGCGGAAGAACGCCAGGACTTGCTCAGCGCCTGGCGCTTACGCAGCATCATTAACAAGTATTCAGATCACATTCCCCTGTCGATCCGTATGCGCAAAATGGGCGAAGATGGCAAGCTTGGTGACGAATGGGAAACGGTCAATAAGGCCTCAGCTCTCTGGCAACGATCCAAGTCCGAGATCAGCGACGACGAGTACAAGGAGTTTTATCGCTACGTCAGCCACGACTATGGCGACCCTCTGACCTGGAGCCACAACCATGTTGAAGGACGACTGGAATACACTTCCTTACTCTTCATTCCTGCCAAAGCACCCTTTGACCTCTGGGATCACAACCATTCCCACGGTATCAAGCTCTATGTGCAGCGCGTCTTCATCATGGACGATGCCGAGCAGCTCCTTCCCCGCTACCTGCGCTTTGTGCGTGGTGTGATCGATTCCAGCGATTTGCCTCTTAACGTCTCCCGCGAGATTCTGCAGGGTAACCGAGTCATTGATCAGATGCGCTCCGGTTCGGTGAAACGAATACTGAGTCTCCTGGAGGAAATGGCCGAGAAGGAGCCCGAAAAGTATCAGACGTTTTGGAATGAATTCGGACGGGCACTCAAGGAAGGTCCGGGTGAGGATTACAGCAACCGCGAACAGATCGCCAAGCTGCTACGCTTCGCCAGCACCCACACGGACACGGACACGCAAAATGTATCGCTGGCCGATTACCTCGCGCGTATGGCCGAGGGTCAGGACAAAATTTACTACATCACTGCAGACTCCTTCCTTGCCGCCAAAAACAGCCCGCAGTTGGAGTTGCTGCGCAAAAAGGGCATCGAAGTATTGCTGCTCAGCGATCGCGTAGATGAATGGCTGACCAGCCATCTGCCCGAATTTGAGGGTAAGGCACTGGCATCCGTCGCCAAAGGTGCACTTGACCTGGGCGCCATCGAAACCGAAGAAGAACGCAAATCGCAGGAAGAAACGGAAAAAGGTGCTGAGGGTTTGGTGGAACGCATCAAAAACGCCTTGGGCGAGCGGGTGGAGGCTGTGCGCGTCTCCCACCGTCTGACCAGCTCTCCGGCCTGTATCGTCCTGGGCGAGCGGGACATGGCCCTGTACATGCAGCAATTGCTCAAGCAGGCCGGCCACGAAGTATCCAGCACCAAACCTGTCCTGGAGATCAACCCCACCCATCCCATGCTGGCACGCATAGAAGGCGAAAAAGACGATACCCGCTTCGCCGAATGGTCAGCACTGCTGCTGGATCAGGCGATTCTGGCTGAAGGGGGACAATTAGAAGATCCTGCCGGTTTCGTCGCTCGCATCAATCAGTTGATGCTTGCGCTGGCAGGCTGAGCTTGCTTAAGCAAAAACAGGAAATCCCCCGGCTTTGCCGGGGTGACAATAGGTGCTGGACATGTAGTGGAGTCCATCGGAGAACCGACGTTGCGAGCCGCCAAGCACAGGACGAAGGAGGTACCGATGGACGAGGGATTGAGCCTAAGGCACAGCAGGTGGGAGTGCAAATGTCACATAGTGTTTATTCCGATGTCCCGGCATAAGGAAAGCCGGATAGAAGTGGACATCTGATGGTGGACCATGTCCATACGCTGATTTCGATTCCGCCGAAATATGCGGTGTCGAGTGTGGTGGGATATATCAAGGGTAAGAGCGCGATTCATATTGCGCATTCCGGCGATCGTGGGCAGTGATTCAGCTGATGGTCGGCAGCCGCTGCCAACCTGCCACTGGAAGTAAAGATCACCCCGAAGGGGCAGAAAATCTGCGAGACGCCAGGATGAAACATTTTTGTAACTCAATACCGATTACACCATCAAGAAGTTGCTCATCCCCGATGGCTCTTGAAAAAATATATTCAAGACTCCAACTCCAGTTGTAACTGGTCAATCTGGTTCACAAAAGAAGATGCATCCTGATTGCTTAGGTATGGCATGGGGATGGCGTTACTTTGAGTAATGCTGGATGACCCCCTGGGAGTTGATTATGTATAAAAAGTATATAGGGCTTATAATCATGTGGACATCCGCCATGATGGGTATCGATTTCACCATTTCTGGCCTGTCGTGGCCGAAGAACTACCCGATTACATCCAGCGTTCTTCTGTCTTTAATAATATTACAGGTGATAAATGTCTATGTATTGCATATCAAAAATCATAATAATGGCCGCAACTGAACATTGAGGATCACGAGATGAAGCACAAGTGGTTCTTTGAAAAGCTACGCACGGACTGGTCCGTTCTTACCTTTTATGAGCGTTTTGAGCAGCTTGTTTCAGCGGCTATATCGCTAATGGTTATGATTGTCATTGTGATAGCTTTTGGGAGGGTGATATCCACCATTGCGAAGCTGCCTGTAACCACATTAGCTGATATACATGGCCATGATTTTTCGATTATTTTCGGCTCTATAATGAGCTTGCTGATTGCATTGGAGTTCAATCATACCATTTTCCATTCTATTCAACACAGGGGACAAATAGTTCGCGTTAAAACGGTTGTTCTCATCGCTATATTGGTCATAGCCAGGGAGTTTATTTTGCTGGATACCGAAACAATGCATGGCGATACTATCTTCGCTTATGCCGTTTCCGCACTGTGTCTTGGGGTGGTCTACTATATTCTCGATGTGAGAGAGCGGTTGAATGACGATGGAGAAAGAAGATAAAAGATATAAAAACGTTCTGGTGTGGCTGGCAGGTCTCACCACTTTATTTCGTGTCGCCGTAAATTTGCCCATCTTGCGGTATAAAAATTTCAGATAGTTATCCTTGTGAGGACTGTCTGTTGCATGCGAACGTTGGTAATGTGAGTAGCCTGGAATTGGGGACCCCCGTCAGAATGGTCGGCGTGACCACTAGCCACGTACCAATCCCCATCTTTTTCAGCAACCACCCACGGCCCCGTACGCAGCTCAACACCGTTATGCTCTTTCAGACCGCGTAATGCCCGCTATCCAGGCTATTTGATTCACACCATAGGCATCCAACTTTCTTGACTATTGTGCCGGAAGCGTAATCACAACAAAAATGCTCGCATGGTGATTACGAACCTGCATGGAAATCGGCGTATTCGCCGGGAGAACCTTCACCAGATGGGCCAATTGCTCCGGGCTGGTTACCCGCTGTTGGTTGATGGACAAAATCGCCATCCCGCTCTGTAGGCCGATAAAAGATGCTGGCCCCGGATAGACGGCCTGGATCAACACGCCGTGATGCACTCCCAGCTTCTGCTGCTCCTTTGGTCGCAAGGTACCCACGCGCAACCCCAGACGTCGAATGTCTATGCTCTGTTGATTGGCGGCCATCAGCATCTTATGCGGCATACCACCTACCTGGACCCGCAAGGTTTTGGATTTTCCATGATCGATGATCCCGATGGCTATGGTTTTCCCTGGCGAGGTATCCCCCACCAACGGGGGCAGCGTGCCGACGTTATAGATAGGACGGTGATCGTAGGCTACGATGACCTCCCCGGATTTCAGACCCGCCTTAGCAGCGGGGCTGGAGGGCACAACCTGCGCGATCAATGCGCCCACCGGCTCCGGAAGATGCAATGCCTGCGCCATTTGTGGCGTCACCGACTGAATCTCGACGCCCAGCCAACCAAATTTTACTTTCTGATGGCGCTCGAACGCATGAACGGCTCGCATCGCGGTATCAATCGGGATGCTGAAGGATAATCCCATGTAGCCACCATCGTTGGTATATATCTGATCATTGATCCCGACGACTTGCCCACGCATATTAAAAATGGGGCCGCCAGAGTTCCCTGGGTTGATGGGTACGTCGCTTTGAATGAATGGAATGTATTCATCATCATGCGGCAATGAACGGTCGATGGCCCCAACCACACCCTGTGTTACCGTATTGTAGAATCCAAAGGGCATGCCTATGGCCAGAAGCCATTGACCGACTTTGAGGTTCTTCGAATTCCCCAGTTGCACGACCGGGAGATTGCGGGCATGGATTTTCAGCAGTGCCGTGTCATAGTGCACAGACAAACCCACCACCTTGGCGTGGTAGGCATGATGGTTGGTCAGGGTCACCACAATATGATGCATGCCTCTCACGACATGTCCCGCCGTGACGATGTAACCGTTGTGAGAGATGATGAATCCCGACCCGAGTGCCTTAGTCATTTCCTTTTCCGGGGGCGTGTAATTTGGCAGTCCATGAAAGAAACCAAAAAACGGCGAGTTCTGAGGAAATGGATTGAAAAACCCCTGATGCCCGTGGATTATTTTGGTCGCAGAGTCGCTTATTTTGACGATAGCGTTGCCATACTTTTTCACAATCGGTGTGAAGTCTGCAATGTGCACCATCCGTGCTGATGCAGCCGCTTGCTTGGGCGATGGCAGGGGCGTTATTGCATGATCAGATTGTCCAAAGACCCAGTCGGTCGCCCCTAACCCAAATCCCAGTGCAAGAGCGACAGCCAGAGACACGATGTAGCGAGGTTTTTTCCACTGAATTTTTTTCATGGTGCATCTCCTTTATGTACCACTCAACGCGCGATCAGGTACGAGAGCCGTGATCTGTTTATCCGCGCCGGGGGGCCTGTTTTTTCGGCCGCAAATTCGGCGCACTTGCTGAAGGTCTATAGATCTGGCATCCGGGCACGAGATAATCCGGATTGATATGCTGTTCCCTGGCCTGTTGTGGGGTTCTGCACATGTATATCTCCCCAGCATCGTGCGCTAGATTATTCAACGGCTGAGCTATTGCCTCGACGGAATGGGATAAGTAGAAAACAAGGGCAGATAACAGCATTATTTTTATGATCATTTTAAGTGCCTTCAGAGACCCAATCATCTGGATCAATTCCAGTACTAAACACCTCATTTCCGGCATTTTTTGTCATCCACTTCAAGAGAGTGGTGGGAGGCGTGAGGCTTCGTGCGAATGCACGAAGCCTCATCCTAAAAACGATCAGGAAATCGCAATCTTCTTGCGTCTGGCCGCTTCTGTTTTGGGCAGCGTCAACTCTAAAACGCCGTCTTTGTACATAGCTTTTGTTTTTTCGCCGTCAACATCCGCAGGAAGTTGCACAGTGCGCGAAAACTCCCCGTAACGACGTTCCCGGTAGATATAGTTCCCTTCTTCCCGATCACTGCCTTCTTCCTTGATGCCGCTGATGTAGACCTGATTCCCATGTACCTGGACATCCAGCCTCTCCTTGTCTACACCGGCAATCTCTGCCTTCAATACAAAAGCGTCGTCGTGGTCAAGGACATCGATATGTGCGATATGGGGTTGCGCGGCCTGTCGGGTAATGAATGGAGAGAACACACCCGGCCATACCGTCTCCATGAGGCTTTCCAAAGGCTCTACCTGGCGAACATCCCTAACCGCAGACCGTGAAACTTCTTTTGCCATTTTACACCTCCTTAATATGCGTCAATAAACACCAGCCAAGCGCCTGCACGCCTGGATTCCGGTACACCAAGTTATGGGTGCGGGTTCAGATGATTTCAAGGGGGAGATTGAAACTTTTAACAGCCCATTTGAAACTGAACAGGAGGGGCAGCACGTCTTATCTATAGGAGGGGTAACAGGACAACAGCTATCAGGCATCATCAAGGAATGAATACAGGCAGATCGATCGACATTTGTCATGAAACAAGCAATGGGCACTGCATCATCCCCCCATTCTTTTTGTGGCGCAGCGTGAAGAAGCGGCGTTAATGCCGGTGGCTGTCTTTTGCAGATTGCCGCCACCAGTACACCGCCTTCGGAATATTCTGCGAGATACCTTCGCCAAAGTTATAGGCAAAAGCGAGGTTGAAGGCACCTTTGGCATTGCCCGCATGCGCAGCTTTGCGAAACCAGTGCACCGCCTCCCGGCGATTCTTTTTGACCCCTTTATTGCCATGAAAATAGCGATCTCCCAACGCATTGGCGGCAGCAGGATCACCTGCTGCCGCCAATTGCCGCAAGTGTTGCATATCGCATTGTGACAGGGTACGCGGTGCATACTGTACATGAATGGACGTTTGTGCAGAGGGCCTGGCGAAATCCATCAGCCTGGATTCAGTATGTCCAGAAAAGTGTCGGGCTGTTCCAATTCCGGCAAAGGCGGGGGAGGTGAGGGTGGCGGCCAGGATGGCCAGAACGGCGACTCGATAAGTACGCGACTGTATCCTTCCCCGACGCCCGGTGATCAAGAAAGATGGCCCCGTCATGTGGGGCCTGATCCGCAGGAGCAACGGACCCACGGCGGCAGACGCCTGGTTGTCGTAAGGAGACCGAGAAGGGGCGGCCATCGTCCGCTGCCAGTGTTGAGACTCCGCTGGCTGGTCTTGGGGTGTCTTTCCGAGGTCAAACGGGGACCTTGGGCGCGGCCTGCTGAGTAGGTGCCTTATGGTTCCAGCGTACGCTGAGCACCTGGTGTCCGGGCATCTCGGTGATTGGCAGGGGCGGAGCCTCATGGGGTCCTATTGCCGGTAGTGTCGGAGATACTGTTCGCTGGACACCCGCTGGGGGCGCTGCGGGGATCAGGACCTGCATGGGCAGACCTAACTGTGGCATCGTCAGTGGACTGAATGCCATCTGCTGCATCATGCGCTGCATTTGTGCCACTTCGCGATCCATGGAGACCTGCATGGATCGCATTTGCTGCAGATCGTTCTCCACTATGGCGCGTGCCCGCACCGTGGAAAGGCTGTTATCGGTAATCCGCACCCTGCCGGGTTGCATGCCGCTGTCCCAGGTGACCGTTTGTATGCGCATTATCCCACCCGGAAAATGGATCACCCGGCTCTGTGCTGAGGCGGGGATGGCATGGCCATTGACCCAGATGTGAATGATGGGGGTTTCTACAGGGTGCCGAACGGGTCGGCCCGGGCTTGTTGTGGCGTGGGCCAGCGTCACTGCGGCGGAGCCTAAAATGACTGCTGTTGCGAAAGCCGGTATTTTTTTGCGTTTAGTTGAGTTCTTCGTCGGTTCACACTTCATGGTATTCCTCCTCACTTCAATCAATACAGATAACCACCAAAAGAGGTCAGAGAACCCGCAACCTATGCTATAGACCGCTCGAAATCGGTGTGGGTTCCCAGCCTTTTGATCAGCTAGAACTCTATACCCAGACCGACGTCCCCGCAGAGTATGTTGGGGGCGCCCGTATCCGCTCAGGAAGCCGGTGATAAACCGGACCGATCTCCAGTTCGGATTTGAGCACCTTGAAGCCCCGCTCGATATCGGCGAGAGATTTGTAGCGCGCGACGATTCCTTCGGGGGATAGATCCTGCATTGCTCACGAGCAGGAACTTGCCATCCATACGTTCCGCCAGCGTCCGAGCGCTTTCGTCGATGTCGTAGTTAAACTGCTGTGCGGCCATGTCGACATGGATGATGCGCGACAAATGCGTCTCGCAGACGGCATGGTAGAAGCGTGCCTTGGCACCGCTGTTGTCGGAGAGTTTGTGTCCCCGATGTTTCTCTTGCCGTCGTCCTGGTCATCCAGTTTGCCCGCCCACTGGTCTCCTGTGGGCAGTATAAATCTATCGTGGCGCAGCTACCGCTTATCCTGTACCCGAAGAAACTGCGGCCGTTCTTTTTGGTCGGGAACTTTCAAAACCACCATTCACTTTCAATAAAGCCATGTCGGCCAACCGCGAGAAAAAAGGAACGCCGCATTTCTGCACTTTGCGTAGGCATCGCACGGCCCTTTTCCCATCCTGTGGCTGGACATGATTCAAATACCAGTTGGCCTCCTGGAGCAACAGGTGCCAAGTCATAAGGAACGATGCGGTTTTATTCGCTATTTTCCTAGATTCCACTAAATCAGCTAAAAATAAATCGCTACCAGCAGATAGCAAGGCAGCGGATTTTACGATAGACAGGAAGGCTAGGCCGCTAGGCCAGATGTTTCTTATGCAATCAATACCGGACTGCATTTTTTGTAGGTGGATAGATTGATTTGATTCATCTTCAAGAATACCCAACCAGCCGCGAAATACCTGACTATAGGCAAACCACATGACCAACGACTCCCGGTTACAGATTTCTTCAATACGAAGCAGACTATTCTTCGCAGCAGCGGTAGAATTACCGAAGAAATCCAGCGCAAGCTGCATGGCAGAAACGTAGGCCACACTGGCTTCCATGCCGGAAGTATCTGCCAGATTGCGCGCATAGGCGATTTCTTCCCTACTTTCTTCCGGTCGGCACAAGAGTAATAATACCAGCGCTTTGTAGCAATGAAGGCTGATCTCCAAGTTCTCTCCGAACATGGAAATGCTCAAGTGGCTATATTCCTCTTTCCAATGTTTCTGTCCTTCTGAAAATAGCTGGTACGCCTCTTCCACACTCCCCTGCCAGGCGAGGGATACCCCTTTTGCAAATCTCCCAACGGTAAGGCCAAATCCATTATCAGGACAGTGCTGGGCACAAGACAATAGCTTCTCTGCTGCCGATATGGCCTGATACATATCGCCGGAACTAAAGATTTGTAACCAGATGCCCCATAATGCAGCATAGTAGGGTCTTCCACCTATTTTGTACTGTGCGCAAAGAGCGAGAATATGAGCAAAACTGGATCGTGCCGCCTCGCACGCATACCCATCATCCATCACTGAAACTATGGCAAAATCGTGATGCAAATGTATCTCATCCCTCCATGGCTCCGATCTTTCCCCATGATCGCAAAAATTACGGATCGCCTTGGCAAGATATTCCTTCGCTTCCTTGAAAGCATACAGTTGCATCGCACGGTGGCCTGCACGTTGCCAAAATGGAACTGCGGCTGCGATATTTCCGCCCAATTCGAAATGTTCTGCAATCATTTCTGGGTAAACACCGCCTTCCAGGTTGTCGACCAAAAATTGGGCAACGTCAAGGTGCATCTTTTTGCGCTTTTCTGGTGGTATTCCGGAATATATGGCGTCACGATATAGTTCATGATAGAATTCAAACCCATGCGCGCCCCTGATCATGATATAATTATCGAAAAGGACTGGAATCAGTTCCTCGACCAAATAACCGCTATCGGCACATATCAACGAAAGCAGCTTCTCGCTACAAAGGGGTCCCAATACCGAAGCAAACTGCGCAACCGATAACGCCTCACCCAGAATCTCTAGGCGAGCCAGGATGACATCCATGATTTCACTTGAAATTGTTGTCGGATTGGCATTGCTTTCTTTTAATTGTGACGATGTCTGCTGAGATAAGACTCTAACAAAGAGCGGGATACCGCAACTGCGCTGCGCCACATCCAGATACCACTCCTCCGTACGGTCAGGTTTGATTGAAGCGGCCATCCTTGCGGCATTAGCTTTAGATAAGGGACTGAGATTTATTTCTTTGCAGTTTGGCCAATTGGTGGTGGTTAGTGCGAAAGTTGTTCGTGCCGTAATAATCACCAGAACCGGTAGCACTGCTAATTTTTCCATCAGCAGGCTCATCAGTTCCAGCGAGGCATGATCAGCCCAATGCAGATCTTCAATGGCAATCACGCGGGGAAGCGATCCAAGTCCGGCAGCCAAAATCTCCAGAATGCTTTCATACAAGATTTCTTTATGCCCATCTGTAGCGTCTACGGAAAGATTTTCTTGCCCTCCGATATCGAGCCAACGCACCCAAAGATCTACGGTTAATGAGTCGTTTATTCCATATTCTCCGAGCAGTCGCGCAATCTCTATTTTATTGATCCGGGTGCTAAAATTTACTTCTAAAAGATCACGAACGACATCGGCTACAGGAGATAAGATGATTTTCGAATATTCCGGCAAGCACTGATAGGTCCGCCATGAAACATCACCTGCCACTTTACGAAAATCTTCAAGCAAGTGGCTTTTCCCTATTCCTGCATCGCCGCGAATCAGCATAACCGCACCTATTCCGGTCCGCTGCACGATTCGCCATTTGTTCACCAGCGTTTGCAATTCCACATCGCGCCCCACAGTTGGAACTGCTGCACGGCGCGGTGATTTCCGCGAATCGAGAACCTTATAGAACCCCATCGCCCCCTCCGGCGCTTGCCAAACACCAGCAAACCGGGTTGAAAACGCATTGTCCAACCGATCCAGAGTCGCGATGGAGACAAGGATTTCTCCGTTGCTGTGTCCAGCAATGGATCGAGCAATAGCTGGGACCTCTCCGATCAGATCCTGCTGCCCGCCCGGGCAGGCCATCATGATTCCGCTATGCACGCCGACACGTAATGTTTTGTTGCGGATGCTCTGCCCAATGATAGAGAATGCAAGAGCGACAGCGCGTCTTGCACCATCATCCATGCCACAAAAGCGGATCTCCATGGCCCCATCGGGAGCAACCTGTAGCCTCCCTGCAAAGCGCGTCGTAGCCGCCTGAATGGTGGGATAGAAATGCACAAAAACCCTTTCGAGGGTTACTCCTCTATCATCTTCTTGCCCGAGGATAGGCAGTAATACAAGAACACTAACGGGAATCTGCCGGAAGGTGGCGGGAGCGCCGGTAGGGGGCAAAGCTGGCGACAGGCCTTTGTAGGTAGAAACCAATCTTTGCCGCAGATTTTGTACCATAGGCCCTGGACGTCGGCCCTGCGATTCGATGACCCTGCGCTGAAATAGATCGTATTGCGCCAACGCGGCATGGACATTATCCCGGCTCAAAACTCGCATCATGGCAAGATTGGCATTGTCGCTAAATGGGGAAAACGCAACCCACCGGTTGGCCACCTGGAGAGCCATGGCGGACCTGCCTTCCTGTTCGTACTTGCAAACCAGAAAATCCATAGTTGCTTCCACGCGATTGGAAATCTCGTCATTCCTACGCCGCCGCCAAAGCAACCATGCTCCTTCCGGCTCTTGTTCACCCATCAGAAACGGGCCGGACAGCAACGATTCTACCCTTTGCCAGCTCAACTCCTCGCCAGCAGTCGCAAGTTCGTCGGTATCCAGCAAGATCCGATCCGGTGCAAGCCCTATGAAATGGCGATCGCCGATGATCGTCTTCTCGGCAATGGGTCCCAAGGCAATACGCAACTGGTAGACTGCCTGCCGCAAGCGGGTGCGCGTTATCTCCGAATCGATATTCGGCCACAACAGCTTGGCTATGCCATCCCGCCTCTGCATGTTACGCTCCAAGGCCAAATAGGCGAGCAGCAACCTGCTGGATTGGAGCGCCAAGGGCTGAATATTGCCGTTCACAATCAGCCTAACCGGACCAATGACACATACTTTCACTAACGTGCCTTTGCGTGACTGTAATTTATTGATCTTTTTGGAGGGCATCACAGACCTTTTTAAAACGACATTATCATCGTATTGCATAACGGCGTAAAACTGCTATGGTAGAAAACGTGATCATGGCTATAGTATGATGGCATTCGTACCAAAGTATGGATCAGACTGGCACCTCCGCGGAGATAACGAGTAGCTCTGGCATCGTGCTCGCCATCAGGTACAGGAAGATGTATTATTCTTGCTTTGAATGGCCGGCGACTGCATGAGCATCGTGGAATTGGCTACCAGCGGTATTCCCCCATTCGCATAGCACGCCGCTTGCCAAGCTCCGCCAACGCTGATTGCACCATTTGCCGCCAACGATTTTATCGTAGTATTGATCAAAGGCACGATCAAATGGTAACAATAGTTTACGCGTATCTTGAGCAGGTTGGCGTCCTGAATGTCCTCACCCGAGCTGGCTCCCACCGTGGTAGGCTGGTACAGTAGACGGGCATTGGGTATTTCCGTTACGTTGCCGCCCCCCGCATTACCCGATGGCACGCTGACACCGAAATCGCTAAATGCCGCCGAACCGGGATTCAGCACCTGAATACAGGCCGTCCCTGGCGTATAGACAGCCGCAAGCGCGCTCGCCTGGGCCACTCCCGCCATGGTTACTCCCGTACCAAAGCTCGTATTCTGGTAGAGTGGTGCCAGACCGCTGGCCAGGCCCTCCTTCATGGAGGTTGAACTGGCGTTGTTCAGCGTCCCCTCGCGATCAGCGTAAAAGGCTGCCTGGTTCAAGGTGGATTTGGCCATAAAGACCAGGGCAAACTGGAAAGCGCCAAGGATGAGCAGCAGCAAAACCGGCAGGACGACAATAAACTCCGCCATCGCCTGCCCAGCGTGCCCGGCTCCTGGGTCCTCTAGGGTGCTCCTCCTTGACGAGGAGGTGTGGTTCCGCAGGGGCACTGCAGGCAAGTCACTCACGAGGCGCTCCTACCCGTTTCTCTGTACCTGATTTATTCGCGTTCGCGGGCGGCGACAACCGCCATGAGGCGGCGGCCTTCCCGTCGATATCGAGCACGGGCAGCTTTTCCATACCATCGAGCAATTTCTCGATCAGCACCTTGTTGGGATCTCCGGGAGCTGTGCTCTGATAGGCCTGGATCAGAACGGCCCAGGCCTGCCGCAGGCGCAAGACACCCATGTTGTAAAACACTGTAGCATTCCCCGGGGTGATTTCGATGGCCCGCCGGTAGGCGGCAATGGCCTTTTCAGGCTGTTTGGAGAGCACATAGAGATTTCCTAGTCTTTCCCAGATCTTGGGATCGTCCGGTGACCGGGACGCGAGCGCCTCGTAATCATTCAAGGCTGGGCCCATCTGCCCAGCCGCATAGGCTGCATTGGCCTTCTGATTGAGGGTCAACAGCGGTTTGCTCTGCATCTCGGCGCATCCCGAGAGCGATAAAAAAACCAGAGTTGCTGCAGCTATTGCCCGCTTTTGCATGAGACCTCCTCCCATCTCAACAATCTGCCCGCTGCAAAACCCAGCCGGTCAGCCTCTCCACCCGCCATCTCAAGGGTGAAACGCGCACCCAGTGCGGCGGTAAAGCGCCATGGAGAAAGCACGTGTACCACCTTGACCACTCGCCAGAGCCGGTTGATAAAAACCACGTCCAGCGCATATGACATTCCCATGGTGTGAACCGAGTTGCAGGGGGCGATCAGCAAACCTTGGCCGCGACCTGGTGCCGGGCTGCCGAGCAGACCGCGCGTGCGTTCCCACGCAGTTTCGGTCCTCCTCACGGTCACCGCCAGACCGCCATCTTCCGTATGGAGCGATCCGCACTTCACAGCAATCCCTGCTGCTTGATCATCATGACAATGGGAAAGGCCAGCACGATAAACGTCGTCGGAAAAATGAACAGCACGAGTGGCAACATCAGCTTGACGGGTGCCTCCATCGCCAGCTTTTCCGCACGCTGAAAGCGCTCCATGCGCCGCCTTTCCGCCTGCATGCGCAAGACTTTGCCGATGCTGGCCCCAACCTGCTCGGCCTGGATGATGGAAGACACTACCGAGCTGACTTCCGGAATCTTCAGACGAGCGTCCATACGGCGTAGGGAATCCGCCCGTGACAGCCCCGCACGCAAGTCACGCAGAACCAGAAAGAACTCCTGGCGCATCGGCCCAACAGGCCCCTTTTCCACAGTCTGGGCCAACGCCCCCGAGAAGTTGGTGCCAGCCTCTACAGCCAAAACGATATAATCGAGGAACATCGGTAACGCCTTGAGAATGTCTTTCTTGCGACTGTTGTAGCGACCGTTCAGCCACATGACCGGGTAGACAAAGCCCAATATCCCGACCATCGTCGCGAGAAACAGTCCCGTTGAGCCTAACGGTCTGGTCCCGAGCCAGATCAGCACAAAAGCCGCTGTAGCGGCGATGAAGCGGATGGCATAGAACTCTTCGGCGTTCATCATGTAATTGGCGCCGGACCGGGCCAGCATGCGATGGGCACTTTCGAGCCACGGAGCAGGCATGCGGCCACCCGCATAGTAGGCGACAAAGCGTGTCAAAGGCCAAATGAAACGCAACAGTGGAGGTAACGGGTCGAGATAACCCCGCTCATCATCAGGAACCTCCCAGTGCAGACCGGAAAATGCCCATATCACCAAGATTACGGTCAGAGCCACTGCCAAACCGATGCCGATGTAGTACCATATCATCGCCGAACCCCTTTCAACTTATTATTTTTACTCATTATTATACGTCTATGCTGGTGATCTTGCGGATGCCGATGTAACCCATGAACTCCATGGCGGCAATCAGGGTGAGCACCCCCCAACCCGTCACGCTGTGAAACAGGGGATGCATGGCGACCGGCTGCAACTGGGTGAGCACCAGCATCAGCAGGATAGGCAGGCCGGACATCACCACGCCCTGAATCTTGCCCTGCGCTGTCAAGCTCTTGATTTTTCCTTCCGTCTGCATCTTCGTGTACAGCGTTTCCGCCAGCGATTCCAGCATGTCCGCCAAATTGCCGCCGACCTCCCTGGCAATGCGCAACCCCGCGGAAAAGAGCATGAACTCCTGAATGGGCAGGCGCCGCTCCATATCCCTCACCGCATCTTCAAAGCTGGCCCCCAGCCGCTGGGAACGAATGAGCATGGCGAACTCCTGGCTCAAGGGAGCCTTGCTCTCATTCACCAGATTTTCCATGGCGACCGCCAGGCTGGACCCCGCCCGTAGCGAACTGGACAGCATCATCAGCGCGTCCGGGAACTGCGAAATGAACTGATCCAGGCGTTTTTGGCGCACCCTCGCCACGATCCACTTCGGCGCAAAGATCGGCAGCAACACGCTGGCGGTGGTGAATATCGGGTTGGAGGTAATGATCCATACCAATACCGGAACAAACAGGAATGCGGCAAAGTTGACATAGGTCAGCTTTTCAAAATCGACGAAGATGAAGAGGTCCTCCAGTTCTCTGTAGGTACCCTCCTTGATGCGCTTCTCTTGCCATTTCGCGCTCTTTCCGAGGACTTGCATGAAAATCACGGCGAAAAACAGAATGGCGCCGAACATGACCCCGCCGATCAAATAGATATGCATACCGCGGCTCATAGTCTCATCCCCCCGCTTTTATTGCCCTGGAAGATGCTGCGATCCACGTCGATTCCGCGTTTGGCCAGATCTTCGTAAAACTCCGGTATCGCCCCGGTCGCGATAAAATCGCCCTGGATTTTACCATCGGAACCATAGCCCTTTTGATTGAAGAGGAAGATATCCTGGAGCTGAATGGTGCCATTCTCCATGCCCGTCACTTCCGTGATATAGGTGACCTTGCGGCTGCCACAGGAAAATCTGGTCTGCTGGACGATCAGCTGTACTGCGGAGGAGATCTGCTGGCGAATGGCCTGCAGGGGCAACTCCATCCCGGCCATCAGCACCATCACTTCCAGACGGGACAGCGTATCGCGGGGCATATTGGCGTGGACGGTGGTCAGCGAACCATCGTGACCGGTATTCATGGCCTGCAACATATCCAGGGCCTCGCCGCCGCGACACTCGCCAACGACGATGCGGTCTGGGCGCATGCGCAGGCTGTTGCGCACCAAATCGCGGATCGTTACGGCCCCCTGTCCCTCCACATTGGGCGGCCGCGCCTCCATGGATACCAGGTTGGGCTGATAAAGGCGCAGTTCCGCCGCGTCCTCGATCGTCACCAGACGCTCGTGGCCGGGAATGAAATTGGACATGATGTTGAGCAGGGTGGTTTTGCCTGATCCGGTACCGCCAGAGATCACGATGTTGCGGCGTTGCTCCACGGCAAGGCGCAGAAACTCTATCATCGGTTTGCTTGCGGAATTGTAGCGGACCAGATCCTCGTCCGTCATCCGGTTTTTGGCGAACTTACGGATGGTGATGCACGGCCCCTTGAGTGCCAATGGCGGGATGATGGCGTTGACGCGGGAACCGTCCTTTAAACGTCCGTCCACCATCGGCGAGCTTTCATCAATACGCCGCCCAAGGGGCGCAATGATGCGTTCGATGGCCGACAACACGCTCTTGTCGCTGGAAAACAGGATTTCGGACGGCGTTAGGCGACCGCTCTTTTCGACAAAGATCTCGTCATACTTGTTGACCATGATTTCCGTGATACCGTCGTCGGCAAGGAGCACTTCCAGCGGTCCAAGACCGACCGCTTCGTGGAGAGCGGCCTGTACCAACCGCTCCCGGTCGCCGTCTTTTGCCAATGACGGGTCCTCGTTGATGATCTCTTCGATCAGCTCTTTCGTCCGCTGGCGCAATTCCAGTTCGGTCATCTTCGTGGTATCGATGCGCCGAAAATCCATGCGTGATATCAGGCGCTCCTGAACGATGCGGAGGGTGGCGAACTGATGATGGTCACGCGAGACCTGCGGCGCCGCCCCAGCCGCAGCGCCGTCGCTGGAGGAGGTCCCGCCCGCCACCACAACCGGAGTGGCCACCACTTCCCCCACTGGAGACGGCGCTTCTCGGGGGGCATCCACTTCGGTCGTTTTATTGAGCACCTCCACCGTCAGCAGATAACTGCCGATCTCCACGATGTCGCTGGGCCGCAACGGACCCGTGGTGCCGCTGATGCGGTTGCCGTTGACCTTCACGCCGAAGGCGCTGGCTTCATCCTTGACGAACATCGCCGATTCATCCTGAAAGAAGGTGGCGTGCTTCCGCGCCACCTGCCATCCCTGCAGGACCACCAGATTCTCGTCCGACTTCCCCACCGAGCAGCTATTGGCAGCGCAATTGACCTGCTCGCTTTTCCCGCGGGAGTTGGTGTTGTTGATTCGAAACATGCCCTACCTCCTGGGTCAGGATTGAGTCTTGAGCGGGATGGTCGTCTGCACCGTTACAGGCGGCGTTTTTGCCATGGAGGTAGCGGCGGGTCCTGCTTTCCCTGCGTCCGGGGCCGCCGGACTCGGCGCCGCGGGCGTCTTCCCAAGCTGCGATCCATCCGCTTTTCCCACCCCGGCCGGAAGCAGGTGGCTGCCTGGTCCCACGCCGAAGCCCGGCATGTAGATCCCCTTGCCCGCCGTTGCATTGAACTGGTGCATGAGCTGCGTGCCCCGCAGTACCGCTTCCTGGTTCACGACAGAGTTGGGATTGAAGATCACCGGCGTGACGAAGATCACCAACTCGCTCCTGCTCGCCTGGAAGTTGTTGTTCTTGAACAGATACCCGAGGATTGGAATATCGGAGATCCAGGGGAACTTGGTCAGCGTTGACGAGCCTACGGAATGGATCAGTCCGGAGAGTACGATGGTCTGACCGCTGTGCACATTCACCACCGATGTGGTTTTGCGCGTCAGGAAGCCCGGATAGCCGTTGACTGTCACAGTGGGGTCGATCTGGCTCACTTCCGTGGAAATGCTGGCCAGCACGTTGCCCTGGGCATCAGCCTCCGGCTTGATGTCGAGCTGTACGCCATACTTTTTATAGAGCACCGAGGTCTGGCCGAGGGCGCTGCTAATGGGAATGGGCACTTCGCCGCCAGCGAGGAAGGTCGCATTGCCGCCGCTGCGTGTACTGAGCTGCGGATTGGCGAGGATATATGCATCACCGCTCTGGACCGCCAGATTGATCGTCGAGGTCAGCGTCGAAACGAGGCCGAGATAACTCGCAAACGGGTTCACGGTCAGCGGCAGGCCCTGCAAAGGTCCGGCCGGACCGTTCAGCGTATTGCTTTGCAATCCGCCCTGGGTCACGTCCCCCAATCGATACGTACTGTTATGTACGAAGTCACCCACCAGCCCGACCGCCGGTCCGGCGATGCCTTGTTGCCACTGGATGCCCAAGTTGTGCAGCGCATTTTTCTTGAAATCCACCACCTGCACATCCAGATAGACCATGCGCCGCATCCCGACACTGTCTGACCTGACCATATCGGTGACACCGGGGAAGGTCTTGGCGATATCGGCCACCCGCTTGCTTTCCGTTGGATCGAGGCTGCCCGACAGGACGACCCTCCCGCCCTCCTGATCGATATGCAGGCCCGGCACGCCATGAAGTACCGCCGCCACCTGCCGGTAGCTTTGCCCAGTATCATCACCAGTGACGAAAACATGGTAGGCCTGCAGTTCATTTGTTTTGGACCACACGTATAAATCGGTAGTGCCCGTACCGGTGGCCAGCAAAACGATTTGACTCTTCAAGGTCTTGACCCCGATGATCTTGCCATTGCCAATGGCAACCCGGGTGACCCCTTCGGCTGGCAGGACCTTTACTTGCCCATCGTAAAGCTGCAGCGTGTGGCGCACCATGGGGACCTGGGTAACCGGAGAGAGTCCTCCTTGGGCTGCCAGAGCCGGCTGCATGCCGACCATGGCGCCGGAGACAGCGAAGGCAACAGCTCGAAACCGTGTGTTTATTTTGTTGATCATTGCATTCCCTTTTGCATTTGCGCGGCAGCGGACTGGTCGAGATGGAGAATGGATTGGAGACCGGAAACGGCTTTTTTCATCGCGTTCCTCTGCTTGCTGGCACTATCTTGGGTGGCGCTGGCTGGGGCGGCGCTATCGCTTGGCACACCGGCGCCCATGCCTTCGGTCTGGCTGGCCACATTGCCGCTGCCACCACCGATGATGTACTGCACCGTAGCTTCGGAATCCCCTCCGGCGGTGCCGCCATTGCTCAGCGTGGCCTCTGAAAGTGATGGAATCTGGGGCGCATCAGCGGGCACGGCGTGCGGGCTCAAAACAATCCGCAACTGGCCGGCCTGTTGCGCCAGCGCCAGTTGGGCCGCCTGATCGGGGGTCACCTGCAAGGTAATGTTGCCATAGCTATCCAGCGCTGTTTGCGCCTCCAGCACGTTGTTGTCATGCACCAGCAGCGGCGTGAACTTGGTATTCTGTCCCGTGGCCAGAACCAGGGCGCGATGGAGGAGGGGGATCAGGCTACCGGCGTTTCCCGAGCCGCCGTTGCCCGTCTTGACCAGTAGCACGTCCACGCGATCGCCTGGACGTATCAAGCCGGCGAGGGCATTGACGCCGCCCACGTCGATGGTGATGGCGCGCATGTCCGTGGGCAGGGTGCTGGCAAAATCCCCGTTATAGGGTTTGGCGAAGTCTTCCGCGAGCAGCGGACGCCCCGCTTCCACCGGATGGGTCAGGATGCGGCCGGCATATCTGCCCCAACGGGCGACCGTAATGGTGCTGGAATAAATGAGATCGCGCGGCACCGGTCGGATCGCCATGTTTTTATTGGTGGCCACGGTGCCGGCATGGACATTGGCGGTGGGCACCACCACATCCACCATGTTCGCGCTCAACTTGGTCTGCAGCTCCGTTTTGAACTGGTGTTCACGGTTTTGCAGGTAATGCACCGTCAGAAACGCGGCGGCACCGGCAAGCAGAACGGCGATAATGAGCATTACCGTAAAACGGTTTAGCCGTGGTAGGTTAGGGAGACGCATAGCGATCCTTTCAAGGCAAAGAAATGATGTAAGAGTAATTCTGCCAGTAGGTCTTCAGGGCAGTGGCGAGCTGATCAATGGGCGAGGGACTTCCCGCCGAAATGGAAACGAGCACGATGATGGCGAAGATCAGCACGATGATGTATTCGACCATTGCCTGTCCTTGCTGAGAGGAGCGGCCAGAGAATCTACGGAGTTGCATCAGGATTCGCATGGGGGTCCTCTTAACGCCGTACCTTGGTGATCAGCAGAGTGGAGCCGAAGATGGCGGGTTCGACGACGATGCTGACTGTCTGCGCCCCCTTCTGAAACATCATGGCCACCGCTCCGTGGGACATGGGCGGGTGGTTGGCGATTTGCCGCGACCAGCCCTGATGCACCAGGGTGCGCAGATAAAAATCTGCGTTCTGCTGCACCGTCTCGCGATTGCCCAGATACCAGGTGTGGCCGATCTTGCCGCCGTCGTTGCTGGCCATATCGTTGATGACCTTGGTGCCGCTCGGTGCCGGGAAGGAAGGTTGGCCGGGCATCCCCTGCGCCTCGCCGGGCAAGGAGACGCCCACCAGCCCTTCGGTACCGCTTCCCTGGGCCTGGACCTGCACCGTGTAGAAACAGGAGCCGTCACGATGCGCCACCACCTGCCAGGGACCGACCCGATACTGCACATAGGCGGGGTGCCCGTTGACCACCCAGCGATGCCGGTAAAAATCCAGTACGGCAGCCGGTGGCAGCCGGTTCGCCATGGCCAGGATGCTCATGGGTGTACCATTCATGGCCACCTGCTGCGCCACCACCGTCAGTTTCGTCCCGGTCGGGAAGGGCGGCCGGGCGCAGTTGACCGCGGGCACCTGGCCGGCGGCGGCCAGACCGGAAAAGTCCAGGCAGCCAATGCCCATCAGGAGAAGCAATGATCGCATCGCCATCACGCCGGGCCGCTGCTACTGCTGGTCGTGGTGGTCACGGTGGAGCCCGTGACATTGCCATTGGTGATGATCGGCGTAATGGTCACGACCATGGTTTCCGTCGTCTGCTGGTTGGCATAAACGTGCTGCTGGGTGAAGGTAGCGGTAGCCCCGCCCGTTCCATAGGCCGCCCAGTTCGCGGGGAGCCAGAGGGGATTTGCCACCGGGACCTGCGTCCACGCCGGCGTGCTCGTGGTCAGCGAACTCGTCAGGCTGTTGGCGGTGGCGGAAACGTCCTGCGTGCTTTGCGTGGTCGTCTTTTGTGCTCCCGGATTCTGGGGGGATGATCCACCGGCGGAGATGGTGATGGGGATATCGGTGCCTCCTGGCGTGGTGAATACCAGATGAATGTTGCCCTGGGCATCGGTGGTTTTCGACTGGAGCGTGTCGCCGGCCTTCGTCATCTCGGTGATGACCGTCTGGGCCTGCTGCGCCGGGGTCGCGTTCCCCGACGACGAACCGCCGCTGCCGCCCTGATAGTTGGCGAGGCGGTCGGCGGGCACTTCGTTGGGGTCGTTGGTCAGGATCTTGCCGATATCCAGCCCCGAGAGGTCGGGTATGCCGTATTTCAGGACCGACAATGCACTATTGACGAAGCTGAGCTTGCTCAGCGGGACGAGACTGGAAATCTGGTTGTAAACGTATTTGCTGTTGCTCTGCGGGCTGGGCGCGCTCTCGGCATCGCTCAGGAGCACATCCGTGGAAGTGAAGGGCAGGGCGAGTTGATCGAAGTCCCCGGCGCCGGAGGCCAACCAGCCCTGGTCACGGGTGGCGGTGGGGGGCTGGGTGTTGGCCGACACTGTGGCGGCGATGAGGCCGTTGTAATCCCACTGGAATCCGGCGAGTCCGGCC